>CACHII010000003.1 GCA_902579825.1 uncultured SAR86 cluster bacterium | reverse complement strand
TCAAATGGGTATCTTATTGGTAAAACTGGTCTTGAATATACTTACGATGAGTATATCAGAGGTAGATTTGGAAAAAAAATATTTGAGGTAGATGCATCTGGAAAACTTCTAAATGAATTGGAGGTTTTTGATGAGGTCCATGGAAAGGATTTATTTACTTCTCTAGATCTTGAAAGTCAAAAGGTGGCATATGAACAACTCAACAGAAGAAGGGGCGCTGTTGTTGCAGTAGATATAAATACTGGAGCCATAGTTACATATCTAAGCTCACCATCATTTTCAGTAAATAAAATTGCTAATGGCATGACGCAAAAGGAATTTAACATTCTGCTCAATGACGATGAAAAGCCATTTTTCGATAGAGCAGCGCAAGGAAGGTATTCACCCGCATCAACTATAAAGCCTGCTATCGCTCTTTTCGGAATTGAAAATAATATAATTGATTGGGACTTTACTTTACACGATCCTGGATATTTCATCTTGCCTGAAGATGGTCGAATTTATAGAGGTTGGAAAAAAGGTGGTCATGGCAACATCAATCTCAATGATGCAATAATAGAAAGTTCAAATACTTTCTTTTTTTCGCTAGCATATAAATCAGAGATAGAGGACTTAACTAAACATTTATCAAACTTTGGCTTTGGTGAGATTGTTTGTCTTGATTGTTTTTTGCCTGACTCAGGCCTTCTACCAAATCCATCTTGGAAAATGAATAACCTTAATTTTGGTTGGTTTAAGGGAGATACAGTTAATCTAGGAGTTGGCCAAGGTTATATGAGTGCAACACCAATTCAATTAGCATACTACGCATCTTTTCTTGCAAATAAAGGAGAACTAAATAAATTTTCTTTTGTCCAAAACAAGAAAGAAGTTAAAAAAAATATTTTTGCAAATAATAATATTGATGAAAGTGACTGGTTAAAACTTCATGAAAGTATGATTGGAGTGATAGAAAATCCAAAAGGAACTGCAGGCAGACTGCGAGCTCTAAAAGACTATACAATTGCTGCAAAATCTGGAACTGTTGAGCTCGTGAGTACTGAAACTAAAGAGGATTATAAAATTATTAGAGAGATCGAAGGCCAAAGAGACCATGCAATTATTATTGCATTTGGCCCAATGCCAAACCCAAAATATGCTGTTAGTGTGGTCATTGAAAATGGTGAAAGTGGTGGGTCAGTTGCCGGACCTGTTGCAATTGAAATTCTGAATGCGTTGTTAAAAAAATGAAAAATTTTTTAAATTTAAGAAATAAAACTATTTATTTTGATAAATATTTATTTATTTCAATATCTTTACTGTCAATCATGGGCTTGGTTTTCTTATATAGTGCATCTCAAGGAAATACTGTTGTCGTAATCAAGCAATCAATATTTGTACTTTTTGGCTTGTCGCTGATGTTTTTTTTAAGTCAACCGGATCCCAATTTTTATAAAAGTAATTCATTAATATTTTTTGGAATATCGATAATATTAATTGTGCTTACGCTATTGATTGGTAAGGAAGCAAATGGTGCAAAAAGATGGCTTGATTTTGGTTTCTTTACTCTTCAATCTTCTGAAATTATAAAAATAACCTTACCTGTTTTTTTGGCTGCATATCTATATGATAAGAAACTTCCAATAAGCTTATTAAATACATTTATCACATTAATTTTAATTTTAATTATTGTGAATTTAGTTAGGATTCAACCAGACCTAGGGACAAGCTTAGTTATTCTTATGTCCGGAATATATATTTTATTTTTAGCGGGATTAAGCTGGAAATTCATTGGAATCTCATCAATCGCATTTATCTTATCGTTACCTTTTTTTTGGAATAATTTCTTGGAGCCTTTTCAGCAACAAAGAATTTTAACTCTTCTAGATCCATCAGCAGATCCTTATGGAACAGGTTGGAATATCACACAATCAAAGATTGCAATTGGTTCTGGTGGCTTGCAAGGAAAAGGTTATCAGATGGGTTCACAAGCTCATTTAGATTTTTTACCAGAAACAGAAACAGATTTCATTTTTTCTGTAATTGCAGAAGAGTTTGGATTTATAGGAGTATGCCTGCTCCTAACCGTCTTTTTATTTATTTTGCTTAGATGTTTATATCTTGCACTTAATGCAAGAGATCGCTTTTGTAGACTAACAATAGGAGGATTGAGCCTAATATTTTTATCAACTGTCTTAATAAATCTCTCAATGGTAGTTGGAATTATTCCAGTTGTTGGAATGCCTTTGCCTTTTATAAGCAAAGGTGGCTCATCTTTGTTATCATTCTATATTGCCTTTGGAATAATTATTTCTATGGCATCACATAAAAAATTAATGCAAAAATGAAGAATTTATTATTTATTACTGTTCTAACATTTAGCTTTCTTTCAGAAGCAGACTACTCAACGCATAAAGATAGTCAGATGTTAATTGATGAGCTTGTGAATGAACATGGTTTTGAAGAAGCTTATGTTATTGAGGTTCTTCAAAATGCAAAAAGAAGAGATGAAATGCTTAGGAAAGTTGCAAATCCTGCCGAAAAAACTAAAACTTGGGACGATTACAAAGCAATCTTCATCAAGAAAAAAAGAATTTCAGATGGTAAAAAGTTTATAAAAGAGAATATCAATACATTAGAAAGGGCTGAGGCTGAATTTGGAGTTCCTAAAGAAATAATTACCGCTATACTTGGAGTAGAAACCAATTTTGGTGGAAACATGGGAAGTTTTAGAGTCATTGATAGCTTAACAACATTAGGCTTTGACGACCCAAGAAGATCCAAATTCTTTAGAAATGAGTTAATTCAATTTTTTCTACTTACAAGAGAGAATGATATTGATATTCTTAAAACAAAAGGTTCATATGCTGGAGCGATGGGATATTCTCAATTCATATCGTCAAGTTACAGAGCATATGCCATTGATTATGATGGTGATGGGTATGTAGACCTATTCAATTCTGTAGAGGATGCAATTGGGAGTATTGCAAATTATTTGAAAAGACATGGATGGAAGAAAGAAGGAAAAGTAGTCACTAAGGTTTATCCAAATAATGTAAGAAAGTTCTATAAACCCCACAAATCATTAACACAATTCATTCCGTTGACATTTATTGAAAAAGGTGAGGAGTTACATTTCATAGGAGATGATAACTTTCGAGCAATTGCCAGATATAATATTAGTGATGTGTATGCAATGGCGGTTTACTATTTAGCAGAAGAGTTTTAAAAATGAAAAATTTAATATTATTTACATTACTAGTTTCAAACATAATATTGGGTCAAAGTTTTGTTCCGAATGCACCTGAACTAAATTTAAAAGGATATATACTCATAGATCCAACAACAAATACCATTATTGCAGAATCAAATTCAGATGGATTTATAGAGCCTGCTAGTATGACAAAAGTGATGACTGCTTATGTGGTCGCAGACCAAATTGAAAACGATCTTATTAGCATTAAAGATGAAGTTTTAATTAGTGAAAAAGCATGGAAGATGGGTGGCTCAAAAATGTTTATAGAAGTAGATAAAAGAGTAAGCATTTTAGATCTTCTAAAAGGAATAATTATTCAGTCGGGTAATGATGCTGCCGTTGCAATAGCTGAGTATGTAGGAGGCACTGAAGATGGATTTGTAGATTTGATGAATGCTTATGCAGCTTCATTAGGAATGAATAATACTTTATTTATGAACTCTACTGGTTTGCCTGATGAAAATCATTTAACTACTGCTGAGGACTTGGCAATACTCACATCTAACTTTATAGCAAAATTTCCAGAAATATATGCTTTATTTAAAGAGAAGGAGTTTGAATATGGAGGTATTTCAAGCAATAAACTTAATCGTAATAAATTGCTTTGGAGAGATGCAACTTCTGATGGAGTGAAAACTGGTTATACCTCTTCGGCAGGATATTGTTTGATAGGCTCAGCTAAAAGAGGAAATATGAGGTTGATTACTGTTGTGGCTGGCAGTGATTCAGCTAACAATAGTTTTTCAGACACTCAAAGACTGCTTGAATATGGCTTCAGATTTTATGCTACGCAGAAATATTTTGATGTCGGCAAGGAATACGCATCCGCAAAAGTATGGGGTGGAAAAAATGACACAATTAGCCTTGGTGTTGAGAACGACATCTCTATAACTTTACCAAGAACTAAGTTTAAAGATATTAAAGTTAATTACATTGTAAAGAATAATGTCCAAGCACCAATTAATAAAGGAGACAGGATTGGTACTTTAGAAGTAATTAGTGACAATAATACCGTTCTTATTTCAGACCTGATTGCACTTGAAAATGTTGAAGCCAAGGGTTTTTTTGGAAGACTTTGGTCTAGATTCATTCTCTGGATTATGAGTTTGTTCGGAATGACTTAGATGAAAAAAATCTATGCTGTTTATAATGGCAGCTTTAATTATCTTGAAGACATTAAAATTTCACCATTGAGCAGAGCTTATACTTTTTCAGATAGCGTATATGAAGTAATCCCTTTTTTTAATTACACAGCAATTGCTTATAAGAGGCATATACAAAGACTACAAAATAGTTGTAACGCTCTCGGGATATCAATAAACATTGATGCAATTTCATCAGAAATCACATCTCTGATAAAAAATAGTAATTTAGAAAATGGTTATATTTATTATCAAATTTCAAGAGGTATAGATGCTTTGCGATCTCATATTTATGAAGACTCGCTTGACGAAGAAACTTTTGGATACGCTGTAGAACACAATTTTAACCCCCAAACACTCAAGGTTTCAGTATGTGAAGACATTAGATGGCAAAGATGTGATATTAAGTCTACTTCTTTGCTTGGAAATGTATTAAGCATGAATCAAGCAAAAAAAGATGGATGTAATGAAGTTATTATGCATAAAGCAAATCTTCTTACCGAGGGCGGAGCTTCAAATATATTTTTTGCTACCGATCATTTTATATATACACCATCTTTAGCTAACAATATTTTACCAGGCATTACAAGGGAGCTATTGATTGAGGAGATAAGAAATCTTGGATTAAACTTTGAAGAGGGCGATTACGGTGTTGAAGAATTATCTAGTGCAAAATCAATATGGCTTACTAGCTCGACAAAGGGTCTGGCTCAGGTTACAGAGATAGTAAATCTAAATACCAATTTGATAACAAATCATAAGTTATTTTTAGAATGTGAAAGAAGTTTTAATGATAAATATCTTAGTTAGAAGTTAGTTGGACAACCATATTTTCAAGTTCATACCAAAATTGTTCTTTTGATATCCCTGCCAGTCCTTTTGATGCTAGATCAAGATGGTATATTTGTTTTTGTAATGGCATTAATTTTTTAATGTTACTTTTTGTAATAAATTTTTTATATCCTGGAACCTTACTTCTCCATATACCTAAGTCTTCCAGGTTTAATTTTTTATTTTGAAATATAGATATTGAAGTATTAATAATGCTTCCAACAATTGAAACTAAATATTGCGCATAGTGATCTTCATTTTTTTTAATTGTTTGGATAATCCTTATCGCTTTTTTAGTATCAAGCTCAATGATTTTATCTTCAAGTTCATAAGGCATAAACTCAGCATCGTCATAGTCAATCTTTTTATTTTCAGCATTTTTTGAGTAGGTTATTTTTAACAAATTAATTTCATTATTTTGAGCAACTAAGTTGCCAGAAAACATACTTGTCAGTCTTTCAGTATATTCATCGGCGTCATTTATATTCATAAAATCAAGGCGGCCTTTTACCCAAGCTTTTTCTTCATATGTTTTAAGTTTATTGCATTCAATTATCAATGCTTTGCTATCAATTAATTTGACCCATGCTGAATTTTTATTTATTTTTTTAATCGTACTTCTAACAATAATTACAACATTATCGAAATTTTGAGTATCAAAAATACTTAGAATATCTTTTGGTAGAGTTGTTCCTGAACTATTATGAATAATTTCAATTATAACTTTTGAACCAAATAAAGAGCCCCCAGCATTTTGCATGATAATTTTTTGAGCATCTTTGAAATTTTCTTTTGTAAGTATTATTCTTTCAGAGAAATCCTTACTTACAAAGAAATCATTAATCTGATCAGCAGAGTCGTTTATGAGGACTATTTCTGACCCATAAAGAAAAAATATTTTTGGTGATTTGCCTAAATATTTTTTTATTGAAGTGGCATTACAAATCAATTAAGTTTACCTCAATAATAAGTTTATCAATTAAATCATTAATGAGCTGTTCCTCAACAAACTTTAACATTTCTTTTTCGGCTAATGGATTAAGTTCAATCGAACTAAACCTTTTAGTGGATACGATTGTTTTATTAATAAACTTATCATTTTTTTCCACCTTAATATCAATTGAAATACTTATTTCAGTCTCTAGCGCCCTCAATGCATTTCCTGCGTAGACGTTATATTTCTTAGACAGATAATTATTTATTTCAATGCTGTTATTTTGTATAGAAGTAGATTGCTGATTTTTTGTAAATATAGATGTGGCTTGTTGCTTCAGCTTTAAAGGAACATTTTTTCCGAAGTTTAATTGATAGTAGCTGTCATTTAAATCTAATTTTTGAAATTGACTCGTATTGCATGCCGATACTACTAGTACTAAAGCCAAAAGAACTAAAAAATATTTAATCTTCATCACCATCGTTATCTTACATTAAACATAAAAATATTTTGAGAAGAAAATTAAATAACAAAATTAATTAATTTTTCCTTCACATATATAGTTTTTTTAATCTCAGAGGGGCCAATGAAGTTTTTTACATTTTCTACTGTTAATGCAGCTTGCTCTGCCATGTCTTGTGTGGAATTTTTATTAAGATTTATTTTTCCTCTAACCTTTCCATTTACCTGTATGATGAGTTCAAACTCTTCCGCCTCAATAAGTGTTGCTTTAAACTCAGGCCATGAGGATTCAATATCTGATCCTTCTACTTTAAAATTATTCCATAAATATTCACTAATATGGGGCGATATTGGAAATAGCATTTTTAAGGTGAAAATTATCGTCTCGTTTAAACAAAATTTTTGATAGTCACTGGCATTTTCACTTTTAAAATCCTCAGGGATGGAATTTATTAACTCCATAATTGCTGCAATTGCAGTATTAAATGAGAATCTAACTTCATAATCATTTTCTACTTTTTTAAGAGTTGCATGAGATTTTCTTCGAAGAGTTAGCTCTTCTTTAGAAAAATTATTATCAATATCATAAATCTCAAACTTTCTTCCATCCACGAGATTCCATATCTTTTTTAAAAATCTTGAGGCCCCTTCTACAGAAGATTCACTCCATTCAAGACTTTGTTCTGGAGGAGATGTAAACATCATATAAAGTCGAACTGTATCTGCCCCATACTTTTCTATGTATGACTGTGGATCCACAGTATTTCCTTTAGATTTTGACATCTTTGCTCCATCTTTTAACACCATTCCTTGAGTGAGCAGTCTTTTAAAGGGTTCGTCACCTTCTAAAAGCCCAATATCCCTTAGAGCTTTATGAAAAAATCTCGAATATAACAAATGAAGTATTGCATGCTCAATGCCACCTATATAAAGATCGACTGGAAGCCAATATTTTGTATTTTGATCAAAAATATCATCATCATTATCAGCAGAAGTAAACCTTGCGTAATACCATGATGAATCCATGAAGGTATCAAAAGTATCAGTTTCTCTTTGAAGGTTGTTCTCTAAATTAATAAAGCTTTTGTTTTGATTTAAAGGTTTTGGGAGAGAGCCTTCCGCAAGCTCTGGAAGTTCTATAGGCATTTCCTCTTTCTCAATAACTTTTGGAGATTCTTCGTCATAAATTACCGGTATAGGACAGCCCCAATATCTTTGCCTACTTACACCCCAATCTCGTAATCTAAATTGAATGAGTTCAGAGCCAGAATTCATTTCAACAAGATCGTTTATTATTTCTTTAATTGCTTCATCAGAAGTCATGCCATCATATTTTTGAGAATTTATAAGTTTTCCTTTCTCAACAATTGGCAGAGATTTTTTACCAGTATCTATTACTTGATTAATTTGTAATTCATATTTTTTTGCAAACTCATAATCTCTTAAATCATGACCAGGTACACCCATGACAACACCTGTTCCATATTCTAATAAAACAAAATTTCCTATCCACAATGCTATTTTCTCTTTTGTAAATGGATGAATTACTTTAATGTTAGTATCTATTCCTAGCTTCTCAGCTTTAGCAATATCAGCTTCGGCCGCTTTAATTTCTTTGCATTTATTTAGAAACTCTTTAATTTCTTTATTTTTATTTGATAACTGAATAGCAATAGGATGATTTGGAGCTATTGCAAGGAATGAAACCCCAAAAATAGTATCAGGTCTTGTAGAAAAGGCTATAAGGCAATCATCTGAGTTCTCAATCTTGTATTTAATTTCAGCACCTTTAGATTTCCCAATCCAGTTTTTTTGCATTAATTTTACATTTTCTGGCCAATCAAGATCATCAAGTGAATTTAGCAATTCATCAGCATATTTAGTTATTTTGATAAACCACTGATCAATTTCTTTAATCTCTATTTGAGCGCCAGAACGCCAACCCTTACCATCAATTACTTGCTCATTTGCTAGCACTGTTTCATCGACTGGGTCCCAGTTAACAAGTGATTTTTTTCTATAAACCAAGCCTGCATCATAAAATTTTTTAAATATTAGTTGTTCCCATTTATAGTATTTTGAATCACAAGTTCTTAGTTCTTTTGACCAATCATAACTAAAACCTAAAGACCTTAGTTGAGCCTTCATATTTTCGATATTCTTATCTGTCCACTCTTTGGGGCTAACTTTGTTAGCTATTGCAGCATTTTCAGCGGGTAACCCAAAAGCATCCCATCCCATTGGCTGAAATACATTAAAATTTTTCATTCTCTTGTATCGAGAAATTACATCACCAATTGTGTAATTTCTAACATGGCCCATATGTAATTTACCTGATGGGTAAGGAAACATAGAAAGACAATAGTATTTTTCCCTATTATCTATTTTTGATTCATATTTTTTCTCTTGATCCCATTTTTTTTGGATCTCTTTTTCAATTAATTTTGGATTATACTTAGAAGTCATTTTTTCTTTAAAAACTCTTTTTCAAGGTAATTAATCGTATGTTTATTTTCTATAAATATTTCATCTATTAATATCTTTTCATGAAGAGAGTGGTTAGTTTTAATACCTTCAACATAAAATTCATCCAAAGCAGAGAGCATTCTTTTTATAGCAGTTTTTCTAGAATTTGCCTGTGTAATTATTTTTGCAAGCAAAGAATCATAGAAAGGACTGACATTGTAACCCCCATAGATATGCGAATCATACCTTATTCCAAAGCCTCCTGCTGTATGCATCCTAGTAATTTGTCCTGGACAAGGCTCAAAGGTTTCAGGATCTTCTGCATTTATCCTGCATTCAATTGAGTGACCTTTGAATGTTATAAGTTTTTGGTCTAAATCATAATTTATACCGAGCGCTATTTTTATTTGAGCTTTTACAATATCAAATCCAGTTATCATTTCAGTAACAGGATGTTCTACTTGAATTCTTGTATTCATTTCAATGAAGTAAAAGTCCTTATTTTCATATAAAAATTCAAGCGTTCCTGCGCCTTCGTAATTAATTTTTTTACACAAATTGACACATGCATCCAACAAGATATTCAGACTATCAACATCAAGATCCAACGCAGGAGCCTCTTCAATTATTTTTTGATGCCTTCTTTGGAGGCTACAGTCTCTAGTCCCTAAATGAATTGCATTTCCTTTGCCATCTCCAACAATTTGAACTTCTATATGACGAGGTTTTTGAATAAATTTTTCTATATAAACTTTATCATTTCCAAATGCATTCAGCGCCTCCTGTTTTGTTACTCTTAATGAATCTAATAAATCATTTTCATCAGTTACAACTCTCATTCCCCTTCCACCACCACCAGCTGTGGCTTTTAAAATTATTGGATATCCGATTTTATTAATAATTTTCTTTAACTTTGATTCATCATCTGGCAAATCCTTTGAATAACCAGGCACAGTTGGTATGTTAAATTTTTCAACAAAATTCTTGGCAGTAATTTTATCCCCCATTGTCTTGATTGTTTTTGAGCTTGGTCCAATAAATTTAAATCCACTCTTGTTACACTGCTCAGCAAATTCATAATTTTCTGCAAGAAATCCATAACCAGGATATATAGCATCAACCTCTGTCAGTTCCGCTGCTGATAAAATCGAGGGTATATTGAGATAACTTTCGATAGGTGATGGAGGACCAATACATACTGATTCGTCTACAAATCTTAGATGCTTTAAATCTCGATCACCCTCTGAGTAAACTCCAACAGTTTTGATGCCAAGCTCTCTACAAGCTCTCAGAGCTCTTAACGCTATTTCTCCTCTATTGGCTATTAAGACTTTAAATGACATTTATTTATTGAATAACAATAATCGTTTGACCAAATTCAACTGGCTGCCCATCCTCTACTTCAATAGAAGATACTTTTCCATCGAATTCAGATTTTATTTCATTCATCATTTTCATTGCCTCTATAATACAAAGCACTTGACCCTTTTTCACATCGTCTCCAACTTTAACAAATGGATCGCTATCGGGACTGGGTTTTCTATAAAATGTTCCAACAAGAGGAGCTTTTACTTGATCTCCAACTAAATTTTTAGTGTCATTTTTATTTATGCTAAAGCTTTCTTGATTTGAAATGCTTGCATTTACTTGATTGTTTTCGACAGTATCTGTAGGACCTCTACCTTTAGAAATTCTTACTGATTCATCACCTTGAGAGACCTCAATTTCATTTAGATTAGATTCCTCAAGCATTTCTATTAAAGTTTTAATTTTTCTAATATCCATATTTTTAGCTTATTTTTAAAGCCTCCTTTAACGCAAGTAAATATCCATTAGTGCCATGACCACTAAATACTTTTATGGCAATGTCACTAAAATAAGATTTTTGTCTAAATTCTTCTCTAGTTCCAATATCCGAAATATGAACTTCATAAAATGGAATGCTAACTCCAAGAAGTGCATCTCTTAAGGCAACGCTTGTATGAGTATACGCAGCTGGATTAAAAATAATTAATTCAACATCAGCTTTATATGCATCGTGAATTGCATTAATTAAATCATGTTCAGCATTGCTCTGGTAAAAAGATATTTCAGCATTTACTTCATCAGCAATTTCTTTTAGCTTATGCTCCACATCTTGAAGAGTTTCATTTCCATATATATCTTCCTCTCTTATACCTAGCAAATTAAGATTTGGACCATTTAGCACTAAGATTTTCATATTTATATGATTTTAACAGAATTTAATCGAAATTAACGCATTTTAAGAAATATTAACTTTTTGAATCGGATAACAAAAACCTTGCTCAGAACAACCTTGATAGCTTACCTCAAGAATGTTAAACGGAGCATTTTTAACTGAAATCACTAACTTATCTTTTAAAATTTTTGTTTTACCAAAAAAAATATCTTCATGATCCAATACTTTTGAATCTAAAACTTTATATTTTATAAGTTCTTTATTTGCTTTGACTAAAATCGAATCAAAATAAAGATAATATCCATCTTTGATAATCCATTTAATTTGTAATGCATCCTGCACTATAAAAGTCTCTAGCTTAAAAGCCTCATTAGCAGGAAGAATTTTATTATCTTTTATGTTAAATAATAATTCTTCTTCAGCACTAATATTGATAGATGATACATTTAGCATAGCTACTAAAATAAATAAGTTTTTCATTGATAACTAGGATAAACTTCAACAAATATAAAGTGAAGCATAAGTTTTTCTATAATAAAGTTTAATGATTAGAAATTTATTAATTAATTTATTTTTTTTGATACCTGTATGGTTGATTCGTTTGGTTGCTTTGCCTTTTAGAGATGTAAAAAGAAATACAATTTTTGACCCACAATCTAAATTTTTCTTAGCGCTTATGCCCAAATTTGAGATCCATTTAATTGAGGACCAGGACATTTCTATAATCAGGAATCAAATTCATGAAAAAAGAAATAATTTAAGATTAAGTAGAAAAATTAAAAAAAATATCAAAATTATTGATCATTTAATTAATCAAAATGATTCTTTGTCTCTTAGAGAATATGTTCCTTACACGATTGATAACTCAAATGTAATCTTATTTTTTCATGGAGGTGGGTATGTATTAAATTCTGTTGATACTCATCATGATATGGTTTGTTATTTTTCTGAGAAACTTAGAACCAGAATTTATTCCTTAGAATATAGTCTTGCACCTGAAAATAAATTTCCTAAAGCAAGAGATGAAAGTTTATTAGCTTTAAGATGGTTAATAAAACAAGGACACGACCCTGCAAATATTAGTTTATGTGGTGACAGTGCTGGAGCACATTTGGCTGTTTCCTTGTCCAAATATCTAAAAGACAATGAAAATATTAAACTGCACAGTCAGTGCTTAATTTATCCTATGTGTGATCCTAAATGTGATTCTGAATCTCACAAAATATTTAAGCATGGGTATCTTCTAACTCATGAAGCAATGAAGTGGTTTTGGGAAAAGTTTTCCTCCGCCGAGTCAGACATCAAAGATAGCACTTTTAATTTAATGATTAAGGACGCTACAATACAACAACCTAAAACCATATTAGTAACTGCTGGGTTTGATCCCTTAGTGGACGAGGTAGAAGAATTTGCATTTTTGCTTCATGAAAATGACAATACATTAATTCAACTGCATTATCCTTCTTTGTTTCATGGTTTTGCATCCATGACAAGGTTGAAATCGGCAAAATTGGCGGTTGATGACTTTCTTAAAGAATATAAAGAAATTTTATGAAAAATATTGTTGAAGTAAAAAATTTGACTATTGATTTTAAAGTTAGAAATGGCATTTTTAGAGCTGTAGATAGTATTAATTTTGATATCCAAAATAATAAAACGCTGGCTTTGGTTGGTGAGTCAGGATCTGGTAAATCAGTAACAGCAATGTCTATAATGCAACTGCTACCTATGCCACAGGCATCTTATTCTGAAAACTCTTCTATCAAATTTGAAAGTAAAGAAATCATTAATGCATCTAAGCAAGACTTATTATCCTTAAGAGGCAATATAATTTCAATGGTTTTTCAAGAGCCAATGACTTCATTAAATCCTTATCACAAGGTTGGTAATCAAATCACAGAGTCAGTGTTGCTTCATTCTAAAGTCTCGAAAAAAGAGGCAAAAGATGAGGCATTAAACTTAATGAAGCTTGTTGAAATAGACGATGTTGAAAGAAGATTTAATTCATATCCTCACGAGCTTTCTGGCGGTCAAAGACAAAGAATTATGATAGCCATGGCCTTAGTGAATAAACCAAAGCTTCTAATTGCAGATGAGCCAACAACTGCTCTTGATGTAACCATTCAGGCGCAAATACTTGACCTCATGTCTAAGCTTAAAAAAGAGCTTGGAATGTCTATTTTGTTTATAACGCATGATCTTGGCCTTGTAAGAGAGTTTTCTGATCAAGTATGTGTTATGCAAAATGGACATATTGTTGAGAAGGGAAATACTTTTGACGTATTTAAAAACCCTGAAAATTCATATACTCAAAAACTTCTTAATGCTGAGCCTCAGCCAAAAGTAGATATTAATACTGAAGAAATTCCCTTAATAAAGATTGAAAATGTAGATGTCTATTATGATATGCCAAGCATAAATTTTTTTAACAAGAATCGTTTCCATGCTGTTAAAAATGCATCTCTAAATATATACAAAAATACTACAATTGGTGTGGTGGGGGAATCTGGCTCTGGCAAATCAACCCTAGGTAAGGCAATAGCAAATCTTATTAAATATGAGGGCGATATTCTTTATGACGGGAAGAATATCAGATATTCTTCAAAAGAAATAAAAAAGCATATACAAATTGTTTTTCAGGATCCATATGGCTCTTTGTCACCCAGAATGACTGTTGGAGAAATTGTTGGAGAAGGACTAGGTGTCCACTTCAATTTGACTAAATTACAGACACAAAAAAGAATTGATAAGGTTTTAGATGACGTAGGAATAGAAATAGATGCAAAAAATAAATATCCACATGAATTTTCAGGGGGTCAACGTCAAAGAATTGCAATTGCAAGATCATTAATAATGAATCCTGCATTTATGATTCTAGATGAGCCAACTTCAGCCTTGGATAGATCAATACAAATTCAAGTAATTAATTTACTTAAAGATATTCAAAATGAGTATGAGTTAACTTATTTATTTATCAGTCATGATTTAAAAGTAATTAGAAGCATGTCTGATTATATTTTTGTAATGAAACATGGAAAAATTGTAGAATCAGGCTTTTCAAATCAGGTTTTTGAGTACCCAAAAGAAAAATATACTAAAAAATTACTCTCAGCTGCGATAAGATACGCATCCGATTGATAAAATAAAAGATAATGAGCTCTAGAAAATATTCAAAAGACCTTGTTGATGGTCCAAATCAAGCTGCATCAAGATCAATGCTGCGTGGGGTTGGATTTACTTCTGAAGATTTTTCAAAATCTTTTGTAGGCATTGCATCAACGGGTGCAAAAGTTACACCGTGTAATATGCATATCAATAAACTTGCAGAAGTTGTTGAGAACTCGGTAAATGTATCTGGAGGTAAAGGCGTACTTTTTAATACTATTACTGTATCAGACGGCATCTCAATGGGAACTCAAGGCATGAAATATTCTCTTGTATCAAGAGAGGTTATAGCTGATTCAATTGAAACAGTTGTTGGTTGTTTAGGTTATGATGGCTTAATCACAATAGGTGGCTGTGATAAGAACATGCCTGGCTGTTTGATAGGTATGGCAAGATTGAATCGACCATCCATTTTCATTTATGGGGGATCAATTAAGCCAAGTAATGAAAAAACTGACTATGTCACAGTATCAGAAAAGGTTGGTGAATTCTCCAAAGGAGATATTGATGAAAAAGAACTCATTCATTATGAAAAAATTTCAGTAGAAGGTCCAGGATCATGTGGTGGTATGTATACCGCAAATACAATGGCTTCAGCTATTGAAGCTTTAGGAATGAGTTTACCAGGCAGTAGCAGTCAAGATGCAATATCAAAATCTAAAAATGAAGATTGCATTACTGCTGGAAAAGCCATAATGAATTTGCTTGAAAAAGATTTAAAACCCTCAGATATTATGACAAAGCAAGCTTTTGAAAACGCAATTACAGTAGTTATTGCACTGGGTGGATCAACAAATGCTGTTCTTCATTTATTAGCTATGGCTCATGCTATTGGTGTTGAACTTCATTTAGATGATTTTACAAAAATTGGAAAAGTCACTCCGGTACTTGCAGATCTCAAACCATTTGGTAGTCATTTTATGTCTGAGTTAAATGCAAATGGTGGAATACAGCCACTAATGAAAAGTTTATTAGATAAAGGAATGCTTCATGGAAATTGTTTGACGGTTACTGGTAATTCATTAGAAAAAAATTTAAAAGATATAGAGCCGTATAAAGATGAAAAAATAATAAAAAGCTTAAACAATCCAATCAAATCTGATAGTCATTTAAGAGTATTATATGGGAACTTAGCTAAGGATGGCGCTGTTGCAAAAATTACAGGAAAGGAGGGCTTTTCATTTGAAGGGAAAGCCAAAGTATTTAACTCAGAAGAAGATGGAGTTGAGGCAATCCTTGCAAAAAAAATTAATCCAGGTGATGTAGTTGTAATTAGATATGAGGGACCAAAAGGTGGCCCAGGCATGAGAGAAATGTTAAAGCCAACATCTGCGATAATGGGGTTAGGCTTAGGAGATAAAGTTGCTTTTATAACTGATGGTAGATTTTCTGGAGGAACTCATGGTTTTGTTGTGGGGCATGTATCTCCTGAGGCAGCAGATGGAGGCCTAATTGCGTTAATCAAAGATGGAGACACTATCTTGATCGATGCAGAAAATGATGAATTAATACTTAAGGTTGATCAAGACGAAATTGATTTAAGAATGAAGAACTGGAAGAATCCTACCAATCCTCCTAAAAAAGGAGTTCTTGCAAAGTATGCTGCAAGTGTAAAATCTGCTAGCTTAGGAGCAATTACTGATTAATATGTTTAAAAGAAAATATCCAAATACAAGGCTTAGAAGATTACGAAAGAATTCTAATTTAATTGACTTAATATCTGAGACCAACATTTCTTCAAATGATCTTATTCAACCAATTTTTATAAAAGAAAACTTTAAAGGTACCGAAGAAATTAATTCAATGCCTGGAATATTCAGACTTGGAGTTGATCAAGCCTTAAAAGAAGTTGAAAATATTTTAAATGCAGGAGTTAATTCAATCGCAGTATTCCCCATTATTGATAATGACAAAAAGGATAGTGTTGGAAGTGAGGCAATTAAAAAAGGCAATTTTATCTCTTCTTCAATAAAAAAAATTAAAGATCGATTTCCAGAAATTGTTTTAATTGCTGATGTTGCCTTAGACCCATATACAGATCATGGACATGATGGGATTCTTGAAGATAACAAAGTTATAAATGATGAAACAATCGATATTCTTGTTAACCAAGCACTTTTATTAGCAGACGCAGGAGCTGATATGATTGCCCCATCAGACATGATGGATGGCAGAATAGGAGCGATAAGGAAAGCTTTAGAAAAGGAGAATTTTAAAGATACTATTCTTTTATCATATGCTGCAAAATATAATTCAAAATTTTATGGGCCATTTAGAGATGCAGTTAACTCTGCTTCAAGCCTAGGTAAGTCATCAAAATCTTCATATCAAATGGATATTCGAAACAAAAACGAAGCTGTTCATGAAGTTGCAATGGATATCAATGAGGGTGCTGATATTGTTATGGTTAAACCAGCATTAGCATATTTAGATATCATTTACGTAATTAAGGAGACATTTAAAATACCTACTTTTGCCTATCAAGTTAGTGGCGAATTTAGTATGTTAAAACATGCAATAAATCATAACTGGCTTGATAATGATGTTATGTTAGAATCATTGCTTAGCATCAAAAGAGCAGGAGCAGATGCAATACTTTCATATGCTGCTAAAGATATATCTAAGGAGATAAATAATAAATGAGTAATGTTGTAGAAGTGCAAAATAAAGATGATTTCGTAGAAACAGTTATTAATTCCGATAAGCCAGTATTAGTTGATTTTTGGGCTGAATGGTGTGGACCATGTAAGCAACTTGCACCGCTTGTTGAAGCTGCTGCTGAAGAGTTTAAGAGTGATTTAACTGTCTGTAAAATAGATGTTGATGCTAATAGAGAAACAGCTGCAGAGTTTGGAATTAGATCAATACCAACATTAATGATATTTGCAAACGGGGAGTCTGTAGGTACTGAAATAGGGGCACTAACTAAACCTCAGCTAGATGAATTCATAAGATCAAAAATATAATTTTAATTTTTTATCTTTGAATATCACTTAAAAAGAGTTATTATTTAATCATCCAGAGTTAATAAAACCTTCCAGTTACAACCTTTTCAAAAAATTAATGGAATAATTAAATGAATCTTAATGAAGTTAAAGATAAGCCTATAAGCGACTTAGTTGAAATTGCCAGCGAACTTGGACTTGAAGATCTTGGTAGACTCAAGAAGCAAGAAATTATCTTTAGGATTTTCAAACATAAAGCATCGGAAGGTACAGATATTTATGGAGGTGGAGTTCTTGAGATATTAAATGATGGGTTCGGATTCCTTAGATCACCTCAGGGTTCTTATTGTGCGGGAGAAGATGATATTTATGTCTCGCCAAGCCAAATTAGAAAATTTGGTTTAAGAAAAGGCGATTCAGTTGAAGGAAAAATTAGAACACCAAAAGACAAAGAAAGATATTTTGCACTAATCCAAGTTGATACAATTAATAGTGAAGAGCCTGCTAAAACAAAAAATAAGATTCTTTTTGAGAATTTAACACCTTTATTTCCAACAGAAAGACTTATGCTTGAACAGGGCAGTGGCTCAAATGAAGATCTTTCATCAAGAATAATTGATTTAATTGCTCCGGTAGGAAAAGGCCAAAGAGGATTGATAGTTTCGCCACCTAAGGCTGGTAAAACCTTGATGTTGCAGAGCATCGCCCATTCTATAAAGAGTAATAATCCTGAAGTTGAACTTATAGTACTTCTTATTGACGAGAGACCTGAAGAGGTTACTGATATGTCTCGTACCGTAAAAGGAGAGGTTGTTGCTAGTACTTTTGATGAGCCACCAACAAGACATGTCCAAGTTGCAAATATGGTTATTGAAAAAGCAAAAAGACTAGTTGAGCATAAAAAAGATGTTGTTATTCTTCTAGATTCAATAACTAGACTAGGAAGAGCTTATAATTCTGTGCAACCAGCTTCAGGTAAAATTTTAAGTGGTGGTGTAGACTCAAATGCTCTTGAAAGACCAAAAAGATTTTTTGGTGCCGCAAGAAATTTAGAGGAGGGCGGAAGCTTAACTATCATTGCAACTGCCTTGGTGGAAACAGGGTCCAAAATGGATGAAGTTATTTACGAAGAATTCAAAGGTACCGGAAATATGGAGATTCACCTTGAAAGAAAAATTGCTGAGAAAAGAATTTATCCTGCAATTAATATTAGAAGATCTGGTACGAGAAGAGAAGATTTATTAACAACTGATGAAGAGCTTCAAAGAATGTGGGTGTTAAGAAAAATTCTCGATGAAATGGAAGATGCTCAAGCTATTCAATTCCTAATAGATAGAATTAAAACTCATAAAACAAACGATGAATTCTTTAATTCCATGAAAAACGGGAATGGAAAGAAATCTAAATAGAATTTTTTATTGATTTAACGATATTACCTGAAAAATAATCTATTAATTTACTTTCATACCCAATATCAGAAATATAATTTATTATCCTATCTGATATTCCAAAAAGTTTTGCTTTAATATCACATGAATATATTTCTTCAAAAAAAATTTTAGCACCGAATATGCTGGAAAAAATTACAGCATCAGCTTTTAGAAAAGGTTCTTTAACATTATCATAACTTTTAAACTTAACTCTTTCGTAGCAAATAATTTCTTCAACTTTGTTTTTATTTTTATACAAGTAATCAAATACATCACTAAGACCATCAGCACCCTTTACGATAAGAAATTTATGACTTTCACTTTTAGGTAAAAGTTTTGTCAATTCCTTAGAACCTGGAATATCAGGGCATATTGAGTCAAAGCCCTTTTGTGATAAGAAGTTTTTTGTAGATGGGCCCATAGCATAAATATTTTTACCTATTAGGTGCTCTTTTTCTTTTAAAAACTCAACAGATGATATGCTTTGAAAAATAATGTCCGTAAAGTCTTGCGATGAAAGTGAGTATTTAATGCCTTTCAAATCAAATAGTGGAATATTTTTTACATTTCCTTTTTTATGACTGCTAAAAGCAATGTTTGAACGAGTATCAATTATGTTCATTTAAGAGCTTAATTCCGTCTTGTTTTTTAATATCATTAATAGTTTCTTCAATAGTTGTACCTGAGAAAGATATATATTTTTCTCTACCATAAATCACACCAGAATGAATAAAATCTGGTTCATCAGGCTTAATTTCACTAGCAGGTTTATTATGTTTTTCAGGATGTATATCAGTTTGTATCGAAATAGCAGAGTTACAACCAGCATTAAGCGCCTCTAAAATTTTTCTTTCGATTGAAATAAGTCTTCCATCAATCAACTGATGTATTCCCAAAGAAGCTGCTAGGAAAGGATCAATTTTGCTAGATAAATCTTTTAAATGTTCAATACTTAAAAATCCTTGACCAGAGGCAGTTGACCAAGTCATCTCTTCATAATGCAATTCATCTAGCAGGCTTAATCTTTCTAGACCAGCCTTGGCTAAAATTATGCAGTCATACTCTCCTCGATATAATTTTTCAAGCCTTGTATCTACATTTCCTGATAAATTGACAATATTTTTTGCATTTAGATGATGCTTAGCTTGCATTTGTCTTCGAAGGCTGCTTGTACCTAATTTCATTTCAGTATTAAATTTAGCTTCTTCTCTGAAAATTAATACATCTTCACATGATTTACTTGGCAAGAAGTACCTAAGCAAATTATCTAATTCTCTAGCAGGAGTATCTTTTGCCGAATGAACAGCAATATCAGCCTCACCGTTTAATATATATCTTTGAACATCAGATACGAAATGCGCTTTATCAAATAAAGTTTCTCCTTGAGCGCTTTTTTTGTCACCTTCGGTTTTGATTTTGATTACTTCATAATCAGATATTGAAAATTGGTTTACGAATGCGTCAACTTGAGCTAGTGCTAATTTTGAAGATCTTGAGGCTATTTTAATTGTCATATTTTAAAAGATATGCTTTTACATCACCTAGAGTTTTTTCTTTATATATTGTAAATGAATTAGGTATTTCAATTTTGGTAAATTTACTAAATTCAACATAAATTTTACATGAGGATTTTAAGTTTTGTTTTTTTTCCAATATGCCTAAAACTTTTTTTTCAAGATGTTCATTAAAAGGTGGATCTAGAAAAATTAAATCAAAATCTGATAAGTTATTTTCTTTTATCCAAGTCGACGCGTCTTTGAAAAGAATTATTGATTTGTTATTTAAATTAAGTTCATGAATAGTATTTTTTAGAATTTGATAATTTTTTTTATTAGATTCTATAAAAACTGTCTTGTTTGCGCGGCGAGAAATAGCTTCAATACCAAGCGAACCTGTACCTGCAAATAAATCTAAACAATCAATGCCATCTGTTTCAAATTGTATCCAATTAAATAAAACCTCTCTTAATTTACTTGATGTCGGCCTAAGAGAGCTTTTAAAGTCAAAAGGAATTTTTTTCCCTTTGAGATCTCCGCCGGTTATTCGAACACTGTTTTTCATTTATAATATTTTTCTTTAAGTATAATTCAAACTATGAGTATTCAAGATAATTTTAGACTAGCAATGCGGAGATATATTTATTCCGTAAGCATTATGTCTAATAAAGATGAAAAGGGCGATACTAATGCAATTACTGTATCCTCTGTTACGTCAATATCTATGGATCCTCCAAGTCTATTAATTTGCATTAATAAGTCATCAAGAATTCATGACACTCTTCAAATTGAATCCAAATTTTGTATTAATTTATTGAATAAGCACCAAACAGAGCTTTCAAATATTTGTTCTGATGAAGACAGTTATGAGAAAAGATTCAGTGATGAACATTGGAATATTAACGAGGTGCCTTATTTATCAAATGCTCAAGCAAATATTTTTTGTAAAGTAGATAAATTAACTTCATATCATACACATACTATCGTTATTGGACTTGTTGAAGATGCAAAATATGCTGATGAAATATCCACATTAACTTATGTTGATGGTGAGTATAAGTAATTAATTTTCTACAATTCCAGAAACAACTTTATCTAAATGATCTTCTAGATTATTAGCTATAAGAGTAGCAGTTGAGATTGGGCCAATATCTTGATCATAATTGTCTCCAACTAATTGAACTTTTCTTAATATTCCTACAAGACCATGGATCATCGACCACAAGGTAATACATTTAAATGCTATGGCTTCATCATCCTCATTAGCTAATTTAGTAAAAGCTGACTTCATATTCTCATAGGTTGAATTTGCTGACTCAAGCAATTCAGGATAATTAGAAAAATCAGTAACAGCCGTTCCAAACATAAGATCATAGGTATTTGCATTCTTTATACCAAATTCGATATATTTACATCCCTTTTTAACAAGATGTTTCTTTGTAACTTTTTCATTAATATCAATATAGCAAGCTTTATGAAGTTTCTTGAAACCATCTGTTGCTACTGATGCGTATAATGCTTCTTTAGTTTCAAAGTGACGATAGGGCGCAGTTTGTGAAACTCCACTTTCTTTAGCCAATGTTCTAATGCTTAATTTTGTATAACCATCTCTTTCACATAGCCTGCAGGCACAGTCTATGAGTTCTTGTTTAAGGTTTCCATGATGATATGATTTCATATTTATATAAATGTTGACACTGCTAACATAATACATTAATGTTTACACTGCTTACATTAGAATTTTTATATAACAATGTCAAATTTTAGAATATTTAGATTTATAACACTTTTTAGTTTATTTGCCTCATTAAGGCTAATGTCAATTGAAGTCTTAGAAGTAAAAATATTAGATTCATACTCGATTACTAAAACTTTTCCTGGAAAACTTTTACCAATTGAACAATCAAAACTGGCATTTGAAATTCCAGGCAAGATAAAGGATATATATGTTGATGTAGGTGATTACGTAAACAAAGGTGACATATTGGCAAAATTAGATGATAGAGAATCAAACGCTCAATTAAATCAAGCAAAAGCAAAATATGATTTATCCAAGCAAGTGCTTAATAGATTTGAAGATTTGAGAGCACAGGGGCACATATCAATTCAAGATCTAGATAGAGCAAGATCTGATTTTATTATTGCGGAGTCACAATATGAATTCTTCAAAGTTAAATTAGAGCAAACAAATATTATTTCACCATTTAATGGCGTTATTCAAAATAGGTTTTTAGATACAGGAACAGTAATTAACTCAGGTATCCCTATACTTGAGATTATTGATTCTAATTTTGTTGAAGCACATATTTCTTTGCCTGTTATCTATTTAGCGGAAATGCAGCTTGGACAAGAATATGACTTTGATTTTAATGGAGATACAATCAAAGCAATTTTTTCAAAATTAGCTCCTATGTCTCCAGGGGGCTCTGACAGTAGACTTGCAATTTTTAAATTTAGTGATTTTTTTAGTCCAGGATCTATAGCAAACCTCCAAATAAAGATTACACAAAAATCAAAAGGAACATGGGTTCCCCTGAAATCCTTGTCCCAATCAGAACAAGGTCTTTGGTCTGTATATACAATAGAAGATAATGTTGTTGTAAAAGATCTAGTCGAAATAATTTATTTTGAAAATAATTATGCCTATGTAAGTGGGACACTTAAAGACAATGATTTAATAGTTTTAGGTGGCGCGGCAAAAATTATAGAAGGCAAAAAAATTAATTAAAAAATGAAGTTTATTAGTATATTCCTTGATAGGCCTAGGATTCTTTTTTTAACTTTGGCTTTTATTTTATTGTCTGGGATATCTTCCGTTTTTACTTTACCAATTCAAGAAAATCCTGAACTAGCTGAAAGATGGGCAACTGTAACGATTTCATATCCTGGTGCAACACCTGAGAGATTAGAAACTCAAGTCATAAACGATCTTGAGATTAAGTTGCGTGAAATAGTAGAAATTGATGTTCTTGAATCAACAATTACACAAGGGTTTTCAAGAACATTAGTAGAGCTTGAGCAAAGTGTTCCTCCAAAGCTTATTGAAGAAACATGGTCAAGAGTTCAAGGAAAGATTGATCAAGTAATAATACCTCAAGGATCAAATATTCTGCTTAGAAGGTCATCAGGACCACCAATAACTGTCGAATATGTAATCGACTGGGAAGGTGAAGGTGAACAGCCAATAATTATGATGTCGAGATTAGCTCAGCAGCTTAAGAGAAAGCTAAGCTCAATTCCTGCTACAGAAAAAACTGCAATATATGGCGAGGCTGAAGAAGAGATAGTTGTAGAGGTTGATTCTGCAAAAATGTCATCTATAGGACTTACATATCAAGACATTAGTTTTGCTATTAAATCTTATGATAATAAAAAGCCTGTAGGTGTAGTCTCTGATCAATATTCAGAATTCCTTATTAGATTGAAAGATAATATTACTAGCCCACAACAAATTGGTGAAATCCCTATAAAAGTTATTAATGATTCTGAAATCATTAGACTTCAAGATATTGCTTCAATATCTAAACAGCCTTTGTATCCCATTGAAGATATTTTCTTATTTAATGGTAAAAGAGTTATATCTGTTTCAGCAACTGGATCATTTTCGCAAAGAGTATACACCTATGTTGATGCAGCTGAAAGTGCTGTTAATGATATGCGTCAGTCTTTGCCGGAAGAGTTTTCAATTGAACGAATTTATGATGAATCTAAGTATGTATCAACAAAGTTTAATGAATTAATAAAAAGCTTCTCAATAGCATCCTTTTTTGTATTAAGCTTAAGTTTCTTTTTCTTAGGTATAAGGCCTGGAATAATTGTTACTGCAATCCTACCATTTTCAGTATCTTTAGTTTTTTTAGGCTGTAGGCTAATTGATCTTCCGCTTCATCAAACTTCTATAACAGGAATTATCATTGCTTTAGGATTATTAATTGATAATGGAATTATTGTTGTTGAAGACTACAAATATAGAAGGTCTATAGGACTTTCAATTAAAGAATCTATAAATCAAACTTTGACCAATATAACAACTCCATTAGCAGCAGCTACAGCTACAACTGTTTTTGCTTTTATGCCCATAGTTACTGGAGAAGGTTCAAGTGTTGAATTTGTAGGTGGATTAGCATTAACAGTAATAATGTCCATTGCATCATCATTAATATTGGCCTTAATAATGGTTCCTGTATTAATGAGTTACATGGAAAAAATTCCTTTTTTTGCAAATATTAATTTACATGAAGAGGGCTATAGAAATAAAAATATTCTTAAAAAATATAGGGAATTTTTAACTTGGTGTTTTGACATACCAAGGAGAGCCATATTAATTTCTATATCATTACCTCTGTTAGGATTTATATTGTTTGGAACGATTCCAAAAGACTTTTTTCCAGCCAATGACAGAGATATGTTTAGAGTCCATATTGAACTGCCGACTAATTCATCATCCATAAAGACAATGGAACGATCTAAGTTAATCAGACAACAAGTTATTGATAGCAACCTTATTGAAATAGAAAAAGATTATTGGTTTGTAGGAAGATGGATGCCGCGTGTTCTAATGAATATAGTAGGAGGTGAAGAAAAAGAAGGTAATAATAATCATGCTCAATCGGTTTTTTATGCTAAGGATTATTATGAAATGATTAGCAATCTTCCAGATTTGTCTAGACTTTTGTCAGCAAAAAATCCTGATTTAACAATTTATGTAGATAGCTTCCAGTCTGGCCCACCGGTATTTTCTGATGTTAATTTTAGAATTCTTGGAGACGATGTAGATATTTTAAGAAAGCTTGGTTCAGAGCTCGAGCTGATAATAAATAATGCACCTGATATAAGTCATACCAAGTCAGAGGCTGGATATTCAAATACAAATATAGAATTTGAATTTGATAGTTCCAATATTTCACTTTCGGGAAAAAATACTGAATTATTAGTCAACGAATTATTTGCACAAAATAATGGAGTCATTGTTAGTTCAATGCTTGATTCAAATAAGGAAATACCTATTAGAGTCAAAGGTACAAAAGATTCAAGGAATATTATTGGTGAAACAAGTTCACTCTCCATACCTTCACAAAACGGAATAGATTTCATAGGTAATTTTGGAACTTCAAGACTCAATAAAACCACATCTTACATCACAAGAAGAAATAGCCAGAGGATGAATGACGTTCAAGGTTGGATATGGACCGGTACTTTGCCATATGGAACAGAACAGTACATACAGGATGAGGTAAAGGAATTTGAAAAAAATCTACCCCCAGGTTATTCAATGCTTGTCGGGGGCGAAGCTGAGTCTAGAGGCGAGTCACAATCACAAATTTATTCGTCTGCCATAATATACATACTGCTAATTACAATTGGGTTAGTATTTGCTTTAAACTCATTTAGACAAACAGCTTTAATTTTATCTGTCGCTATTTTCTCAATAGGTTTGTCTTTCTTAGGCCTCAAAATAGGACAACAAAATTATGGTTTTATTGCGACAATTGGAGCGCTTGGACTTATTGGCCTTTCAATAAATGATTCAATAATTGTTTTGTCACACATAAAAGAAAAGGCAAATCAAATTAATATGAAAAAATCTGATTTGATTGAAGTCGTAATTAGATCAACAAGGCATATCATTACTACATCTTTAACAACACTAGGTGGTTTTTTACCATTAATTTTTGCTAGTATATTTTTCAGGCCTTTAGCATGGGCAATGAGTATTGGTGTACTTGGGGCAACAATGACAGCATTATTATATATACCTGCTATGTTTATCTGGATGAATAAAATTAAAGATTAGAACATTCAGTCGAGCAATATTCTTTTCCAGATTTTTTAACAATAATAGACTCATGAACAAAAGTATTACATACAGAACAGTTCACCATTTCGTTTAATTTTTTTTCGTTTTTTGAAGAGAACATTTTATCTATATAGTTCTTGACAGACTTAATAATAAAAATATGAAATGATTGTTACCAATAATGAAAGTAGTATTTTAATTATCACTGAATTTGATTAGGTCTTGCTGGTTTTGTAGTGTTTAAAAAGTTCCATGACCAAACTCTTTGTCTTGAAGGCTGTCTTGATTCTTCATCTGGATAATTAATATTTATTACAACTCTTACATCATCAAGGAGCTCAGAATATCCAAGAGCATCGTAACTAGTTTCCAATAATTTTAAAGCTCTGTAATTTTCACTTGAATTTGGAATATTTTCTATTACATAGTTTGCTCTTCTTATAGCAGCAACATATGCATCGATTGTTATATAATAATCTGCAGCAGCCAGTTCATTTTTAGCAATCATATTTCTTAAATATACATTTCTTTGTTTTGCATAGGAAGCGTATTGACTATCTGGAAAACGAGTTAAAAACTCTGTAAGTTCTGAAAAGGATTCCTTGGCTCCAGATATATCTCTATTAGATAAATCTGTATCTGTAAATCTTGTTAGAAATTCTCTATCTCTAGTATAACTAGATAAACCTTTCATAAAATATGCATAATCTATATTTGGGTGTCTAGGGTGAAGACGAATAAATTTTTCGGCAGCAGAGTGAGATGCTTCAGTTTCTGAATTCATAAAATGAGCATAAATAAGTTCAACTTGTGCTTGTTCAGCATATTTGCCGAAAGGATACCTATTTTCAATTGCTTCAAGTGATTCGATTGCTCCATAGAAGTTTCTGGCAGCCATTCTTCTTTGAGCTTGTTCGTAATATATTTTTTCTGGTTGTTCTATTTCAGGACCATCTGAATTACAGCCCGAGACAGCAATCATTAAAATTGGAGCAATTAAGACAGTTTTTTTAAAATTATTAAAAATTTTCATTATTGATTGGGCATTTTACCTGCATAATTATAAATTGTTCTGTAAAAACATAAAATTAGAACAATTTTTTTTAAGTAAGTTCATATGGAAAATAAAAAAACCGTTTCAAAGGAGTATTCAAAAATGCGTCTAGACAAGGTTTCAACCATAATTTTTGAAGACTTTTCACGAACACAAATTAAAAAATGGATATTAGAAGGAAGGGTCTTTTTAAATGACGATATAGCTTCTCCAAGAGATTTAGTTCATGAAGGAGATTCTATTCAAATAGACCCAATTACTAAAGAGAAAATTTCCTGGGACCCAGAAGAGATTGATATAGATGTCATTTACGAAAATGATGACTATTTAATTATTAATAAACAACCAAATTTAATAATGCATCCAGGTGCAGGTTGTTCCAGTGGAACTTTAGCGAATGCTTTGTTACATCACTATCCTGAATTAAAAAATATTTCCAGAGCAGGAATTGTGCACAGACTCGATAAAGATACTTCAGGAGTAATTTTAGTAGCCAGAAATGATAAATTTAGAAACTATTTTGTTGATTTACTACAAAAAAGAGAGGTTACAAAATTGTATAGTGCAATTGTTGTTGGCACTACTATTGGAAGTTTTAAAATTACCGACCCAATTGGAAGAGATAAGAACAATAGAGTAAAAATGTCTATAAGAAGCGATGGCAAAGAGAGCGAAACTTTTGTTAAGTTAAAAGAGGGTTTAGGAAACTATTCCTTACTAGATATTTCAATAATTACAGGCAGAACTCATCAAATTAGAGTGCATTTGAGTAGTAAAAAACTCCCAATCATTGGAGATAATACATACAATCCAGCAAACAATATTGCAAAGGGAACTAGCTCAAAGTTAACAGATATTATTAAGGAGTTTCCAAGGCAGGCTCTGCATGCTTATCAATTATCTTTTAAAGAGATGCATACAGATGAATTGAAAACATTTAATTCTGATATTCCTGATGATATGAAATACCTTATAGATATATTAAAAAAAGATATTTAAAAATGGTAAAAATACTTTTTTTATAGGTTAGATTAATGTATAAACCCTTTTCTTAGACAAATTATTATGAAATTAGCTGGAAACGATATGTTAATTCAATCTCTTATTAATGAGGGAGTTGAATATATTTTTGGATATCCTGGGGGAGCAGCCTTGCATATCTATGATTCCATTTTCAATCAAAGTGAGATGCAGCATATTCTGGTAAGACATGAACAAGGTGCAACACATGCTGCTGATGGTTATGCTAGAGCAACTGGTAAGCCTGGAGTTGTAATGGTTACATCTGGACCAGGAGCAACCAATGCTATAACTGGAATTGCAACTGCTTTTATGGATTCTATCCCAATGGTTGTTATATCTGGTCAGGTTCAAAGTCATTTAATTGGAACAGATGCTTTTCAAGAAACTGATATGATTGGGATTTCTAGGCCAATTGTTAAACACAGTTTTACAGTTGATCATCAAAGCAATATTCCCCAAATAGTAAAAGAAGCATTTCATATTGCTACATCTGGAAGGCAAGGACCAGTAGTGATTGATATTCCAAAAGATTTAACAAACCCAGACGACCTATTTGACTATGAATATCCAAAAGAAGTAAATATAAGATCGTATAATCCTCCAATAAAACCAGAGGCAACACAAATAGAAAGAGTTGTGGATGCAATTTTTAATTCAAAAAAACCAGTGATTTATGCTGGTGGCGGAACAATTTCAAGCAATGCATCAAAGGAACTAATAGAATTAAATAGTTATATAAATGTTCCAGTAACTAATACATTAATGGGTCTTGGAGTATATCCAGCAACCGATGATAAATTTATGGGCATGCTTGGAATGCATGGAACCTATCAAGCAAATATGGCAATGCATAATGCTGATTTAATTTTAGCAATTGGAGCAAGATTTGATGATAGGATTACCAATACTCCTGAAAAATTTGCACCAAAAGCTCAGATAGTTCATTTTGACGTTGATCACTCATCAGTTTCTAAAATTATTGAAGCTGATATTGCTGTCTTTGGCCAGGTAAAAGATTCTCTTCAAGCAATAAATAAATTAATTAAAGATAGATTACCTGAATTAGATATTACAAAGTTTGATGATTGGCATGCACAAATCTCGAAATGGAAATCTGAGCATGGATTGAATCATAACTTATATAAAGATAGTTCAGATGAAAATCTAATACTTCCTCAGGCTGCAGTTCAACACATATATCAAGAGTCAAAAGGTAAGGCTTTTGTTACCTCTGATGTAGGTCAGCATCAAATGTTTGCTGCTCAGTATTATCATTTTGACGAGCCAAGAAAATGGATAAATTCTGGTGGATTAGGAACCATGGGTTTTGGTTTGCCATCTGCAATGGGTGTCAAACTAGCATACCCAGATGAGGAGGTGATTTGTATTACTGGAGAGGGTAGCATTCAAATGTGTATTCAGGAGTTATCTACATGTTCACAATATAAGTTGCCTATTAAGATTTTTAATATAAACAATCTTGCTTTGGGAATGGTTAAGCAATGGCAGGACATGAATTATGACGGTCGCCATTCATCTATTAGTTATGAGGATTCATTACCAGATTTTAAGGAACTGGCGGAGTCTTATGGACATGTTGGAATTAAGATTACAAAAAATTCAGATCTTAAGAAAGGTATTGAAGAGGCATTTTCAATTAAAGACAAACTAGTCTTTGTTGATATATATGTAGATCCTAATGAACATGTATATCCTATGTTAGTAGCACCAAATGGAAGCTTAAAAGATATGTGGTTAGCAAAAGGAAGCAAAACATGATTGAAAGACAGCTAACATTGATCATGGAAAATAAACCAGGAGCTTTGGCAAGAGTAGTAGGTCTTTTCCATCAAAGAGGTTACAACATAGATAGCTTGCATGTTGATTCAATAGAAGACTTTATCCCATATAAATTTATTGAAGATGAATTAGATGTAAAATTTTCAAAAGGGGAGGTCTCAAGATTGGTAATAAAAACTACTGTAGCAGATACTCTTATGAGGCAAATTTTAAGACAGATTAATAAACTTATTGAAGTCATTGCTGTAAGTGATGAAGATAGTACTTATTTAAAGGGGATTTTAAGAGATGAAAATTTATTATGATGATGATGCAAATCTTGAACTTATTAAAAAATTAAATGTAACAATTATTGGTTATGGTTCTCAAGGACATGCACATGCAAATAATTTAAGAGATTCTGGAGTTGATGTTACTGTTGGTTTAAGAGAGGGGTCTTCGTCATGGGGTAAAGCATCTGAAGCAGGCTTAAAAGTTATGCCAGTAGATCAAGCTGTCTTGAATGCAGATCTAGTAATGATTTTAGCGCCTGATGAATTTCAAAAAGGAGTTTTTGAAAAAAGTATAAAGTCCAACCTCAAAAGTAATGCAATTTTAGCTTTTGCTCATGGTTTCAACATCCATTTTAAAAAGATTGTGCCCAGTGACACAAATACTGTAATTATGATTGCACCAAAAGGCCCAGGTCATACAGTTAGAAGTACTTATTTAAATGGTGGAGGAGTGCCATCACTAATTGCTATATTTAATGATGCATTGGAGGGTGAGCATTCTGCAAAAGACATTGCTTTGTCATATGCAAAAGCAAATGGTGGAACTAGAGCTGGTGTCCTTGAAACTTCCTTTAAAGAGGAAACAGAAACAGACTTATTCGGGGAGCAGGCAGTATTGTGTGGAGGATTAACTGCACTAATTAAAGCAGGTTTCGAAACTTTAGTTGAGGCAGGTTATAGTCCTGAAATGGCATATTTTGAATGCCTGCATGAAACAAAATTAATCACGGATTTAATACAGGAAGGAGGCATAGCAAATATGCATTATTCAATTTCAAATACAGCTGAGTATGGTGACTATATAAGCGGCCCAAAAGTCATTACAGAAAAAACAAAAGAAGTTATGAGAGAAATTCTCGATAATATCCAATCCGGTAATTTTGCTAATGAATTTCTTGATGACTGCAGGCAAAGTAATGATGGCACAGGCGGACCTTTTATGAAATCAAATAGAAAATCAACGAAAAATCATCCAATTGAAGAAGTGGGAAGAGAGCTTAGATCTAAGATGAAATTCCTTAATTCTGAAAAACTTGTAGATATAGAAAAAAATTAATAAAAAGACTATCTTAATAGAAATAACTCCGTTAGAATACGCTTCCCGACCATCGAGTCGGACAGTTCTTTAAAATATTTGGTTACTCGTGTGGGTGTTCAAAATACGAGATAAAATTTAGATTTTTTATTTAAAAATCAACAAACATGATATTAATTGAAGAGTTTGATCATGGCTCAGATTGAACGCTGGCGGTAGGCTTAACACATGCAAGTCGTGCGAGAAAGTATCTTCGGATATGAGTAGAGCGGCGGACGGGTGAGTAACGCGTAGGAATCTACCTAGTAGAAGGGGATAGCCCGAGGAAACTCGGATTAATACCGTATACCTCCTTTGGGAGAAAGAGGGCCTCTCTTGATGCTCTCGCTATTAGATGAGCCTGCGTAAGATTAGCTTGTTGGTGAGGTAATGGCTCACCAAGGCTACGATCTTTAGCTGGTCTGAGAGGACGATCAGCCACATTGGGACTGAGACACGGCCCAGACTCCTACGGGAGGCAGCAGTGGGGAATATTGGACAATGGGCGCAAGCCTGATCCAGCCATACCGCGTGTGTGAAGAAGGCCTTCGGGTTGTAAAGCACTTTAAGCAGGGAGAAAAAGTTATAAGTTAATACCTTATAACCTTGATGTTACCTGAAGAATAAGCACCGGCTAATTCCGTGCCAGCAGCCGCGGTAATACGGAAGGTGCAAGCGTTAATCGGAATTACTGGGCGTAAAGCGCGCGTAGGTGGTTTGTTAAGTTGGATGTGAAAGCCCTGGGCTCAACCTAGGAACTGCATCCAAAACTAACACACTAGAGTACGATAGAGGGAGGTAGAATTCATAGTGTAGCGGTGGAATGCGTAGATATTATGAAGAATACCAGTGGCGAAGGCGGCCTCCTGGATCTGTACTGACACTGAGGTGCGAAAGCGTGGGTAGCGAACAGGATTAGATACCCTGGTAGTCCACGCCGTAAACGATGACAACTAGCTGTTGGGAGACAATGTCTTTCAGTGGCGCAGCTAACGTTTTAAGTTGTCCGCCTGGGGAGTACGGCCGCAAGGCTAAAACTCAAATGAATTGACGGGGACCCGCACAAGCGGTGGAGCATGTGGTTTAATTCGATGCAACGCGAAAAACCTTACCTACTCTTGACATACTTGGAAGCTCTTGTAATGAGAGTGTGCCTTTTGGAACCAAGATACAGGTGCTGCATGGCTGTCGTCAGCTCGTGTCGTGAGATGTTCCGTTAAGTCGGATAACGAGCGCAACCCTTACCCTTATTTGCCAGCGATTCGGTCGGGAACTATAAGGGGACTGCCGGTGATAAACCGGAGGAAGGTGAGGACGACGTCAAGTCATCATGGCCCTTACGAGTAGGGCTACACACGTGCTACAATGGGGAATACAGACGGACGCTAAGCCGCGAGGTGGTGCTAATCCTAAAAAGTTCTTCGTAGTCCGGATTGGAGTCTGCAACTCGACTCCATGAAGTCGGAATCGCTAGTAATCGCGAATCAGCATGTCGCGGTGAATACGTTCTCGGGTCTTGTACACACCGCCCGTCACACCATGGAAGTGGATTGCACCAGAAGTAGATAGTCTAACCTTCGGGAGGGCGTTTACCACGGTGTGCTTCATGACTGGGGTGAAGTCGTAACAAGGTAGCCGTAGGGGAACCTGTGGCTGGATCACCTCCTTAACGAAAAATGTATTTATAACGCCCACACGAGTAATCAAATGTTTAGGATTAAGTTCTGTAAAATAAATGGTATGTAATTTTCTAGTGTATACATTTTTGTATACACGAGATCACTGCAAATTAAAAAGTAGTTAATATTTTATTAAGTACTCTCAAAATGTTAAATAACCTTTTTAAGGTTATATGATCAAGTAAAGGAAGAGCACAAGGCGGATGCCTTGGCAGCATAAGGCGATGAAGGACGTAGTAACCTGCGATAAGCCTCGGGAAGTTGGTAAACAAATTTTGATCCGAGGATTTCCGAATGGGAAAACCCAATATATATAAATATATTATCTTATACTGAATACATAGGTATAAGAGGCAAACCTAGGGAACTGAAACATCTAAGTACCTAGAGGAAAAGAAATCAATTGAGATTCCGGTAGTAGCGGCGAGCGAAACCGGATCAGCCCTTAAGCTTTTTTTAGTCCAGCAAAATATTCTGGAAAGTATAGCCATAGTAGGTGATAGCCCTGTATGCGAAAGACTAATTAAAGTGAAATCGAGTAGGTCGGGACACGTGAAATCTTGACTGAATATGGGGGGACCATCCTCCAAGGCTAAATACTCTATGCTGACCGATAGTGAACCAGTACCGTGAGGGAAAGGCGAAAAGAACCCCGGCGAGGGGAGTGAAATAGAACCTGAAATCTTGTGCTTACAAGCAGTCGGAGCAGACTTGTTCTGTGACGGCGTACCTTTTGTATAATGGGTCAACGACTTAATTTCAGTAGCAAGCTTAACCATATAGGGGAGGCGTAGGGAAACCGAGTCTTAATAGGGCGTTTAGTTTCTGGAATTAGACCCGAAACCGGGTGATCTATCCATGGCCAGTGTGAAGGTCGAGTAACATCGACTGGAGGCGCGAACCCACTTATGTTGAAAAATGAGGGGATGAGCTGTGGATAGGAGTGAAAGGCTAATCAAACCCGGAGATAGCTGGTTCTCTTCGAAAACTATTTAGGTAGTGCCTCGTGTATTACCATAGGGGGTAGAGCACTGTTTCGGCTAGGGGGTCATCCCGACTTACCAAACCGATGCAAACTCCGAATACCTATGAGTATGAGCACGGGAGACAGACTGCGGGTGCTAACGTCCGTAGTCGAGAGGGAAACAACCCAGACTGTCAGCTAAGGTCCCTAATTATGATTAAGTGGGAAACAATGTGGGAAGGCACAAACAGCTAGGAGGTTGGCTTAGAAGCAGCCACCCTTTAAAGAAAGCGTAATAGCTCACTAGTCGAGTCGGCCTGCGTGGAAGATATAACGGGGCTAAATCATAAACCGAAGCTACAGATCTTTTAAGATGGTAGAAGAGCGTTCTGTAAGCCGCTGAAGGCAAGCTGTGAGGCGAACTGGAGGTATCAGAAGTGCGAATGTTGACATGAGTAACGATCAAAGAGGTGAAAAACCTCTTCGCCGAAAAACTAAGGGTTCCTGTCCAACGCTAATCGAGGCAGGGTGAGTCGGCCCCTAAGGCGAGGGCGAAAGCCGTAGTCGATGGGAAACAGGTTAATATTCCTGTACTTTTTACAATTGCGATGGGGTGACGGAGAAGGTTAAGTTAGCACGGCGACGGTTGTCCGTGTTTAAGATTGTAGGCCGATATTTCAGGTAAATCCGGAATGTTAAAGCTGAGAATTGATGACGACCACTTACTAAGTGGGAAGTAGCTGATACCATGCTTCCAGGAAAAACCTCTAAGCTTCAAATTGTAAGAAACCGTACCCTAAACCGACACAGGTGGTTAGGTCGAGTAGACCAAGGTGTTTGAGAGAACTATGGTGAAGGAACTAGGCAAAATAGCACCGTAACTTCGGGAGAAGGTGCGCCGCGATTGGTGATAAGACTTGCTCTTTGAGCTGAACGTGGTCGAAGATACCAGGTGGCTGCGACTGTTTATTAAAAACATAGCACTCTGCAAACTCGTAAGAGGACGTATAGGGTGTGACGCCTGCCCGGTGCCGGAAGGTTAATTGATGGGGTTAGCTTATGCGAAGCTCTTGATCGAAGCCCCGGTAAACGGCGGCCGTAACTATAACGGTCCTAAGGTAGCGAAATTCCTTGTCGGGTAAGTTCCGACCTGCACGAATGGCGTAACGATGGCCACACTGTCTCCACCATAGACTCAGTGAAATTGAATTCGCTGTTAAGATGCAGTGTACCCGCAGCTAGACGGAAAGACCCCGTGCACCTTTACTACAGGTTCACACTGGACTTTGATCTTATTTGTGTAGGATAGGTGGGAGACTTTGAAGCTGGGACGCTAGTCCTAGTGGAGTCGTCCTTGAAATACCACCCTTGTAAAATTGAAGTTCTAACCTAGGTCCATTATCTGGATCAGGGACAGTGTGTGCTGGGTAGTTTGACTGGGGCGGTCTCCTCCTAAAGAGTAACGGAGGAGTACGAAGGTATCCTCAGCACGGTCGGACATCGTGCAAAGAGTATAAAGGCAGAAGGATGCTTGACTGCGAGATCGACGGATCGAGCAGGTAGGAAACTAGGTCTTAGTGATCCGGTGGTTCTGTATGGAAGGGCCATCGCTCAACGGATAAAAGGTACGCCGGGGATAACAGGCTGATACCGCCCAAGAGTTCATATCGACGGCGGTGTTTGGCACCTCGATGTCGGCTCATCACATCCTGGGGCTGGAGCAGGTCCCAAGGGTATGGCTGTTCGCCATTTAAAGTGGTACGCGAGCTGGGTTTAGAACGTCGTGAGACAGTTCGGTCCCTATCTGCTGTGGGCGTTTGGAGATTTGAGGGAAGCTAATCCTAGTACGAGAGGACCGGATTGGACGAACCTCTGGTGTTCCGGTTGTCACGCCAGTGGCATTGCCGGGTAGCTATGTTCGGAAAGGATAACCGCTGAAAGCATATAAGCGGGAAGCCCCTCCCAAGATTATATCTCCCAGAGACTTTATGTCTCCTAAAGAGTCGTCATAGACTATGACGTTGATAGGCAAGATGTGTAAGCGTTGTGAGGCGTTGAGCTAACTTGTACTAATAACTCGTGAGGCTTGATCATGTAACCTTAAGAAGGTTCTCATGAATTTTCATTAATTTCAGTGATTGTAAAGTTACATACCAGTCTGCCTGATGACAATAGCAATTTGGTACCACCTGATCCCATTTCGAACTCAGAAGTGAAACGAGTTAACGCCAATGGTAGTGCAGGGTCTCCCTGTGTGAGAGTAGGAAATCGTCAGGCTTTTATATTTTAGGCTCTTAGTATTTAAATACTAAGAGCCTTTTTTCATGGCTAAGATATAATTAAGGAATGATAGTTGGACTTACAGGCGGAATAGGATCTGGAAAATCTTCAGCTGCTAAATTTTTTATTGAACTTGGAATAGATGTAATTGATGCGGATGAGGCTTCTAAAAAAATCTTAGATGCTAACTTAGAGGCAAAAAATAAATTTTTAGATACTTTCGGTAAAGAATTTCTTGATACTAATAATAAAATTGATCGAAGCTTATTAAGGTCAGAAATATTTAAAAATGAAGAAAAGAAAACTCTTTTAGAATCAATTATTCACCCACTAGTTAGAGAACAAATTTTAAAATTTATTGAGAACTCTAAAAGCATATATAAAATTATTATGGTACCTCTTATTTTTGAAACAAAATCAGAAAGTTTTTATGACAAAATAGTTGTTGTAGATTGTGAAGAAGAATTGCAAATCAATAGAGCGAGCAAAAGAGATAAAAAATCTAAAGAGCACATTATTAATATTACAAAGGCGCAAGCATCAAGACAAGAGAGAAACTCAATTGCAGATATAATAATTATGAATAATGATTCACTTGAAGATCTAAAAAAAGAAGTTACAAAAGCTCATCAAAAACTTCTTGGTATAAATATAAATGAATAAATGCCCTAGGTGTAATAAGCCAACTTCTACTGATAAGAGTAATGAGAACAGGCCATTCTGTTCAGCTAAATGTAAGCTAATAGATTTTGGTTCTTGGGCAAATGAAGAGAACGTTATATCAAGACCAGTTAAATCTGAGGATTTTTACGAAGATTAAAAATAATTTATATTATTTTCCACTCGCCGCTTTCGATTAAAGATAATGCTTTTTTGTATTTTAATTCTTTAGTTTCTTGGCCGTTGGTGATTTTTACAATTTCATTTCTTCCATATTTTGGTACATCTCTAGTAACTATTTGAGGATTTTGTTTTTCTTCTAAAATATGAGCAGGCTGATTGATTTGTAAGTCTTCGTTTACAGCTTCAGGTTTTTCCAAAACAACATCTTCTTGTTTAGGTTGTTTTAAGTTTTTCATCACTTCTTCATTAGCAAATTGAATTGAAAATAGAATTCTTACAGTTTCTGAATCAATCTCATCTAGCATAAGTTCAAACATAGAGTATGCCTCCTGTTTAAATTCATTTTTTGGATTTTTTTGCGCGTATGCTCTCAAACCTATACTGCCTCTTAGATGATCAATCTCAGCAAGATGTTCTTTCCAGTGAACATCTAAAACCTGAAGCATGATTTCTTTCTCAAGCATGAGCCTGTTATCACCAAGAGATTCATACTTTTCTCTATACATGCTATGCGCTTTTTCAGTAATTAGATCAGTAATTGTTTCTGGAATAAGAGACTTATCATCATTAATAGTTGCAGCTATATTAGTTTTAAGACAATAATTTTCAGAAAGAAAATCTTCAAGATCTTTTGCTCTCCATTGCGATTCAACAGATTCAAGAGGTATATATTGATTTGTGACTCTTTTAAACTCAAAAGTTATCATTTCATTAATAGTCTCACTGATTTCATCTTCTTCTAATAATTGGTTTCTAAGAGAGTAGATAGCTTGTCTTTGATCATTTGATACATCATCGTATTCAAGAAGATTTTTTCTTGCATCAAAATTTCTACTTTCAATTCTTTTTTGAGCATTTTCTATACCCCTTGAAAGCATTTTATGTTCGATATGGTCATCACCCATTCCAATTCTTTCAAATAAGTCTCTTCTATTATCAGAAATAAATAATCTTAAAAGATCGTCTTCTAATGAAAGAAAAAACCTTGAGTATCCAGGATCACCTTGTCTACCAGATCGTCCTCTTAATTGATTATCGATTCTTCGAGATTCATGTCTTTCCGTCCCAAGAATATGAAGGCCACCTGCATTTAAAACTATTTCATTATTTTCTTTCCATTCTTCTTCACACTGATCTTCTTTTTTACCTCCTAAGACAATATCCGTTCCTCTGCCAGCCATATTCGTAGCAATAGTCACCATGCTTGGTTTGCCAGCATTTGCAATAACCTCAGCTTCTTTTTCATGATGTTTTGCATTTAAGATTTGATGAGGTATTTTTTTTGCTTTGAGAAATTCTGATACCTCTTCTGAAGACTCAACAGAAACAGTTCCAACTAATATTGGTGCCTTATTTTTTCTTAATTTCTCTATTTCCTCAACAAGAGCCTTATATTTTGCTGTTTTAGTTAAAAAGACTAAATCATTATGGTCCTTTCTTATCATTGGAACATTTGTAGGAATAATAATGACGTCCAGTCCGTATATTTGATTAAATTCAATTGCTTCTGTATCAGCTGTTCCAGTCATTCCTGACAAGTTATTAAATAATCTAAAGAAGTTTTGAAATGTTGTTGAAGCCAGTGTTTGAGATTCTCTTTGAATTGGAACATTCTCTTTACACTCCAAAGCTTGATGAACTCCTTCGCTCATTCTTCTTCCTGGCATAGTCCTACCTGTGTGCTCATCAATTAATAGAACTTCGTTATTTCTTACTAAGTAGTGAACATTTTTTTGAAATAAATAATGAGCTCTAAGAGTGGCCTGAACAAATTTCATTATTTTAAGATTGGAAACAGAATATAAACCCTCAGAATCTCCTAATAATTCAGACTCTTCTAGAAGCTCCTCTACAAGAATATAACCGTCATCAGTGAGCTCAACACTTCTATTTTTTTCATCAATTAGGTAATGACCTTTTTCATGATCCTCTAATGGCTCCTCTTCAGTACCCTCTCTTAGTTGTTTTTTTAATTTAGGTATAAATTTTCTTATCTTTCTATATGAGTCTGAACTTTCTGAAGACGGACCTGAAATGATTAATGGTGTTCTTGCTTCATCAATTAATATTGAATCAACCTCATCTACGATTGCAAAATCAAGCGAACATTGCACTCTATCTTTAACCCGATGAGCCATATTATCTCTTAGATAATCAAAACCAAGTTCATTATTTGTTGCATAAATGACGTCACATTTGTAAGAAGAAATTTTTTCTTGAATAACTTGATTTGAAATCACAACACCAACAGATAACCCTAAGAATTCATATATTGGTTTCATCCATTCGGCATCTCTTTTGGCAAGATAGTCATTAACAGTAACCAAAACTGCTTTATTACCAATAACCGAATTTAAATAAGCGGGCAGTGTAGCTACTAGTGTTTTTCCCTCACCAGTTTTCATTTCAGCAATATTGCCCTCAGCAAGAGAGATACCGCCAAGCATTTGAGAGTCAAAATGCCTCAGACCTAAAGTTCTTTTACTAGCCTCTCTTACTGCTGCAAAAGCAAAAGGAAGAATAGAATAGATATTCTCCTCACTATCATGATAAATTTTTTTTAATTCTGATTTGAGATCTTGAAAATAGTCATCTGGCTTGTTTGATAATTCTTCTTCTAATTGATTTGCTGCATTTACATGCACCATCATTTTTTTTAGGATTCTATCATTTGAAGATCCAAAGATGTTCGAAAATAAATTAAGCATTTTAAAAATTATTAAAGCAATTAAATATTAATTACTTATTCAATATCCCCAAATGGTGGCCTTACATAAGAAATAGGGGCATTTTCTGAATTTTCAAATTTAACAGTCTCATATGCATCATCGTCCTCAATAATTTTTCTTAGTAATTTATTATTAAGTTCGTGCCCAGATTTATAACCTGAAAATTCACCAATTAAATTTCCACCAAGAAGATATAAATCACCAATTGCATCTAGCATTTTATGTTTTACTATTTCGTCATTAAATCTCAAACCTTCATCGTTTATTATTTCATCTTCGCCAAATACAATTGCATTTGAAACACTTGCTCCCAAAGCAAGGTTTCTTGATTGCAATAATTCTTTTTCACTCATTGATCCAAATGTCCTTGCTCTACAGACTTCTTTTACAAAAGATGTTGATGAAAAATCAATGATAGATTCAGAAGGTAATTTTTTATGCACAGGGTGATCAAAAGAAACTTTAAAAGATACTTTAAATCCATCAAATGGTTTGATGGTTGCATATGCATCATCTCTTGTGACCGTGACCTCTTTTTTAACCTTAATGAATTTTTTTAGTGCATCTTGATCCTCTAGTCCAGCAGATTGAATCAAGAAAACGAAAGGGCTCGAGCTACCATCCATTATTGGTACTTCTGGACCATCAACTTTAATTAGACAATTATCAACTCCTAGTCCTGCAATTGCAGAAAGCAAGTGCTCTATGGTAGAAATCTTAACACCATCCTTCACTAATGCAGTTGAAAGGCTAGTGTCTCCAACATTTTCAGCTATAGCTGGTATTACGAGATTTTTATCTAGATCTGTTCTAATAAAATTAATGCCAGTATTTACTTCAGACGGAATTAATTCCATGTTTATATTTTTTCCAGTATGAAGACCAATTCCTACTGCCTTTATTGAATTTCTTAGCGTTCTTTGTTTTAACATGTTTATTTTTCTTAAATATATTCTATCATTTACCCACGCTGTCTTGATATTTCTGAAAGTATTATCCCAGTTGCTACAGAAACATTAAAGCTTTTAAATTTTTTGTTTAAGTTAAGTTTTATAAGTTCGTCACAGCTTTCAGAAGTTTTTTGTCTCATGCCAGATTCCTCTGAACCCATAATTATTGCAGAAGAATTGGAGAAATCACATGAAGTGTAAATTTTTTGCGCATGCTCACTTAAACCATAAATATCAAAATTAGATTTTCTTAGATATTTAAGGCAATTAATGAGATTTGAAACATGAAAAATATTTATTAATTCTGCTCCTCCAGCAGAGACATTATGAGCAACTTCATTTAATGGAGCACAATGATGTTTATTAATAATTAAAGCATCTATTTCATATACCGCTGCTGACCTTATGCATGAACCAAGGTTTCTTGGGTCGATAATATTATCTAATATAAGTATTGAAAGATTTTTATCAGAGGAATCTTCAATAAAAAGTTTTAGATCTTTAAAACTACTTATTTCACTACTAGCAACTATTACTTCAGGATCTTTTTTTAGTTTATTTGATATTTCATATTTGATTTCAAATTTTTCTGCTAAAGATATTAGTTGATGAACTCTCTTGTCATCTCTGGAAGAGGGAATAAAGAGCTTTTTTATAGTATGAGGATTATTATTTATTATGCTTTCAATACTATGGAAGCCATATCTCTTATTTGTATTTTTTGTCATTTTTAATTGGTACTAAGACTAATTTTCTTTCTTCAGGTATCACATTTACTAATTTCACCTTTATATTCTGACCGATTGTATATGATTTACCAGTCCTCTTGCCAACAAGCGCATTTGAGTCTTTGTTAAGGATATATCTATCATTGCCTAAGTCCGAAACATGTATTAATCCTGAAATAAAATAATCACTAATTTCAGAAAACAAACCAAAGTCTGTAACACCAACAACAGTTGATGAAAATTCGTCACCAATAAATTTTTTTAAATGAAGGCATATTAACTGTTGCATTACTTGTCTTGATGCAATTTCTGCTCTTTTTTCTAGTGAAGATAAGACATCTAAGTCAGATTCATAATTTTCCTGATTTTGAACATGTTTAGTTTTATTCAAAATATTTTTTATTAATCTATGGGTTATAAGGTCAGGATATCTTCTTATTGGTGATGTAAAGTGTGAATATTTTTCAAGTTGTAGACCAAAATGACCAATTTCCTTTGTTGAGTAATACGCTCTTTTAAGTGATTGAAGAATTAACACATTAAACAATTTACTGTCTTCATTGTTATTTGCATATCGAATGAATGAATTAATTAAGTCTAATTTTTTCAAAGGCTCGTTTAAAAGCAATCCCTTCATAGAAAAAAATTTTTTTAACGCATCTACTTTGAGGTAATCAGGCTCATCGTGAACTCTATATATTCCAAAGTCATAGTGTTTTTTCATAAATCTAGCAGCGCAAATATTTGCAGAAATCATCGACTCTTCAATCATTTGATGAGCATATAATCTTTTAGATGTTAAAAGATCAGAAAGTTCACCGTTTTCATTCAAAATTAATATTGGTTCATTTGTTTCAATATTCAAAGCAGACCTATCAAATCTTTTTTTGAGGCGTTTTTTTGTGAGTAACTTAAGTGATTGCAGTGAAGTACATACTTCTGTATTATCTTTAAAATTGTCTAGTTCGTCATAAGTCAATCTTTTTTTAGAGCAGATAATACTTTCTGAAAAGTTATAGGATTTTATCGTTCCTTCATCATCGAATTGAATATTACAAACAACTACGTTTCTCTTTTCATTTGGAATCAGAGAACAAATACTATTAGAAATTTTTTCAGGCAGCATTGGGATAACTTTTTGTGGAAAGTAAATGGAAGTTCCTCTTTTGAAAGCTTCTTTGTCAATTTCTGTTTCTAGTTCTACAATTTCTGCTACATCTGCAATTGCAACTTTAAGATTAAAACCATAATCTTCTTTTGAGCAATAAACAGCATCATCAAAATCTTTAGCATCCTTAGCATCAATAGTTACAAATGGAATTTTTGTTAAATCCTCACGACTCTTTTTAAAGTTAGACTGAATAGTATCAAGTTCTTGGTTAATATTCTCATTCCATTTGTATGGAATATCATTTTCTTGAATAGCTTGATTAATGCAAAAATCTAAATCACTCATCAATAGATTTTAGTTCAAATCAATTAAAAAAGGGCCCATATGGACCCTTTATTATTCTTTGTTAAAAGACTAGAAATCAAAATTAAATTTTATGCCCACATTTTTACCAGGAAGGGGAACCTGATCTTTAACAAATGATGCATGATTTCTGGCTTTTTCATCAAGCAAATTTCTTCCAAATAATGAAACTTTTAATTTGCTTTTTCCATCTAGATCAAATGTTTTAGTAAGCCTAGCATCTAGCATTTGATATCCATTAGTTGCAGTCTCACCCTCACCAAAATCATTTTGATCATCGACATCTTTTAAATTAATTTTGAAAAGAAGATCACCTTGATCGTAGACTAGTGAATAAACATTTCTTGCTGGATTTATTCTTGGAACATTATGCCCATCAGTAAATTCAGCATTTACAACATCTCTACCAAATGAAAGAGTTAGATCACCATTTGCCATTTGAATAGTTCTTCCAAACTCAATTTCATAGCCATCAAACTCTGCATTTTCTTGAATATAGTTTGCGTGTATTAGGTTGCCATGACCATGATCATCATGACCATCTTCATGCCCATCTTCATCTTCGTGATGCTCATCTTCATCATCGTGATGCTCATCCTCGTGCTCATCATGATCTTCGTCTTCATCCATTAATGTAATATAGTTATCTACATCTGTTACAAAAAAGCTTGCATAACCGTAATAATCACCATTATCAAAACTGAATGTAATATCAAAGTTATTAGAAGTTTCTGCACTTAATGTTGGATCACCAACCTCAAACCTTCCAGTAGCCATATGTGGCCCATTCATAAAGAGCTCTATGACTGATGGAAGCCTTTCAACGCTTGCAAAACCTAAGTTTACATCTAAAGTATCACTGAGATCACGGCCTAAGCTGAATGCAAAACTATTGGTAGTATCATCTATCGAATAATTATCAACATCTCCATGATCTTCGTCAGTAACACTGCCAGATCTATCTATTTGATCAATTCTCATTCCTAAGTCGACATTAAACAAATCAAAATCTTTACTCAAATAGTAACCCATTGTAAATTCTTCGTTATTTGCTGGATTCATGAATGCCTCTTCCCCAACAATTGAATTATCTTCATCAACAAAATTTAAAACAATTTTTTGAGTTGCATAATCATTAGAAATGTCAAAGATTGCTCCATATTCTGTAGCTTGATTTGCAAAGACAGTTGGAGCATGTCCTTCATGCTCTTCCTCATCCTCATCATGATGCTCTTCTTCATCATGATGCTCTTCTTCATCATGATGCTCTTCTTCTTCGTGTGCTTCAGTTAGAGTGTAATCAGAATCACGATAAGTGAAATCGATTTTATTTATTAAGCTACCATTAAAGTTGTAAGAACCTTTTATAGAAAAAGTTTCTGAGTCAGTAGTTGAAAAAATTCTTTCCTCTCCATGCTCATCATGACCTTCTTCTTCATCACCGTGCTCATCTCCATGCTCATCACCGTGCTCCTCTCCATGCTCATCTCCATGCTCATCTCCATGAAAAGGAATACCATAAACACTTTCAAGGTTATCTATTCCAAAACCTATGTAACCCCAATCTCCTACTTTTGAAATACCAAACTTAGTTGCTTCAACTGCAAAATCTGAGTTATTTACATATCCTAAATCTTCTTCATGATGCTCATCTTCATGATGTTCATCTTCATGCTCGTCTTCATCATGATGCTCTTCCTCTTCATGCATTACAGCTCCATCAGGAATATCATAGTTTCCAAAATTTACATCTTTAAAACCTAAGCTAAAATTAAATCCACCTATATTTTCTTTGTAACTGAAAGATTGAGCTTCACCATCATTTACTGATTGAGTTTCTAGACCGAAGTTTGCCTTCGGTGACTCAAAATTAACTGTTGATATAGTGTCATCAACCACATTGATAATTCCACCAATTGTTCCATTTGCATATAACAAAGAGGATGGACCTTTAACAATCTCAATTTGAGATATATCATTTAGATCAACATCATTTAAGTGATCAACTCCAAGTCCAGAAACGTCACGATTTACCATTCCATTTTTAAGAATTTTGACTCTAGGACCTGACATACCTCGAATAATTGGTTGTCCCACAGCAGCACCATAATCAGCTATAGATACACCCAAATAACTATCGATTGCATCCCCTAGACTAGTTGTTGCATCATCTAAAATATCTTCTCCATCAATTACATATAGTGGATTTGTAATTTCAGTTGTATCAACCAGAGCAGAAGTAACAACAATCTCTTCAACATCTTGTGAAATTATTCCATTCGAATGGAAAGCGATTAAAACTATTACCGCATTTAAAAATTTTTTCATATTTCCTCCTTAATGAAAAATTAGTTTGAAAAATAAAAACTAATTATTTAGAAGGAGGTGCTCTTGATAAATTTGACTTTGATTCAAAATTAACAAATCTTGAAAGCAGATTTGTTTTAGGAGAATTCTCTAAAAAATCTCTTGAGGGTTTTGTTTTTGAAATATTAATTTCAACATTTTCTTCACATGCCTGACAATCAGATGTGTATTCTTCGGTTGAACCAAAATGATCATGATGGTCATCAAAGCTATGCAATGAAATGCTAGCTAAAAATAAAAATGAGAATAGTAAATATTTTTTATTCATGAATGAAGTAGATACTAGAGTTAATCCAATTATTTTTCAAGCTATTTATTGCATTGCTTCAAGGAAGAGTTTTTCCCATTCTTCTTGGGATGGCAGTCTAGGCGTAGTTATATTACTAGGGTCTTCTTTAGCATGAGCAACAAGATTAGGAATTAAATCTTCAGTTACTCCCATTTCTTTTAGATTGCTGGGTATGCCGATCTTTTCATTTAATTTTTCAATCTCGCTTGCTAAATCTATTGATTCGTCTTGTCCCATTGCTCTAGCGATCCTGGAGTATTTGGTACCAACATAATCTTCATTAAATCGAAGTACTGTTGGTAACAGAACTGCATTTAAAGTTCCATGATGAAGTCTTAGTTCTTGATTAGCTCCTAGAGCATGACTCATTGAATGAACTGCTCCAAGGCCTTTTTGAAAAGCCATAGCACCTTCTGTAGATGCCATCATCATGCCCCATCTTGCCTCTTTATCTTGCCCATCTTTATATGCCCTTATAAGACTTTCTTCCTTAATAATTTTTTCAATACCGTCTATGCCCACTGCTTCTGCCGGAGGATCATTAATAGGAGATAAAATAGCTTCTATACAATGCGTTAGCGCATCCATTCCGGCTCCAGCTGTAAGAACTGGAGGCAAACCTAAAGTAAGCTCTGGATCGCAAATAGCAGCCTTTGGCATTAAATATGGACTTGCATAGATCAATTTTCTTCCATCATTCATAGTAATCAATGACCCTACAGATACTTCACTTCCTGTTCCTGAGGTTGTTGGAATAGCTATCATAGGAACTGTCTCTGTTATTTTTCCATAACCACCTTCATTTACTGAATAATTTAAAAGACTACCTTCATGGTTTGCCATAAGTGCTACTGCCTTAGCCAAATCTATGCTTGATCCACCACCAAAGCCAATAACGCCATCACAGTTATTGGTTTTGTATAGTTCTAAAGCCTCATTTACTGCATTTTCAGTCGGGTTAGCAGGAGTTTCTTCATAATATATTGAGGAAAAATCATTAGAAATTAGATCTCTAACTTTATCAGTCATACCTATTGAGGACAGTCCTGGATCAGTGCAAATAAGAGGATTTTTTACACTATGTGTTCGTAAGACTTCAGGAAGTTTTCCAATAGCACCGTTTTCAAAATAAGGTCTGTTAAAGTAATTTAATTGCATAATTTATAAATAATTTTTTATATCTTTCGTCTTTACCAATTATAGATTATATTAATTATATGACCAATTCAGCCAAGCATTCATTTTTATTCGCATTGCTTTTTCTTTGCTTTAATATTGCATTAATTGCAAAACCTTTTGAATCTACGTACAAACCTTTACCTTCAATTAATGTATTAATTAAAAATGCAAATATCTATGATGGAGAAGGAAATGAGCTATTACAAACAGATCTTTTAATTAAAGACAGAAAGATAGAAGCTATTGGAAAAGATTTACCTGTAACAAATGACTTTGAAGTTATTGATGCATCGGGTAAGTGGGTAACTCCAGGAATCATAGATATTCATTCTCATATGGGGGTTTATCCTGCTCCAGGTGTTCGAACTAGCTCTGATGGTAATGAAGCCACTAGCCCAGTAACTGCAGATGTGTGGGCCGAACATTCTATGTGGGTTCAAGATCCCCAATATACTCTCGCATTGAGCGGGGGAGTTACTGCCTTTCATGTATTACCAGGTTCTGCAAACTTAATTGGTGGTAGGGGTGTTACAGTTAAAAACCTTCAAAGAGTGACAATTAATTCCATGAAATTTCCTGATGCTCCTCATTCATTAAAAATGGCATGTGGTGAAAATCCAAAAAGAGTATACGGAAATAGACAGCAAGCACCCTCAACAAGAATGGGAAACATTGCTGGTTATAGAAAAGCATGGATTGAGGCAGAAGCGTATTTAAATCGATTGAATGAGTATGAAACCAAATCAGATGAAGCAAAAGAAATGGGTTATAAGCCTACAAGAGATTTGGAGCTTGATACATTAGCTGGTGTTTTAAGAGGGGAAATATTAGTTCATAATCATTGTTATAGAGCTGATGAGATGGCATCCATGATAGATGTTGCTAAAGAATTCGGTTATAAAATCACAGCGTTCCATCACGGTGTTGAAGCATACAAGATTGCAGATCTATTGGCAGAAAATAATATTTGTGGTGCTCTTTGGGCGGACTGGTGGGGTTTCAAGCATGAAGCTTACGATATGGTCCAAGCCAATATTGCAATCGTAGATCAAGCAAAAGGTGGAACAGGTTGTGCTATTGTTCATTCAGATGATGCGATAGGCATTCAACACCTTAATCAAGAAGCCTCAAAAGCATTATCGGCTGGAATAAGAGCCGGCTATGATATTTCAAAAGCAAGAGCAATGAATTGGATAACAAGTAATCCTGCTAAAGCTGCGGGGATATATGATCAAACTGGCTCGTTAAAAGTAGGCAAAAATGCTGACGTGGTAATTTGGTCTAAAAATCCATTTAGTGTTTATGCTCTCGCAGAAACAGTTTTTATTGATGGTGGCATGGCCTACGATAGGGAGTCTGGCTTTTATCCTTCAAGTGATTTTGATGTTGGCATCATAAATGCAAATAAAAATAGGCTTGAGGAGTAGAGGATGTTTATAAAACTTTTTAAAACATTTTTCTTACTTATCTTTGTTGGGACTTTATATTCTGACACCACACTTATTAAGAATGCCACTATTTATGATGGTGTCAAAAATATTCCTTTTGTGGGAAATATTCTAATCGAGAATGAAATAATCAAGAGAGTTTCTTCAGCCAATATGCAAGCAGATTTTGTAATTGATGCTTCAGGCATGATAGTTACTCCTGGAATAATTGGAACGGATACTAATATTGGCATTGTTGAAATTGGAGCTCTTAGTGTTACAAGAGATGATTCGTCCGAAATTTATACTATCGGATTTAGTATTCATGATGCCTTCAATCCAAAATCTACATTGATACCTTGGAATAGATCTAATGGAGTAACATCAGCTTTGAGCTTACCTCTAGGTACTTCTAGCCCAATTGGTGGTTTAGGGTCATATTTTCTCCTTGACGGTGAGCTTGATATAACAAGTAATAAAGATGTTGTAATGATCGGAAATGTTGGGGGTAGCAGTAATAAATCTAGAGCTGAGACATTTGCAGTTATGGATGATTTACTATCTTTTGCATCATCAATCAATGCAAGAGACCTATCTAATGATGCAGATATTGCAGACTTAATAGAAGCATCGCCAATAGCTGATTTTATGGAACTTCATCCTAGAGATGTGAAAGCTCTCTTTAAGTTAATTAATGATAACTTGCCACTAATCATTAGTACGCATAGAGCTTCTGACATTCTTAAATTAATTGAATTAAAAGAAAAATATAATCTAAATTTGATAATTAAAGGGGCACAAGATGCTTCATTAGTAGCATCTCAAATTGCGGAAAGCAACATCCCGTTAATTATTAATCCAATAAATAATATACCTGAATCTTTTGATGAACTTGCATCTAATATCCAAATGGCATCAAGACTTGAAAAAAAAGGCATAAACTTAATGTTTAATACCCCAAGAAGTCACAATTTTCATTTAGTTAGGCAGGGGGCCGGAGTTGCTGTTGCAAATGGTATGTCATATGAAGCCGCTATAAAAGGTATAACTTCTACGCCCGCAAATGTTTTCAACATTGATCAACGTGGTGAAATTAAGGCAGGTTATTTTGCAGATATAGTTATTTGGGATGCAGATCCATTAGAGCCTTCGTCTATGCCAGAATATGTTTTTATCAATGGGAAGAATATTGATTTAACCTCAAGATCTTCAAGGTTAAGAGATAGATATACTACTCAACCCGAAAAACCAAATACGTATAGAAATTAATTATCTTTGTTTCTTACAATCCAATATAAAATGGCAATAAAGATTAAATTGCCAATTATATAAATGCTAAGATCCATTGACTATAAAGATATAACTATTAAAGCTATAACCAGAGAAACATAAATTGCTATATAAAGGTATTGGGCAAATTTAAAATCTTTTTTTAGTTCGTCGTCTTTGTTTGTATTTTTATCTATATTCATTATTTTAATGGAGCCACCTGTCAGATTCGAACTGACGACCTGATGATTACAAATCAACTGCTCTAGCCAACTGAGCTAAGGTGGCAACGGATTGTATTATATACAATTTATTCATTTGGGAAAGTGCATCCTGTCCCGCCAATGCCGCAATATCCATTTGGATTTTTAGCAAGATATTGTTGGTGATATTCTTCAGCTAAAAAATAGTTTTTTACAATATCAATTTCAGTTGTAATTGTTGAATAATTATTTTTCTCAAGTTCTTTTTGGTAAATTTCTCTAGATTCATTTGCAATATCAAGATCAGATACATCTGATGAATATATAACCGATCTATATTGAGTGCCAATATCATTACCTTGTCTCATCCCTTGGGTTGGATCATGACACTCCCAAAAAACTTTTAAGATTTTTTTTAATTCAACAATGTTTGGATCATAAATTACTTTAACAACTTCAGCATGATTAGTATTTTTGTAACAGACATCTTCGTAAGTTGGATTTTCTGTATCTCCTCCAGAGTAACCCACTGATGTTAAGTAAACTCCATCTAAATCCCAAAACTTTTTTTCTACACTCCAAAAACAACCAGCACCTAAAATAATTTCTTTTAAATTACTAGGTATTTCAGTTATTAGCGAAATATTTTTTATGTAATGAATCATTTTAATAAATTCCTTTAATTGTAATTTGTCCGCTTGAAAAAACCTCAAGACCATTGCAAGTCTCTATTATTGCATTTCCAGAGTTATCTACATCCTTAAAAATAGCACTTTCTTTTTCATTCTGGTTGTTAAGAATTTTAATCTCTTTATTCATATGCATACAAGCCTGTCGCCATTCTTTTTGCCAATTAAAATCTTTTTTATCAAAAACTTTGATTAAGTTTTTGGTTATATCAATAATTAATTCATTTCGTTTATTTTCAAGATTAAACTTTGATAAATCTCCCCACCAAGACTCCTGTTCTTCAATATTTAAATTAATGCCAATTCCAATTATTGTTTTAAATGTATTTTGATAGTGTTCTTTCTCAATCAATATTCCACCAATTTTCTTTTTATTTAAAATCAAATCATTTGGCCACTTTAAGCCTATGTTTATATTTTTGTTAATGTTATTTATAGACTTCCTACATATAATTCCAGTGATAAGGCTTTCTGGTGCAAAAGATAATTCATTTTGTGTACACATTGTCATGTAAATATTATGAGAATCAGGACTTGACCATGTTTTTCCATGTCTGCCTCTGCCTTTTGATTGTTTCTCTGCAATTATTAAATGAAATTCGTTTTCAAGTGAAATTCTTTTAGCTTCGTCATTTGTGGAGTCAATTTCTTGGAAAATATGAACATTTACCCTATTTTTTGGCAAATTATTATAAATATTTTTAAAATTTAGCTTATTCAATTTAAGAAATTAGTTGACTTAAGCTAATTCTAGAACAAAAATAGCTACCTTTGAATGGAGAGGTGGGTGAGTGGTTAATACCAGCAGACTGTAAATCTGCCGCTTCGGCTACGTAGGTTCGAATCCTACCCTCTCCACCATTAGTATTTTTGATAATTTTGTGGCGAAAAATATCTGTTAAAAAAGGTTGAGTTTATAGCTTTTTAGAGTGATAATACGGCACCAAAAATAGGATGTTTATGAACGGGCTCATATAGCTCAGCGGTAGAGCACTTGCTTGGTAAGTAAGAGGTCACCGGTTCAAGTCCGGTTATGAGCTCCATTAAAAAAAATTTAGAGAGGCTTAAAAAAATGGCTAGAGAAAAATTCGAAAGAAATTTACCACACGTTAATGTAGGTACAATTGGTCACGTAGATCACGGAAAAACAACGCTTACAGCAGCATTAACTAAAGTAGCAGCTGAATCTTTTGGTGGAGAGGCTACCGATTTTGCAAATATTGATAATGCTCCTGAAGAAAGAGAAAGAGGTATTACTATTGCTACTTCTCACGTTGAGTATGTGTCAACAGCAAGACACTATGCACATGTTGACTGTCCAGGTCACGCAGATTACGTTAAAAACATGATTACAGGTGCTGCACAAATGGATGGAGCAATATTAGTTGTTAGTGCTGCAGACGGCCCAATGCCTCAAACAAAAGAACATATTCTCCTAGCCAGACAGGTTGGTGTGCCTCATGTTGTAGTTTATATGAATAAAGCTGATCAAAATGATGATCCTGAAATGCTTGAATTAGTAGAAATGGAAATTAGAGAGCTATTAAATGAGTATGGTTTTCCAGGAGATGATACACCAATAATTGTAGGAAGTGCGTTAAAAGCACTTGAAGGAGATACATCTGATATTGGAGTACCATCAGTGCAAAAGCTTATTGAGACTCTCGATAGCTATGTTCCTGAACCAGAAAGACCAGTAGACGGTGATTTCTTAATGCCGATCGAAGATGTTTTCACAATTTCAGGAAGAGGAACTGTTGTTACAGGTAGAATCGAAACAGGTGTTGTAAATACAGGTGATCCACTAGAAATAGTTGGTGTCAAGGAAACAAGTTCCACCACATGTACTGGTGTTGAAATGTTTAGAAAATCACTTGATGAAGGTAGAGCTGGCGAGAACTGCGGCATTCTTCTAAGAGGCGTTGAAAGAGATGCTGTTGAAAGAGGACAAGTTTTAGCAAAACCAGGATCAATAACACCTCATACAAAGTTTAAATGTAAGGTTGTTGTTTTGAAAAAAGAAGAGGGTGGAAGACATTCACCATTTATAAGCAACTACAGACCTCAGTTCTATTTTAGAACTACAGATGTAACTGGTGCTTGTGAGAAACTTTATGATGACGACGGTAAAGAAGTAGAAATGGTAAACCCAGGTGATACTGTCACAATGGATGTTTCATTAATTGTTCCAATTGCGATGGAAAAAGGATTATTATTTGCAATTAGAGAAGGCGGAAGAACAGTGGGTTCTGGCCAAGTACTTGAAATTATAGAGTAATTAAAGATTAATTAGCCGAGACTTTAATGTCTCGGCTTACTTGTCTTTAAAGAATATGAAAAAAAGTTTTAGGCCAGTGGCTCAATTGGTAGAGCATCGGTCTCCAAAACCGGAGGTTGGGGGTTCGAGTCCCTCCTGGCCTGCCAATTGGAAAAAACTGGTAGAGAGTGAATTATGAATAAAGGGTCAACTTCAAATGCTCTTGATAAAGTCAAATGGTTAGTCGCTATTTTGGTATTTACTGCAGCTGTTGTAGGCAACAGTTATTTCATTGAAGTAGCCTTTCTATATAGAGTACTAGGCGTTGTAGTTCTTTTTATCATTGGCCTAGGTGTAATTTCAATTACTAATTTTGGATCAAATTCTATCAAACTTATGAAAGAATCAAGGACTGAAATCAGAAAGGTTGTTTGGCCAACAAGAATGGAAACCACACAAACTTTTATGATTGTGTTTGGATCCATTGTCGTTTTATGTTTATTTTTTTGGGGACTAGAATCTTTGTTAACTTTTTTAACAGGTTTGGTGTTAGGTTAAAAGATGGATTGGTATGTAATACAGGCTTATTCGGGTTATGAACAAAAAGTTAAGGCAGCTTTGGAAGAAAGGATAATGTTGAATAATTTATCAGATAAATTTGGCGAAATTTTAATACCTACAGAACAAATAGTTGAACTTAAAGCTGGTACAAAAAAGACAACAGAAAGAAAGTTTTTTCCTGGATATATTTTAATTCAAATGAATTTAGAAGATGATTCTTGGCAATTAGTTCAATCTACTCCAAGAGTATCAGGTTTTGTTGGCGGCACTAGAGATAAGCCTTTACCTATTTCAGAGGATGACGTAAAAAGCATCATTAACAGAATTGAAGTTGGCGAAGATGCCCCTGCTCCAAAAACAATTTACGAACCTGGTGAAGTTATAAGAGTTTGTGATGGTCCTTTTAATGACTTCAATGGTGTGGTTGAGGAAGTAGATTATGAGAGGAACATTGCAAAAGTTTCTGTTCAGATTCTTGGAAGAGCAACACCAGTGGAGTTAGATTTTATACAAATTGAGAAGACATAATGGCAAAGAAATTAGTTAACGTATTAAAGTTACAAATACCTGCTGGAGGAGCAAATCCAAGCCCGCCTGTTGGTCCTGCATTAGGTCAAGTTGGTCTTAACATAATGGATTTTTGTAATGCGTTTAATTCTGCAACTCAAGATTCTGAAAAAGGAATTCCTTTACCAGTTGTTATAAATGTATATGAAGATAAATCATTTGATTTTCTTGTGAAGACTCCACCAGCTGCTGTTTTAATCAGAAAGGCTTTAAAAATTGAAAAAGGAAGCGGCGAACCTAACAGAGAAAAAGTAGGTAAATTAACAAGATCGCAACTTGAAGAAATTGCAAAAGCTAAAGAACCTGATTTAAATGCAAATGATATAGATGCAGCTGTAAAAATTATTGCTGGGACTGCCAGAAGTATGGGAGTTGAAACAGAGCTATGACAAAGTTAACAAAGAAACAAAAAATTCTTCAAGAAAAATATGACTCTGAAAAAGTTTATTCTATTGAGGAAGCTATAGAAATTATTCAATCAGTTAAATCTAATAAGTTTGATGAATCAATAGATATATCTGTCAAGCTAGGCGTAGATCCAAACAAATCAGATCAAAACGTAAGGGGCGCAGTTACTTTGCCTAATAGTCTTGGTAAAGAGGTTATAGTAGCGGTATTTTCCGATGGTGATAAAGCGTCAGAGGCAGAATCAGCAGGTGCAGACTTTGTTGGAATGGAAGATTTAGCTGAGAAGTTTCAAAAGGAAAATTTAGTTGTTGATGTAGTTATTTCAACTAATGCAGCCATGAAAGTTGTTGGGAAACTTGGACAGGTTTTAGGACCTAAAGGTTTGATGCCTAACCCCAAAACAGGAACGGTGTCTGATGACGTTGCTTCTGCTATTAAGAATGTAAAAGCTGGTCAGGTAAGGTTCAGAACTGACAAAAATGGAATTATTCATGGAAGCATTGGAAGAGTTAGTTTTGATGGCTCAAAAATTAAAGCAAATGCAGTTGCTTTACTTGACGAGCTAAAAAAACTGAAACCAGCTTCTGCAAAAGGTATGTATATTGGAAATATTGCCTTAAGCAGTACTATGGGGCCTGGAGTAAAAATTAGTTCAGGTGATTTAATATAAGTTTTGGTTTTATAGAAATATAAAACTAGATAGTTGCGTTTACGCAGCCGTCAAAGACCGTAGGTGTCGAAAGACTTAATTTCCTACGCAGGTGGTGTTCAAATTGTAATTTACAATTTGTCGCCAAACAGCCGAAAGGCTTTAATTGGAGAATTGCTGTGGCATTATCTAAAAATGAAAAAGTAAAGATTGTTGAAGAAGTTAAAGAAGTTGCATCTAGTGCATCCTCTTTAGTTATTTCTGATGCAAGAGGTTTAAAAGTATCTGAACTTACCGAGATCAGAACCAAAGCAAATCAATCTGGAATACATATTCAGGTAATAAAAAATTCATTGGCTAAATTAGCTTTTGAAGGTACTGATTTTGGATGTTCAGATGAAGTGCTAACGGGACCATCGATATTTGCTTTTTCTTTCGATGAGCCAGGTGCAGCAGCAAAATTGCTTAAATCATATGCTAAAAATTTTGATGACTTAGAAATTAAAGCTTTAGTTGTTGAGGGGCAATTGCTTGATGGTGGCCAAATAGATATTTTAGCTAAGCTTCCATCAAGAGATGAGGCATATGGCTTAATAGCTAGTGTTCTTCAAGCTCCTGTTAGTAAATTTGCTACTTTGCTAAATGAGGTACCAAGTAAGCTTGCTAGAGTTTTAACAGCAGTTCGTGACAGTAAAGAGGCATCTGCCTAAATTATAAGGAGAAAAAAAATGGCAACTAGTAAAGATGATATTTTAAAAGCAATAGAAGAAATGTCAGTTATGGATCTTGTAGATCTTATTTCAGCTATTGAAGAAAAATTTGGTGTTACAGCAGCGGCAGCTGTTGCGGCAGCTCCAGCAGCAGCTGGTGGTGAAGGTGACGCACCTGCAGCAGAAGAAAAGGATGAGTTTGATGTTGTATTATCAGCAGCGGGAGATCAAAAAGTCCAAGTAATTAAAGCTGTAAGAGCAATCACTGGATTAGGATTAAAAGAAGCTAAAGATATGGTTGATGGCGCACCTAGTACTTTAAAAGAAGGTGTAAAGAAAGAAGAAGCAGAAGGAATGTTAGCTCAGCTTACAGAAGCTGGAGCTACCGGTGAGCTTAAATAACTATTAACTATATAAACATTTAACAGGGCGAATTTATGTCATACAGCTACACGGAAAAGAAAAGAATTAGAAAGAATTTTGGAACCTTCGCTAAGGTTATGGATTTACCAAATCTTATTGAAACACAAACTAAATCTTATGCAGAATTTCTTCAAGCTGATGTGGCTCCTGATAAACGAAAAAAACAAGGTCTTGAAGAGGTTTTTCAAACCCTGTTTCCAATAAAAAGCGTTTCAGGAAATGCTGCCTTGGAGTATGTTTCATATGAACTTGGAAAAAATACTTATGATGTTCAGGAATGTTTAATTCAAGGATTATCATATTCAGCTCCATTAAGAATTAAGGTTAAATTGGTTCTATTTGATAGAGATTCAAATTTTAAAGAAGTCAAAGATATTAAAGAGGGCGAAGTATTTATGGGGGAAGTCCCATTAATGACAGAAGATGCATCATTTATTATCAATGGAACTGAGAGAGTTGTTGTATCTCAACTGCATAGATCACCTGGTGTTTTTTATGATCATGATAAAGGTAAAACTCATTCGTCAGGTAAAGTTTTATACTCTGCAAGAATAATTCCTTATAGAGGATCTTGGTTAGATTTTGAATTTGATCCAAAAGACATCTTGTTTAGTAGAATCGATAGAAGAAGAAAAATTCCTGCAACTATAATGCTTAGAGCATTAGATATGGGCACAGAAGAAATCTTATCGGAGTTTTATGAAGAAGAACTATTTACTCTCGATAAAGATGCAGTCAAAGTTGAATTAGTTCCTGAAAGATTAAGAGGTGAAACATTGCCTGTAGATATTAAAGTTAAAAGTAAAGTATATGTTGAGGCAGGAAAAAGAATTACTGCTAGACATATAAAAGAATTAACTAATTCAAAGGCATCTCAGATATCCCTTTCAGATGAATTCTTATTAGGCAAAGTTTTATCTAAAGATATATTCAATACCGAAACAGGAGAAGTATTATTTTCAGCTAACACAGAAATTGATGAACAGGTTTTAGAAGATATTAAAAGTAACAGATTAAAAGAAATAAAATGTCTCTATATTAATGAGCTAGACAAAGGTCCATACATATCAAACACTTTAAGAGCAGATCCAACAACTAATAGATTGGAAGCTCTTGTAGAAATTTATAGAATGATGAGACCAGGGGAACCACCAACAAAAGATTCAGCCGAGACCTTATTTACTAACTTATTTTTTAATGAAGAAAGATATGATTTATCTGAAGTCGGAAGAATGAAATTTAATAGAAGGTTAAGGCTTGATGAAAATAAAGAAAATCCACACATACTAGACAAGAAAGACATCATTGAAGTCATGAAAGGCATCGTAAATATAAGAGATGGACATGACATTGTTGATGACATTGATCATCTTGGAAATAGGAGAGTACGTTCAGTTGGTGAGATGACTGCTAACCAGTTTAGAGTTGGGCTTATAAGAGTAGAGAGAGCGGTAAGAGAAAGATTAAGTAATGCAGAAGCAGATGAATTAGGACCACAAGATCTAATAAATGCTAAGCCTGTCACTGCTGCTATAAAAGAGTTTTTTGGTTCGAGTCAGCTTTCACAATTTATGGATCAAAATAATCCCCTTTCTGAAATTACACATAAGAGAAGAGTTTCAGCTTTAGGTCCAGGTGGATTAACCAGAGAAAGAGCTGGATTTGAGGTAAGAGATGTACATCCAACTCATTATGGAAGAGTTTGCCCAATTGAGACTCCAGAAGGACCTAATATTGGACTAATCAATTCATTTGCGTCTTATTCTAGAACTAATCAATATGGATTCATTGAAACACCTTATAGAAAGGTAACAAATGGCAAGGTTACCGATGAGATTATTTATCTTTCAGCTATAGATGAGGCTGAACATGTTATTGCTCAAGCAAATGTAGTGCTTGATAAAAATAACAGATTTATTGATGACCTGGTTGCCGTTAGACACGCAAATGAGTTTGAGCTGATGTCTCCTGACAGAATAGATTTAATGGACGTATCACCGCAGCAGGTGGTATCCATTGCAGCTTCGTTAATTCCTTTTCTTGAGCATGATGATGCAAATAGGGCTTTAATGGGATCAAATATGCAACGTCAGGCAGTTCCGGTATTAAGATCTGAAAAACCTCTTGTTGGTACTGGTTTAGAAACTGTTGTTGCAAGAGATTCTGGAGTATGTATTGTTGCAAGAAATTCTGGTGTTGTTGAAGGTGTTGACGCGTCAAGAATAGTTGTAAGGGTAACTGACAAAAAATCAAAAACAGCATCAGATGTATATAATTTAATAAAGTACACAAGGTCTAATCAAAATACTTGTATAAATCAACGTCCGATTGTAAAAGCTGGTGACACTGTAAAAGCAGGCGATATCCTAGCTGATGGACCATCTGTTGATAATGGCGAACTTGCTTTGGGTCAAAATATCCGAATTGCTTTTATGCCTTGGAATGGATATAACTTTGAGGATTCAATTTTAATTTCTGAAAAAGTTGCTAGGGAAGATAGATTTACATCAATTCATATTCAAGAAATTGTATGTATTGCTAGAGATACTAAATTAGGTTCAGAAGAAATTACTGCAGACATACCAAATGTTGGAGAGGGGTCTTTAAACAAACTTGATGAATGCGGAATAGTTTATGTTGGAGCTGAAGTAGAACCTGGAGATATTCTTGTCGGAAAAATTACACCTAAAGGCGAAACTCAATTATCACCAGAGGAAAAATTGTTAAGAGCAATATTTGGTGAAAAAGCTTCTGATGTCAAGGATACATCACAGAGGTCTAGCTCTAAAGGAACTGTAATAGGAGTTGAAGTTTTTACAAGAGACGGAATGGAAAAAGATGTAAGGACTCTTGCAATAGAACAAGATCATTTAGATCAATCTAAAAAAGATGCCGATGATGAAGTAGCTGTTGTAGAACAAGCAACGAAAAAAAGACTTTCAGAATTATTAAAATCTAATAAAGTTGTTAAGGGTAATGGATTTAAAAAAGGAGAAATTTTAACTTCTGAAAAATTAGATAGTCTTAAAATTAATGATATTTTCTCAATTAGGATTGCTAAAGAAGCAACTAACAATATTATTGAGGAAACAGAGACTTCTTATAAGCAGTTTATCAAAGATATCAAATCTAGATTTGAAGAAAAGAAATCAAAAATAATCAGAGGACACGATTTAGCCCCTGGTGTCATCAAGATAGTGAAGGTTTACTTAGCTATAAAAAGAAGAATACAGCCAGGAGACAAAATGGCAGGAAGGCACGGTAATAAAGGAGTAATTTCTGAAATAATGCCTGTTGAAGATATGCCATATGATGATAATGGAAATCCAATTGATATTGTCTTAAACCCGCTTGGTGTTCCATCAAGAATGAATGTTGGTCAAATTCTTGAGACTCATATGGGATCTGCTGCAAAAGGGATTGGAGACAAAATAGATCTTATGTTAAAAGAAAATGCTAAGCCAGCTGAACTCAAGGAATATCTTGACAAGCTTTATAATAAAAATGCTGCAAATAAAGAAGATATTCAATCTTTCAATATTAATGAAATTAATGAATTAGCCAATAATCTTAGAAAAGGTTTGCCGATTGCTACCCCAGTTTTTGATGGAGCTAAAGAGAGTGAAATTAAAGAACTTCTTAAATTAGCTGATTTACCCGAATCTGGACAAATTACATTATTTGACGGAAGAACTGGTAATAAATTTGATAGTCCTGTCACAGTTGGTTACATGTATATGATCAAATTAAATCATTTAGTTGATGATAAGATGCATGCAAGATCAACAGGTTCATATAGCTTAGTCACACAACAGCCTCTTGGTGGTAAAGCACAATTTGGCGGTCAAAGATTTGGAGAAATGGAAGTATGGGCTTTGGAGGCCTACGGTGCTTCATATACTTTGCAAGAGATGCTTACCGTTAAATCAGATGATGTTTCTGGAAGAACAAAAATGTATAAAAATATTGTTGATGGCACTTATGAAATGGACGCAAATGTACCTGAGTCATTTAATGTACTTAGTAAAGAAATTAAGTCATTAGGTATAAATATTGAATTAGATGAAGAAAAATAGGAGATAAAATTGAGAGACTTATTAAAATCTTTAAAAACTAGCCAAGCTGATTTTACATCAATCTCAGCAGGTCTAGCCTCTCCTCAGGTCATAAAATCTTGGTCTTTTGGAGAAGTTAAAAAACCTGAAACCATTAATTACAGAACATTTAAACCTGAAAGAGATGGTTTATTTTGTGCGAAAATTTTTGGCCCAGTAAAGGACTACGAATGTATATGCGGTAAGTATAAAAGGATGAAGCATAGAGGAGTGGTTTGTGAAAAGTGTGGAGTTGAAGTTACATTAGCTAAAGTTAGAAGAGAAAGAATGGGTCACATTGATCTTGCAGCACCAGTTGCACATATATGGTTTCTAAAATCTTTACCCTCGAGAATAGGATTATTACTAAATGTTACTTTAAGAGAAATTGAAAGGGTTCTATATTTTGAAAGTTATATAGTTACTGATCCAGGCATGACACCTCTTGAGAAAGGAGACATTCTTACAGAAGAAGAGTGGGTTGAAACCTATGAGCAATATGGAGATGATTTTGATTCAGGTATGGGTGCCGAAGCTGTTCAAAAGTTACTTCAAGAGATTGATATTGATGACGAAATAAGAATTATTAGAGAAGAAATTCCTCAAACTAACTCAGAAACCAAATTAAAAAAATTATCTAAACGATTAAAGTTACTAGAAGCATTTAAAGACTCTGGTAACAAACCAGAATGGATGATAATGGATGTATTACCAGTTCTTCCACCTGATCTTAGGCCTCTAGTTCCTCTTGAAGGTGGCAGGTTTGCAACTTCAGACTTAAATGATTTATATAGACGAGTTATTAATAGAAATAATAGGTTAAAAAGACTACTTGAATTAAATGCTCCTGAAATAATCGTTAGAAACGAAAAAAGGATGCTTCAAGAGTCTGTTGATGCACTTTTAGATAATGGAAGAAGAGGTAGAGTAATAACAGGAACAAATAAAAGACCATTAAAATCTCTTGCAGATATGATAAAAGGAAAGGGAGGAAGATTTAGACAAAATCTTCTAGGCAAAAGAGTAGATTATTCTGGCAGATCTGTAATCGTAGCTGGACCTAATCTTAAACTTCATCAATGCGGGTTACCAAAAAAAATGGCTTTAGAGCTTTTTAAACCATTTGTATATGGAAAGCTTGAAAATCGAGAACTCGCAACAACAATAAAGGCTGCAAAAAAATTAGTTGAAAGAGAAACTTCTGAAGTATGGGAGGTTTTGGAAGAAGTTATAAGAGAGCATCCTGTTCTCTTGAATAGAGCACCAACTCTTCATAGATTAGGACTTCAAGCGTTTGAGCCAAAGCTAATTGAAGGTAAGGCGATTCAATTACATCCTCTTGTTTGTGTTGCATTTAATGCAGACTTTGATGGTGATCAAATGGCAGTTCATGTACCGTTAACTCTTGAAGCACAACTTGAAGCAAGAGCTTTAATGATGTCTACTAACAACATTTTATCTCCAGCAGACGGATCCCCAATTATCAATCCTACACAAGATGTTGTTTTGGGACTTTATTATATGACAAGAGATAATGCCAATGCTTCTGGCGGGGGCAGAGTCTTTAGTAATCCCGATGAGGTTTTGAGAGCTTATGAGACTGGAAATTTAGAAGTTCACTCTCCTGTGAAAGTAAGAATTGCACATGAAGATGGAGAAACTACATTAGAAGATACTACTGTAGGTAGAGTTATAATTTGGAGAATTACTCCAGTTGAAGTTGGTTTTAACAATATTAATGATGTATTAAATAAAAAATCAGTTTCAAGATTGGTAGATATTTCATATAGAAAAGCTGGTTTAAAGAAGACTGTAATTTTTGCTGATCAATTAATGTATCTAGGTTTTGATTTTTCAACAAGATCTGGTTCTTCAATTGGGGTGAATGATTTTGTGATACCTGAAGAAAAAGCAAAGATCATAGAAAGCTCTGAAAAAGAGGTTAAAGCGATTGAAAAGCAATTTGATTCAGGTCTTGTCACACGAGGAGAAAGATACAATAAAGTCATTGATATTTGGTCAAGAGCAAATGAACAAGTTGCAAAAGCAATGATGGAAAAAATTAGTACAGAAACAGCTACATCACCAGATGGAGAAAAAATTGATCAGTCTTCATTTAATTCTGTTTACATATATGCAGATTCTGGAGCAAGAGGGTCTCCAGCTCAGATTAGACAGCTGTCAGGGATGAGAGGTTTAATGTCCAAGCCAGATGGCTCTATCATTGAGACACCAATAACTGCTAACTTCAGAGAGGGTTTGTCAGTTCTTCAGTATTTTATATCTACTCATGGAGCCAGGAAGGGTTTGGCAGATACAGCACTCAAAACAGCTAACTCTGGATATTTAACCAGAAGACTATGTGATGTTTCTATGGATTCAGTAATCAATATTGACGATTGTGGAACATCTGAGTCTATAACAGTGACATCAATTATTGATGGTGGAGAAATTATTCAAGCCCTAACCGACAGAATTTTAGGTAGAGTAATTGCCGAACCTATTCTTGATGAAGAAGGAAAAGAACTCTTCCCAGTAAATACAATGCTAGATGAAGATGCCGTTAAAAGAATAGATGAACTGAATTTGTCTAGCTTAAAGATCAGGTCACCAATGACATGTGATGCTCCAATAGGAGTATGTGCTAAATGCTATGGTCGTGATCTTGCTAGAGGACATCTTGTTCATAGAGGTGAGGCAGTAGGTGTGGTTGCTGCACAATCAATTGGAGAGCCTGGAACACAGTTAACCATGAGAACTTTCCATATTGGTGGCGCTGCTTCAAGCTCATCAGAAGATAACGCAATTTATAATAAAAATGCTGGCGCAGTGTCATTTTCTGATGATATGAAAACTGTTACTAATAAAGATAAATTGGAAGTAGTTGTATCTAGAAATGCAATGTGTTCAATTTCGGATGTAAATGGAAAAATTATTGAACAATACAGAGTTCCTTATGGAGCTGTTCTTGAGGTTGATAGAACCGATGATTTAGAAGATGGAGTTAAAGTCGCTTCATGGGATCCATATACAAGACCGATAATTTCTGAGACATCTGGAAAGGTGAAATTTATTGATATTGATGATGGAGTTACAGTCAGAGAACAATTAGATGAGCTTACTGGACTATCGAGTATAGAAATTATTGAAGTTGCTGATAGACCATCAGCAGGAAGAGATATGGTACCTACTATTGAGATAGTTGACTCTAAAGGCAAAACTGTTTTAGTTGGTGAGTATAAGCAACCAGCCCAATATCCATTACCAGCTGGTGGATTAGTGAATTTAAGAGACGGTCAAAAAATTACAGCAGGTGAAGTAATCGCAAGAATGCCGCTAGTTGCCTCTAAAACTAAAGATATCACTGGAGGCCTTCCTCGAGTTGCAGATTTATTTGAAGCAAGAAAGCCTAAAGATGCCGCTGTTCTTGCAGAAGAATCAGGTGTTGTATCTTTTGGAAAAGAGACTAAAGGAAAAGTAAGACTTGTTATAACACCTGAGGGAGCAACAAAAAAATCACAAAATAAAGAGATGCTTATTCCTAAACATAGAGTGTTAAATGTGTTTGAAGGCGAGAGGATTAATAAAGGCGATGTAATTTCAGAAGGACCTTTAAGCCCGCATGATATTTTAAGATTAAAAGGAGTTCCTGAGCTTACTAATTTTATTGTGAATGAAATACAAGATGTATATAGACTCCAAGGAGTATCTATAAACGATAAACATATAGAAACAATTTTAAGACAAATGTTAAGAAAAGCCTTAGTTGTTGATGGAGGTGATACTAAGTTTATTCAAGGAGACCAGGTTAGTTACTCTGATCTTAGAGAAGAAAATGCTAAAGTTGAAGCTGATGGCAAAATTCCTGCAGAGTTTGAAAGAGTTTTGTTAGGCATTACAAAAGCATCGCTTGCTACTGACTCGTTCATATCAGCAGCTTCTTTCCAAGAAACTACAAGAGTTTTAACAGAAGCAGCAGTTACAGGTAAAAAAGATAGTCTAAGAGGCCTCAAAGAAAATGTAGTTGTTGGAAGATTAATACCTGCAGGTACTGGAATGGAATTTCATGACAGACTTAGAAGTAAAAAGAAAGGTGATAGTGAAATAGAGATATCAGGAATCAGTGATGAAGAATTACTATCAGCATTATCTGAAGGAATTCAAAAAGTTGATGAACAAGACATTGGTGAAGAATAGTGTTGACCATTAGCCATATGCTCTATAAAATCGCCGCCTATATAGAAAATTAATATGGCAACAGTTAATCAATTAATAAAAAAATCAAGAAAACCAAAGGTTAAAAAGACAGATGTGCCTGCGCTTAATGCTTGTCCTCAAAGAAGAGGAGTTTGCACTAGGGTTTATACCACTACACCAAAAAAACCTAATTCAGCTTTAAGAAAAGTTTGCCGTGTTAGATTAACCAGTGGTTATGAAGTTACTTCATACATTGGTGGAGAAGGTCATAATCTTCAAGAGCACTCTTTAGTTTTAATTAGAGGCGGCAGGGTTAAAGATTTACCAGGTGTTAGATATCACACTATTCGAGGAACTTTAGATACTTCAGGAGTTGCTGGCAGAAAACAACGCCGTTCAAAGTATGGTGCAAAAAAAGGTAAATAATTATGCCAAGAAGAAGAAGCCCCGAAAAAAGAAAAGTTTTACCTGATCCTAAATATAATGATGTGGTTTTAGCCAAATTCATGAATAACTTAATGAAAGATGGAAAGAAATCTGTTGCAGAAAAGATTGTTTATGGTGCCTTTGATCAAATAACAAAAAATACAAAAGAAGACCCTCTTGAAGTTTTTATGAAAGCTTTAGAAGAAGTTAGTCCGGTTGTAGAGGTAAAATCTCGAAGAGTTGGTGGAGCAAATTATCAGGTTCCTGTTGAGATTAGACCAAGTAGACGTCAGGCATTAGCAATGAGATGGATTGTAGAAGCTGCAAGAGGAAGAAATGAGAAATCAATGGATTTGAGATTGGCAGGTGAACTTACAGATGCTTCTCAAAAAAAAGGCTCCGCTTATAGAAAAAGAGAAGATGTTCATAAAATGGCAGAGGCTAATAAAGCTTTTTCTCATTTCAGATTTTAATCAAACATAAAGAATAATATGGCCAGAGATACCGTTTTAAATAAATATAGAAATGTGGGTATTTGTGCTCATGTTGATGCTGGCAAAACTACTACTACTGAAAGAGTACTTTTCTATACAGGCTTGTCACACAAAATTGGAGAAGTTCATGATGGAGCAGCTGTTATGGACTGGATGGAGCAAGAACAAGAGAGAGGTATTACTATTACATCTGCAGCAACGACATGTTTTTGGAGTGGAATGGAGCAGCAATACCCTCAACATAGAATAAATATTATAGATACTCCTGGGCACGTTGATTTTACAATTGAAGTAGAGAGATCTTTAAGAGTTCTTGATGGAGCAGTTGTTGTTTTTTGTGGCACATCTGGTGTTGAACCTCAATCTGAGACTGTTTGGAGGCAAGCAAATAGATACGAAGTTCCTAGGATTGTTTTTGTTAATAAAATGGATCGAGCTGGAGCAAATTTTGAGAAAGTAATTGATCAAATTAAAGATAGACTTAAAGCAAATGTAGTGCCTATTCAATATAACATAGGTGCTGAGGACGACTTTAAAGGCGTTGTTGATTTAATAAACATGAGAGCCATTTATTGGAATGAAGATGATCAAGGACTAACTTTTGATTCTAAAGAAATTCCTGATGAACTAGCAGATAGATGTTCTAAACTTAGAGAAGAAATGCTTGAAGCTGCAGCTGAAGCTAATGAAGAGTTAATGGATGCATACTTAGAATCTGGAGACTTAACGGCAGACCAAATAAAAGAAGGATTAAGATTAAGATCTTTGGAGAACGAAATAATTGTCGCTCTATGCGGTTCTGCTTTCAAAAATAAAGGCGTTCAAGCTGTTCTTGATGCAGTAATTGATTTTTTACCTGCACCCGATGAGGTGAAAGCTATTGAGGGTGTTATACCAAATAACACTGAAGAAGACGAAGAGTCTGATTCAAGATCTTCATCAGATGATGAGCCTTTTTCTGCACTAGCTTTTAAGATTGCTACAGATCCTTTTGTAGGAACTTTAACGTTTATTAGAGTTTACTCTGGAGTTCTCTCTGTTGGAGATAGTGTTATGAACACTACAAAATCTAAAAAAGAAAGAGTTGGAAGAATGGTGCAAATGCATTCAAATAATAGAGAAGAAATAAAAGAAGTAAGAGCAGGAGACATCGCTGCATGTATAGGTTTAAAAGATATAACTACAGGTGATACATTATCAGATGCTAATAAACCTATAGTTCTTGAAAGAATGGATTTCCCTGAGCCTGTTATCTCAGTAGCTGTTGAGCCTAAATCAAAACAAGATCAAGAAAAAATGTCTCTAGCCTTAGGTAAATTAGCTCAAGAGGACCCATCTTTCAGAGTTGCTAGTGATGAAGAATCTGGTCAAACAATTATTTCAGGTATGGGAGAGCTTCATTTAGATGTTTTGGTTGATAGAATGAAAAGAGAATTTTCTGTTGAGGCAAATATTGGAAAACCTCAAGTTGCTTACAGAGAAACTATTAAAGAAACAGTTGAAGTTGAAGGTAAGTTTGTAAGACAAAGTGGTGGTAAGGGTCAATATGGACATGTATGGCTTAAATTAGAGCCTTTAGGTCTTGATGATGAATATGAATTTGTAGACAAGATAGTTGGTGGAGTAATACCAAGGGAATATATTCCTGCTGTAAACAAAGGGATACAAGAGCAAATGCAGAATGGAGTCATAGCAGGATATCCATTGTTAGCACTTAGAGCAACACTTTATGACGGCTCTTTTCACGACGTTGATTCTAATGAAATGGCATTTAAGATTGCAGGTTCAATGGCATTAAAAGAGGGTGCTAATAAGGCTAAACCTGCATTACTTGAGCCTATTATGAAAGTTGTTGTTGTTACGCCTGAAGAACATATGGGAGATGTTGTGGGAGATTTAAATAGAAGAAGAGGAATTATTTTAGGTATGGATGATTTAACTTCAGGTAAAGAGGTTTCCTCTGAAGTGCCCCTTGCTGAAATGTTTGGCTATGCCACTGATTTAAGATCGCAGACTCAGGGTAGAGCTACTTTTACTATGGAATTCACTAAATATGGCGAAGTTCCAAGCAATATTGCTGAACAATTAAAAACGGCTTAAAAACCTGAGATATAAATCTGCTCGATAATGTTGACATAAGGGGCTTTACAAGCTTAGAATACGCCACATTTTGCGTTTTGCATGATGTAAAAAAAATACTTTTAATAGGTTATAAATAGGGTAAATGGAGAATCAATCAATAAGAATAAGGCTCAAAGCTTTTGATTATAGATTAATCGATGCTTCGGCTAAATTAATAGTTGAGACTGTAAAAAAAACAGGCGCAATTATTAATGGACCAATACCATTACCAGTTAAAAAAGAAAGGACAACCGTATTAATCTCTCCGCATAAAGATAAAGATGCAAGAGATCAATACGAAATTGTTACTTATAAAAGATTAATGGATATTGTTAAACCAACTGATAAAACAGTTGATGCTTTGATGAAGCTAGATCTATCTTCGGCGGTAGATGTTCAAATAAGCACGGGACAATAAATTTTAACGCTAAAGCGGCCATAGAGGGTAAAGCCCCGTAAAAGGAGTAAAAATTGAGCATAGGCTTAATAGGGAAAAAATCAGGTATGTCACGTCTTTTTCTTGAAGACGGTGAATCTATCCCTGTAACAGCAATATCAGTTTGTGGTAATTTTGTTGCTGATATTAAAACCAAAGAAAATAATGGTTACAACGCTGTAGTATTATCAAAGTCTAAAAAGTTTAACAATCTTACAAAATCTCAGTCTGAATTTTTTAAAAAAAATAATATAAATCCTGGCTCTTTATCAGAATTTAAAGTTGAAAATGATGATACATTTGAGATAGGAAAACATATGACAGCTGATGTTTTTGAAGTTGGACAATTTGTAGATATTACAGGGACATCAAAGGGTAAGGGATATGCAGGAGTCATAAAAAGACATAATTTTTCTATGCAAGATGCAACTCACGGTAATTCATTAGCACATAGAGCCCACGGATCTATTGGACAATGTCAAACACCTGGAAGAGTTTGGAAAGGTAAAAAAATGTCAGGACATATGGGTAATGTTCAAAAAACGGTTCAAAATTTAAAAATTGTTGAATTAGATGTTGAAAATAATGTTGTTTATGTAAAGGGTGCTGTACCAGGTTTTAATGGCTCTGAAATAAAAATTAAACCATCTCATAAAAAAACTCAAAAATCATGAAAATAGAGCTTTTATCAAACAGCAAAAATAAAGATATCTCTATATCTAACGAGGTCTTTAGTAAAGAATTCAATGAATCTTTAGTACATCAAGCTGTTGTAAGTTTTATGGCAGCCGCCAGACAAGGTAGTGCCAAACAAAAAAATAGATCTGAAGTAAGAGGTGGTGGTAAGAAGCCATATAGGCAAAAAGGAACTGGCCGAGCAAGAGCGGGAACAATTAGAAGTCCATTATGGAGAGGTGGGGGAGTTACTTTTGCAGCAAGACCAAGAGATTTCTCTAAAAAAATTAATAAGAAAATGTATCGAGCTGCTATAAAGTCTATATTTTCAGAACTAGTTAGACAAAACAGACTTGTTGCGATTGAAAAGCCAGTACTTGAAAAGCCAAAAACTAAAGATATTGCAAATTTTTTGAAAGAATTTTCTTTGAGTAAAGTTTTAATTATTATCGATGAGTTAGATATGAATTTACATCTTTCAGCAAGAAATATTCCAAATGTTGATGTAATTACCGTTAAGGAGATTAATCCTGTAAATCTAATTAAATCTCACAAAGTTGCGGTAACAAGTGAAGCCTTAAAGCAAATTGAGGAGTGGATAAATGTCTAAAGAAAAGTTATACACTCTTATAAAGTCTCCTATCATTACTGAACAAACTGCTCAGCTTAGTGAGTCTCTGAAACAAGTTGTATTTAAGGTTGATATTTCAGCTAACAAAAAAGAGATTAAAAAAGCAGTTGAAAAGCTGTTTAATGTTGAAGTTATTAAGGTTACAACCTCAGTTGTAAAGGGAAAAATAAAAAGAAACAGATTTGGCTTATATAAAAAATCAGACTACAAAAAAGCTTTTGTATCTATTAGTGAAGAGTCTGAAATCCAGTTTGAGGGTATTAACTAATGGCTATTGTTAAATCAAAACCAACTAGTCCAGGCAGAAGAGGACTTATATCTATAAAATCTGACTTATACAAAGGTAAGCCTCAAAAATCTTTGACTCAAGCAAAGGCAAAAAAAGGCGGTAGAAATAATAATGGAAGAATAACTGTCAGACATAAAGGCGGTGGCCATAAACAGCATTATCGAGTAATTGATTTTAAACGTAATAAATTTGATATTCCTGCTACCGTAGAAAGAATTGAATACGATCCAAATCGAACTGCTCACATAGCACTTCTTAAATATCTCGATGGTGAAAGGAGATATATTATTGCTCCTTCTAAGTTAAAGGTTGGGGACAAGATTATATCTTCAGATAATTGTGAGATTAAAGTAGGAAATTCAATGAAGTTAAAAGATATCCCATTAGGAACTAATGTTCATTGTGTTGAATTAAAACCAGAGAAAGGAGCTCAATTAGCAAGAAGTGCTGGTACATCAGCTAGACTTGTTGCAAAAGAGGGAATATATGCAACTCTAAGACTTCAGTCTGGCGAGACGAGAAAAGTATTATGGGAATGTAGAGCAACTTTAGGGACAGTTTCTAATCAAGAAAGCAATCTAAAATCTTTTGGAAAAGCGGGTGCCAAAAGATGGAGAGGTGTGAGACCTACAGTCCGAGGTGTTGCTATGAACCCAGTTGATCACCCTCATGGTGGTGGCGAAGGGCGGACCTCGGGTGGAAGACATCCATCTACACCTTGGGGAGTGCCAACCAAAGGTTATAAAACTAGAAAAAATCAAAGAACCGATGATTTAATTATTAGAAGAAGAGGTAAAAAATAAAATGCCTAGATCATTAAAAAAAGGGCCTTTCGTTGATCTTTCATTACAAAAGAAAGTTGATGCTGCTTTAGCAAATAATGATAAAAAGCCAATTAAAACCTGGTCTAGAAGATCAATGATTATTCCATCAATGGTTGGTTTAACAATATCAGTTCACAATGGCAGACAACATGTTCCGGTATTTATTAATGAAGATATGGTCGGTCATAAACTCGGCGAATTTGCAATGACTAGAACTTTTAAAATGCACTCAGGTGATAGGAAGGCTTAATCATGGAAACAAGAGCATATTTAAAAGGAACAAGATTATCACCTCAAAAAGCAGCATTAGTTGCTGATCAAATCCGAGGTAGGGGGGTCGACGAAGCTCTAGACTTCCTAATATTCAATAAACAAAAAGGCTCAGCAATAATAAAAAAATTACTAGAGTCAGCGATAGCTAATGCAGAAAATAACAATAACTCAGATATTGATAAGCTATTTATTAAAACAGTGATTGTTAATCAGGGTATGAGGCTTAAAAGAATGAAAGCTAGAGCGCGTGGAAGAGCAGATAGAATTATTAAGCCAACTTGTCATATTGAAATAGTACTTACAGAGGTAGAAAAATAATGGGACAAAAAGTTAACCCTAATGGTTTTAGACTAGGTATATCTAAAAAGCAAAATGCTAATTGGTATGCAAAAGGCAAAGATTTTTCAAATAATTTAATACAAGATCTCAAAGTAAGGGAGTTTATTAATAATAGATTGAAAAACTCTTCAATAAGCAAAGTCGAACTAGAGCGAAACGCTGACACCTTTATCGTAAATATTCATACAGCTAGGCCTGGAATAATTATTGGCAAACGTGGGGAAGAAATAGAAAATTTAAAGAAAAAAATAGAAAAAATTGTTAGAAGTTCTACACAAATTAATATTAAGGAAGTTAGAAAGCCAGACTTAGACGCAAAGATTTTAGCTGAAGGAGTTGCTCAACAGTTAGAGAAAAGAGTTATGTTCAGAAGAGCTATGAAAAGGACCGTACAGAGTGCTCTTAGACAGAGTGCAAAAGGCGTGCGTATTGAAGTCTCTGGTAGGTTAAATGGTGCAGAAATTGCTAGAACAGAATGGTACAGGGAAGGAAGAGTGCCACTTCATACATTAAGAGCAGACATAGATTATGGAACTGCAGAAGCACTTACTACTTATGGAATTATCGGAGTTAAAGTTTGGGTTTATAGAGGAGAAATATCTGAAGATCCATATAAAACTGAACAGGGAGCTAGTTAAATTTTATGTTACAACCAAAGCAAACTAAATTTAGAAAAATGCATAAAGGCCGAAATAGAGGTCTAGCACAAAACGGAAATGCCATTGCGTTTGGTAGATTTGGTCTTGTTGCCTCTGATAGAGGAAGAATTACTGCTAGGCAAATAGAAGCCGCAAGAAGAGCAATGACTAGATATATTAAAAGAGGCGGAAACATTTGGATAAGAATTTTCCCAGATAAACCAATTACAAAAAAACCATTAGAAGTAAGAATGGGTAAAGGTAAAGGTAACGTTGAATATTGGGTGGCTTTAGTACAGCCAGGAAAAATTATGTTTGAAATGGCAGGAGTTGAGGAGGAGCTTGCTAGAGAAGCTTTTAGGCTCGCTTCAGCAAAGCTACCAGTTAAAACTCATTTTATTAAGAAGGATCTATAAATGAATAAAGAACTCATAGATTTAAGAAAAAAGAATATTGAACAGTTAAATGCTGAATTAATATCTGAAAGAGAGTCTCAGTTTAGTTTAAGAATTAAACATAAGACAGGACAGCTAAATGAAACGAGCGAGCTGAAAAAAGTAAGAAGAAAGATAGCAATGATTAAAACAGTTATAAATGAAATTAAACTAAAGGATAAAGAATAATGGAATCAACTAATCCTAGAATATTGACAGGGGTTGTTACTAGTAATAAGGCTGACAAAACAATCACTGTTAAAGTTGAAAGAAAGGTAAAACATCCTATTTATGGCAAGGTTATAAAAAGAGCGACTAAAGTTCATGCGCATGATGAAAATAACATTGCCTCAATTGGTGATATTGTTTCTGTAAAAGAATGTAGACCAATGTCTAAGCTAAAAACATGGGTTTTAGTTAGTGGTGATTCAGAAACAGTTTCGGAGGAAGAACAATGATTCAAATGCAGTCTCTCCTTAAAATTGCAGACAATAGTGGAGCTAGAAGCGTAATGTGCATAAAAGTTCTTGGCGGCTCTAAAAGAAGATATGCAAATATTGGGGACGTAATCAAAGTTGCTGTAAGAGAAGCAATACCAACAGGAAAAGTTAAAAAAGGACAGGTTGTGGATGCTCTAATTGTTAGATCTAAGAAAGGTGTTAGAAGAAGAGACGGTTCTTTGATTAAGTTTGATGAAAATGCTGCTGTACTAATTAATGCACAGAAAGCACCAATAGGAACTAGAGTATTTGGACCAGTTACAAGAGAGTTAAGAGAGGGCAAACATATGAAGATATTATCACTTGCTCCAGAGGTTTTATAAGATGAACAAAGGCATTTTTCAGACTAAATTAAGAACAGGAGACGAAGTAATAGTAATTTCAGGTAAAGACCTGGGCAAGAAAGGTACATTAAGAGAGATATTAAAATCAAAAAATAAAGGCATTGTTACTGGCATAAATATGGTAAAAAAACATACCAAACCAAACCCTGAGATGGGGATTACTGGTGGAGTTGTTGAACAAGAAGCTGCAATATCTTTATCAAATTTAGCTATATGGAATCCAAAAAAGAAATCAAAAGACAAGATAGCATATTCAACCAGTAAAGATAGTAAAAAAATAAGACTTTATAAATCTGATGGAGCTGAGATTAAGTAATGGCTAATTTAAAAGAAAAATATAATCAAGAATTAAGACCAGCTCTTAAAGAAGAGCTAGGGCTATCAAATATTATGGCTGTACCAAAATTAACAAAAGTAGTAATAAACATGGGTGTTGGTGAAGCTGCAAATGATAAAAAACATCTTGAGTCTGCATTGGATAATCTTACTGTAATATCTGGACAAAAACCTGTTGTTACTAGAGCAAGACAATCAGTTGCTAGTTTTAAAATTAGAGAAGGCTGGCCGTTAGGCTGCAAAGTTACTTTGAGAGGTAATAAAATGTATGATTTTGTAGAAAGGCTTATCAAGATTGCTATTCCAAGAGAAAGAGATTTTAGAGGCTTAAATCCAAAATCTTTTGATCAACAAGGAAATTACTCATTTGGCATCAAGGAACAAATTATTTTTCCTGAAATTAATTATGACAACATAGATAACATTAGAGGCATGGATGTATGTATTAATACATCTGCTCAGAATCAAGAAGATGCAAAAGCTTTACTAAAAGCTTTAAATTTTCCATTTAAACAATAGGTATTAGTATGGCAAAAAAATCAATGATAGCTAGAGAAGTCAAACGCATTAAAACAGTTGAAAAATATGCTGAAAAAAGGGCTACTCTAAAAAAAGCAATGAATGATCAAAGTTTAAGCTCCGAAGAGAGATATGAAGCTCGTATCAAATTTCAGAAATTGCCAAGAAATGCCAGTCCATCAAGAGTTGTAAGAAGGTGTCAAGTAACAGGAAGACCGCATGCCGTATATAGAAAATTTGGCTTGAGCAGAATCAAGTTAAGAGAAGCAGCAATGAGAGGGGACATTCCTGGTTTAGTTAAATCAAGTTGGTAATATTATGAGTTTTCAAGATCCTATTTCAGACTGCTTAACAAGAATTAGAAATGGTTTAATGCGTGGAAAATCTAACGTATTTGTACCTTATTCAAAATTAAAACATGAACTTGTAAATGTTTTGGTAGCTGAGGGTTACTTAAAAGGTTGTGTGAAGACAGATGATTCTGTTTCTGAAAAACCAATGATTAATGTTGAACTTAAATATCACAATGAAGAACCAGTAATAAAAGAACTAAAAAGAATTAGTAAACCAAGTTTAAGAAAATATTCAAGTTCAACGTCATTAGATTCAGTTAAAAATGGACTTGGCTCATATATTTTATCTACCAATCAAGGATTGATGACTGATAAAGACGCAAGAGCCAAAAATGTTGGTGGCGAAATTTTATGTGAGGTTTTTTAATGTCAAGAGTAGCTAAAAATCCAATTACAATTCCTGATAACGTTGATTTAAGCATCAATGAGAATGTTGTTATTGTGAAGGGTAGCAAAGGAGAGTTAGATTTTGTATTGCCAGAGACAATATCATTAGATGTTGCTGATAAAGTTATAACTATTAAATATGACGAAAAAAATCAAAAGTCTGTTGCGCTTGCCGGAACTTCTAGGTCCTTGATTAATAATATGGTGATTGGCGTCTCAGAAGGTTTTGAAAAAAAACTTGAATTGATTGGAGTTGGTTATCGTGCCAAAGCATCTGGTAAGTTACTTGAGCTTACTTTAGGATTTTCACATCCAGTTAAATATCAACTTCCAGATGAGGTTGAAGTTGAAACACCATCACAGACAGAAGTGATTTTAAAGAGTCATAATAAACAAGTTTTAGGACAAGCTGCAGCTGAAATCAGATCTTTTAGACCCCCTGAGCCTTATAAAGGCAAAGGTGTGAGATATTCTGATGAGCACGTTAAAAGAAAAGAGGCCAAAAAAGCGGCAGGGGCAGGAGCATAATGAGTACTAAAAATATTTCTAGATTAAGAAGAGCTAAAAAAACTAGGTCTAAAATCAAAGTACAAGACTCGCCTAGACTAAGTGTTTATAGATCATCACAACATTTTTATGCTCAAGTTTTTGATAGTGCAGGAACAAAAGTCATCGTTTCAGCATCAACGGCAGAAAAGGATAGTAAAGATAAGTCAAACAATATTGAAGCTGCCGCATCAGTTGGAAAAAGAGTTGCTGAGAGAGCTTTAGAAAATGGAATTAAAAAAGTCGTATTTGATAGATCTGGTTATAAATATCATGGACGAATAAAAGCGTTAGCAGAATCTGCTAGAGAAGCAGGATTGGAGTTTTAAATAAATGAAAGAAAATAATGCAATGAATGCTCAGCAAGTTGATGCACTTGAAGAAAAATTAGTTCAAGTAAATAGAGTTGCTAAGGTAGTAAAAGGCGGACGTATTTTTGGCTTTACTGCACTTACAGTTGTTGGTGATGGAAAAGGAAGGGTTGGTTTTGGAAGAGGTAAGGCTAAAGAAGTACCAATTGCAATTCAAAAAGCAATGGAGAATGCTAGAAGGAGTATGGTAGAAGTCGAGCTAAACAATACAACACTATGGTATCCAGTAAAAGCTAAACATGGTTCTGCTAAAGTTTATATGCAGCCGGCTTCTGAAGGTACTGGAATAATTGCTGGGGGAGCTATGAGGGCGGTTTTAGAGTTAGCAGGTGTTCAGAATGTTTTAGCAAAATGCTATGGATCAACAAATCCAGTTAATGTTGTTAGGGCAACAATTAATGCTTTAAGTGCAATGGAATCGCCCGAAAAAGTTGCATCAAGAAGAGGCAAAAAAGTAGAAGAATTATCATGAGTAAAGATCAAACAATGACTATTAAACTTGTGAAGAGTGGAATTGGTAGGATGAAAAATCACAAATTATGCATAAAGGGTTTGGGATTTAAAAAACTTAATCAAATTTTAACTATTGAAGACACACCAAGTAACAGAGGAATGATTAATAAAATTTCTGACATGATAGAAATTTTGAAAAAGTAAAATGACTGAAGAACAAAAAGAAATTTTGAATTTGAATACACTTTCCAGCAAAGGAACCCACAAAAATAGGAAAAGAGTTGGAAGGGGTATTGGATCAGGTTCAGGTAAGACAGCCGGAAGAGGGCATAAAGGTCAAAAATCAAGATCGGGTGGAAATATTAGAGCTGGATTTGAAGGCGGACAAATGCCACTACAAATGAGACTACCTAAATTTGGATTTACTTCAAGAGTTAATAACCATTTCAAAGAAGTCAATGTTAAAAACATCGATGGAATGAAGCTTGTAAATATTGAAACATTAAAAGAAAAAAGGCTCATAAGTAAAGGTATAAAGAAAGTTAAAATTTTCGGTAATACAGCGATCGAATCAAAAGTCGTTGTTGAGGGCATAAAAGTAACGAAAGGCGCGAGAGAGTCAATTGAAAAAGCTGGTGGAAAAGTTGAAGACAGTAAGTCTCAAGCAAAAGTTGAAAAGAAACAAACTAAAACTGAGGATGATAACCTTTAATGTCTAATCAAAGTAACATGAGTGATCTTTGGAAACGACTTAGGTTCGTTTTTTTTGCTATTTTAGTATATCGAATAGGAACACATATACCTATTCCTGGTATTAATCCTGACAAGTTAGCAGCATTATTTGAGCAAAACCAAGGAACAATTATTGAAATGTTTAATTTGTTTTCTGGCGGTGCTTTAGAAAGAATGAGTATTTTTGCTTTAAATGTTGTTCCTTATATCTCATCAGCAATTATTATGCAGCTTTTCTCAAACTCGATACCTTATTTGCAAGAGTTAAAAAAGGATGGCCAAGCTGGTAGAAATAAAATTACTCAATATACCAGATACGGTACGGCAATACTTGCTTTCATTCAAGCATCTGCTCTGGCAGTAACTCTTTCTGCAAGCGGACTTGCATATGTCCCTGGACCTACTTTTTTTGTTTCCGCAGTGTTCTCGGTAGTTGCAGGAACAATGTTCTTAATGTGGTTGGGAGAACAGGTATCCGATAGAGGGATTGGTAATGGGATTTCAATAATCATTGCAACAAGCATTCTTACAGGTATTCCAGGCGCAATTGGACAAGCATTAGAACAGTCCAGACAAGGAGATTTAAGTATTCTTCTGTTAATTGGGATTGGTTTGCTTTCAATGGCTGTGATTGCAGTAGTTGTTTTTATAGAAAGAGGACAAAGAAGAATTACTGTCAATTACGCTCAAAGACAACAGGGTAGAAGAATGATGCAGGCACAACAGAGTCATCTTCCTTTTAAGGTGAACATGGCTGGTGTAATTCCTGCTATTTTTGCAAGCACTTTTTTATTATTCCCAGCTTCATTGTCAACTTGGTTTGGAGAAAATGAGTCATTGAGTTTTCTTCAAAGTTTTTCATTAGCATTAAACCCAGGACAGCCTCTATATATATTAGTATTCGCAGGACTGATTATTAGCTTCTGTTTTATTTGGCTTGCATTAACGTTTAATACAAAAGATGTTTCAGATAATCTTAAAAGATCAGGTGCTTATATTGCAGGAATAAGACCAGGTGAACAAACTGCCAATTATATTGATAATGTTTTAGCTAGATTAACTGTATTTGGAGCAATTTATTTAACTTTAATATGTCTTCTTCCATTAGCACTTATAAATTTTGCTGGAATTTCACCAACAATTTCAATTGGAGGAACATCAGTGTTAATTATAGTAGTTGTGTTAATGGATTTTATGTCGCAAGTTCAATCTCACATGATGTCATCGCAATATGCGTCTTTAATGAAAAAAGCTAATTTAAAAAATTATAGAAGGTAATATGAAAGTAAAAGCATCAGTAAAAAAAATATGTAGAAATTGCAAAATTGTAAGAAGAAAAGGAGTTCTATATGTAATTTGCAGCTCTGATCCTAAACATAAGCAGAGGCAGGGGTAATTATGGCTAGAATAGCAGGTGTAAATATACCAGAGAACAAACATGTTGAAATTTCTCTAACACATATTTTTGGTATTGGTAGAAAGACAGCACAGAATATTTGTATAGGACTTAAGATTGATTATACAAAAAAGATATCTGACTTATCGGAAGAAGAAATTGAGAGCATCAGAACTGCTATTGGAAATCATGTAGTTGAGGGTGACCTAAGAAGAAATATAAGTACTAACATAAAAAGGTTACAAGACTTGGCAAGCTATAGAGGCATCAGGCACAGAAGAAAGCTTCCGACAAGAGGACAAAATACAAAAAATAATGCTAGAACAAGAAAAGGGCCTAAGAAGCCAATGAGAGGATAAATATGGCAGCAAAAGGAAAGAAAAATAAAAAAGTAGTGAATGATGGCGTGGCACATATTCACTCGTCTTTTAATAACACTATTGTGACTATTACAGACAAACAAGGTAATACAATATGTTGGGCAACATCAGGCGGATCTGGATTCAAAGGCTCAAGAAAAAGTACACCATTTGCAGCCCAAATTGCTGCTGATAAGGCAGGAAATGCTGCAAAAGAATTTGGCATGATAAATTTAGATGTAAAAGTTAAAGGACCTGGGGGTGGAAGAGAGTCTGCTATAAGAGCATTAAATGCTTGCGGCTTAAAGATTAAAAGCATAACCGATGTTACACCTCTTCCCCACAATGGATGTAGACCATCTAAAAAAAGACGAGTTTAAAGGAGATATAAATGGCTAGATATAGAGGACCATCATTAAGGCTTTCAAGAAGAGAGGGCACAGACCTTCTTTTAAAAAGTGGTGTTAGAGCAATCGAAACAAAATGTAGAACAGATGGTAATGGTGGATTAAAATCACCAGGTGTTCACGGAGCAATGCGTGGAAGATTATCTGATTACGGTTTGCAGTTAAGAGAGAAACAAAAAGTTAGAAGAATGTATGGAGTTCTTGAGAAACAATTTAGAAATTATTATAAAAAAGCTGCTTCATCAAAAGGTAATACAGGAGAAAACTTGCTCTCTTTACTAGAGAATAGATTGGATAATGTTGTTTATAGAATGGGTTTTGGATGTACTAGAGCAGAAGCAAGACAAATGGTTTCTCATAAGGCTATTATGGTGAACGGAAGTACAGTGAACATCCCTTCTTATCAGGTACAACCTGGTGATGAGATAGAGGTTAGAGAATCTAAAAAAGGTCATCTAAGGATTGCTGCTGCGCTAAAGATTGCAGCTACTCGAGAAGAGTGTGACTGGCTTGAGGTTGATGATAAAAATTTGAAAGGAGTATTTAAATCAGTACCTGATAGAACTGATTTAAGTGCAGAAATTAACGAAAATCTTATTGTTGAGCTTTACTCAAAATAATATAAAAGAGGCGGAGAAAATTATGCAAACATCAGTAATAGATCTATTGGTACCAACTGAGATTCAAGTTGACGATGTATCACCAACTTTATCTAAGGTAACACTTGAGCCATTAGAGCGTGGATTTGGTCATACTTTAGGAAATGCACTAAGAAGAATATTATTATCATCTATGCCTGGAGCTGCTGTTACAGACGTAGCAATAGAAGGTATTTCTCATGAATATAGTACCATTGAGGGTGTTAGAGAGGATGTTATAGATATCCTTCTAAATATAAAAGATATGCCTATAAAACTCATTGAAGGAGATTCTGCAGAGATAATTCTAGACGTTACAGGGCCATGTGATGTATTGGCCTCATCTTTTGCTGCACCGGGTAATTTAGAGCTTGTCGATCAAGATTTTCATATTGCAACTATAGTTGATAAGGTTAATCTAAAAATGACATTAACAGTTAAAACTGGAAGGGGCTATGAACCGGCAGATTTAAGAGAAGATGAAGATAGAGCAGTTGGAGCATTAAAAGTAGATGCTTCATATAGCCCGGTTAGAAGAGTTTCATATACAGTAGATAACGCAAGATCTGGAAAAAGAACTGACCTAGATAAGTTAGTAATTGAGTTAGAAACAGATGGGACTCTTGATCCAAAGATGGCTATAGAACACTCAGCAACTATTCTTCAACAGCAATTGGGAGCTTTCGTTGACCTTGATGCTATAGCTGAACAAGAAGCTAAAAAGGATCAAAACGACTTTGATCCAATATTATTGAGATCAATTGAAGAGTTAGAGCTAACAGTTAGATCAACAAATTGTTTAAAAGCTGAAAGTATTTTTTTAATAGGCGATCTTATACATAGATCTGAATTTGATTTGCTAAAAACGCCAAATCTTGGAAAAAAATCCTTGAATGAAATTAAAGATGTCCTGGCTTCTAAAAATTTATCTTTAGGAATGAATGTTGAAAACTGGCCACCAGTAGGATAATAAAATGAGACATAAGAAATCAGGAAGGAAGCTAAATAGAAATTCTGCTCACAGGAAAGCTTTATTTAAGAATCTAGCTATTGCTTTGATTGAGAGGGATATCATTAAGACAACTCTTCCAAAAGCAAAAGAACTAAAAAGATTTATAGAGCCACTAATAACTATTGGCAAAAATGATACAGTTGCAAACAGAAGGCATGTATTTAACAAACTTAGATCTGATTCTGCTGTTGCAAAGCTTTTTACTGAAGTTTCAGTAAACTCAAAAGATCGTAAAGGTGGTTACACTCGCATAATAAAAGCTGGATTTAGGCTTGGAGATAAAGCTGATATGGCCTATATCGAACTTGTAGACAGAAAACTTGAAGAGGAATTACAGTCTATAGAGCCAGAATTGAAGGAAGAGGAAACAGCAGCTTAACTCAAAATATCTTTTAAAAACTTACCAGTAAAAGACTTTTTGATTTTAGCAACATCCTCAGGTGTTCCTTCTGCAACAATTTCACCCCCATCAGAACCTCCTTCTGGACCAAGATCAATAATCCAGTCTGCTGTCTTAACAACATCAAGATTATGCTCAATAACAACTACAGTATTCCCTTGTTCTTTTAAGCGATCAAGAACCTTTAATAGAAGTTCTATGTCAGCAAAATGTAATCCAGTTGTAGGTTCATCCAACACGAAAAGTGTTTTACCAGTGCTTCTTTTAGACAATTCTTTTGCAAGTTTAATTCTTTGAGCCTCACCTCCTGAAAGTGTCAAAGCAGATTGGCCAAGTGTAATGTATCCAAGACCAACGTCATTGAGCGTCAGTAACTTTTTCTTTATTGCTGGGTGCGCATCAAAAAAATTCAAAGCATCTTCAACAGTCATATCTAAAATATCACTAATATTTTTATCTTTGTATTTTATTTCTAGTGTTTGTTCGTTATATCTCTTTCCATCACAAACATCACATTTAACATAAACATCGGCAAGGAAATGCATTTCAACCTTAATCATGCCATCGCCTTGACATGCCTCACACCTGCCACCTTTAACATTAAAACTAAACCTACCAGGCTTATATCCTCTTGATCGAGCTTCTACTGTTTGTGATAAAAGATCTCTGATGTGGGAAAAAAGCCCTGTATAAGTTGCAGGATTAGATCTTGGCGTTCTTCCAATAGGAGATTGGTCAATATTTATTACCTTATCAAGATATTCTAGCCCCTCAATTTTTTCACATTTTATTTCTTTTGAAAGCTTTGATTTATTAAGAATAAATGAACTTATTGGCAAAAGAGTCTGGTTTATCAGTGAAGATTTTCCAGATCCTGATACGCCTGTAATACATGTAAATAGGCCTACTGGAATATCGACAGAAACCTTTTTTAAATTATTCTCGAAGGCCTCAATTATTTTTATTTTTTCGTTCTTTATTTTTAATCTTTTTTTAGGTACTTTGATTTTCCTATTACCTGATAAATATTTTGCTGTTATAGAATTTTTATTTTTTAAAATAGCTTCAATATTTCCTTGAGCACATATTTCACCACCATGCTTCCCAGCTCCAGGACCAATATCAATTATATGATCAGCAGATCTGATTGCCTCCTCGTCATGCTCAACAACAATTACAGTATTTCCAAGTTCTTTAAGATTATTTAATGTTCTAATTAGTTTTGTGTTATCTCTTTGATGAAGACCTATTGATGGCTCATCTAGGACATATGTAACTCCTACAAGACCAGAACCAATTTGACTTGCTAATCTAATTCGTTGAGCTTCACCACCTGATAATGTTTCAGCACTTCTATCAAGTGTAAGATAGCTGAGTCCAACATCTTTTAGAAAAGTTAATCTATCTGTGATTTCTTTTACTATCTTTTCAGCAATCTTTTCTTTTGAACCCTCTAACTTCATATTTTTGATGAAGTCTAAACAATCACTAATTTTCATTGAAGTAATATTATGAATTTGAGTATTATTTATAAAAACATTACGGGCGTATGTATTCAATCTGGATCCATCGCATTCATCACAAATGCTCTCTGAGGTTAATTTTGAAAGCTCCTCTCGTATATACTCAGAATCTGTTTCTTTAAATCTTCGTTCTGTAGAGGGTAAAATGCCTTCAAACCTATGCTTTCTTATAATCCTGGTTCCACTTCTGAATCTATGAGAGAAATCAATTTTTTCCTTAGTGCCCCATAAAATAATATCTTTAATTTTTTGTGGATAATCTTTCCATTTAGTAGTAAGTGAAAAATCAAAATGATTGCTCAAACATTTAAGTTGGTAATAATAAAATCTATTCCTCCTTGTCCAACCTTTAATGGCGCCGTTTGCAATCGAGACTTCATCATCTTGAATTAACTTCTTTTCACTAAAAAATTGAATCACACCCAGTCCATCACATCGGGGACATGCTCCATGAGGATTGTTAAAAGAAAATATTCTTGGCTCAAGCTCAGGAATTGAGTATCCACATTGTGAGCATGAAAAATTAGATGAATATAAATGAACATAATTTGAATCGATTTCTTCCACCTCAATCAATCCTTCAGACAATATCAAAGATGTTTCTATAGATTCAGATATGCGTGATCTAATATCATTCCCAGGCTTAATGACTAATCTATCTATAACTGCCGAGATATTATGCTTCTTATTTTTTTCTAGGCTTGGAAACTCTTCGATAGGATAAACCAAATCATTGACTTTAACTCTTACGTAGCCGCTTTTACGAAGATCCTCATATATTCCTATATGTTCACCTTTTTTATCTCTAATGATAGGCGACATCATCATTATTTTTGTGCCTTCTTTTAGCTTAAGAATCTCATCACAGATTTCTGATACAGTTTTTGCACTTAGTTCCTCATCATGATCTGGACATTTTGGGGTGCCAATTCTTGAGTACAAAAGTCTAAGGTAATCATATATTTCTGTAACAGTACCCACTGTTGATCTTGGATTATGAGATGTAGCTTTTTGCTCAATTGATATTGCAGGCGAAAGACCCTCTATTTGATCAACATCAGGTTTTTCCATCATAGATAAAAATCTTCTTGCATAAGTTGATAGAGATTCAACATATCTTCTTTGACCTTCAGCATAAAGGGTATCAAAAGCCAATGATGACTTACCAGATCCTGAAAGACCTGTAATAACAACTATTTTATTTCTTGGTATTTCGAGGCTGACATTCTTTAAATTATGCGTTCTTGCGCCTTTAATAAAAATATTATCCATTGAATATAAAAATTCCGTGATGAAAAAATTAAATTAGGTTAAACTTCAATGAACATTATAAGAGGTAATTATGAGTAAAAGTGTAAATAAAGTAATTTTAGTTGGGAATCTTACTCGAGATCCTGAGACAAGTTATCGTCAAGAACTAGCAATTGCTAAGTTAGGTATCGCTACTAATGAAAGAAGGAAAGATCAAAGTACAGGAGAGTGGAAAGATATGCCAGAATTTCACAATGTTACCTTTTTTGGAAAACTAGGAGAAATAGTCGAAAAATATCTTAAGAAAGGCTCAAAGATATATGTTGAAGGCAGTCTAAGAACTTCAAGCTGGGACGATAAAGAAACAGGCGTAAAAAAATATAGAACCGAAGTAATTGGCAATGAATTATTGATGCTAGGAGGTAACCCCCAGGGTCAGCAATCAAATGATTTTGAATCTCAATCATCTGATTCAGAAACGCCATTTCCTAATGATGATAATGAATCAGGTCTGACTGACGAAGAAATTCCATTTTAATTTTGTTGAAAGAATATAAAACTATCATTCTTGAAGAATCAAATTCTGCTGGCATCTTAAAACTCAATAGACCAAAAAAATTAAATGCTTTTAATATCCAAAGATTTCCCATGGAGAAAATCAACTTTTAAAGCCGATAAATAACTATTTAATGATTTTTGAACCATATAAATTAAAAAACATTACACTGAGAAATAGAGTTGTAATGGCGCCTATGACCAGAAATCAATCTCCTGGTGGAGTCCCAACACAAAATGTGGTTTCCTATTACTCAAGAAGATCAAAAGCAGAAGTCGGTCTAATAATTACTGAAGGAATAGAAGTTAGTCATAAGGCTTCAAGTGCATATCCAAATGTACCAAGATTAGATAGTAAAAACGCAAAGGAAGGATGGAAAAAGGTAGTTAATGGTATAAAAAAACATGATGGTTCTGTGATTGCACAGCTTTGGCATTGTGGCGGCTTTAGAAAGCTAGGAATGCAACCTGATCCCGATATTCCTGGATATACTGCATCTGGTCTTGTTAAGCCTGGCAAAAAAGTAGCACATGCGATGACATTAGAAGACATAAAAGAAACAATCGAAGCATATGCTTCTGATGCAAAAATATGTGAGGAATTAGGATTTGATGGTATTGAAATCCATGGTGCTCATGGATATCTTATTGATAATTTTTTTTGGAGCGGCACTAATATTAGGGATGATCAATATGGAGGTACTATGGAAAAGAGATCTCAGTTTGTTGTAGATATTATTAAAGCAATAAGAGCTCAAGTTAGTAATGAATTTATAGTTGGTTTAAGGTTTTCACAATGGAAGCAACATGACTTTGAAGCAAAGTTAGCATTAAATCCAGAAGAGCTTGAAAAAGTTTTAATAGATCCTGTCAAATCTGGTTTAGATTATATTCATTCAAGTATGAGAAGATTTTGGGAAAAAGAATTTGAAGACTCTGAAGAAAACCTAGCATATTGGACTAAACAAATTACTAAAATACCTACTATCGGTGTTGGTAGTGTCGGACTAGATTCAGATTTTATTGATATGATGGCTCCGGCGTCACCAACAAGTATTGAAAGAGCTATTGAAGATATATCTAAAAATAAATATGACATGATAGCAGTAGGAAGAGCTCTTTTATCTGATCCCGAATGGGTTTTGAAGATGAAAGAGGGAAGGTTAAATGATGTAATTCCCTATACTAAAGAAGCACTTCTAAATTTGTATTAGTACTTACTTATAACAAGACTTGCGTTTGTTCCTCCAAATCCAAAGGAATTACTTAAAATATTTTTAATATCTGCCTCTCTTGTTTCTCTAACAATATCTAAATCTTGTGCTTCATCACATAAATTATCGATATTAATTGAGGGCGCGATGAAATTCTCATTAATCATCATAACTGAATATATTGCTTCATGAGCTCCTGTTGCTCCAAGTGAATGTCCTGTCATTGATTTAGTCGAACTTATCATTGGAGCATTTGAACCAAATAATTCTTTGATTGCATTAAGTTCAGCAACATCTCCAACTGGGGTGCTTGTGCCGTGCGTATTGATGTAGTCAATTTCTGATTTTATTCCCTTGATTGCACCATCCATGCATCTTATTGCTCCTTCACCTGATGGCGCTACCATGTCATAACCGTCTGAATTTGCAAAGTATCCTGAAAGTTTTGCAAGAATATTCGCTCCTCTTTTTTTGGCATGTTCTTCTTCTTCTAAGATTAACATTCCTGCTCCACCAGATATGACAAAACCGTCTCTATTAGAATCATATGGTCTCGATGCTATTTTTGGGTCTGAATTAAAATTAGATGATAACGCTCCCATTGCATCAAATAAGCATGAAGAGCTCCAATGCTCATCATCACTTCCGCCAGCAATAACAATATCCTGTTGACCATTTTTAATTAAATCGGCTGCGTGCCCTATACAGTGAGCGCTTGTCGCGCATGCTGAGGATATTGAATAATTTATGCCTTTTAGTTTAAGAGCAGTTGCTACTATTGCTGAAATTGAACTTGACATACTCTTGGTGACACCATAAGGTCCAATTCTTTTTGGTCCTCTGTTTCTTGTAATATCACTACTTTCAACCATTATTCTAGTTGACGCTCCTCCAGACCCTGCCACTATTCCAACTCTTGGATTATCAAGATAATTGTCATCAATTCCTGCCATTTTTAGTGCATCAAGAGTCGCTAGATAAGCATATCCTGCAGATTCACCCATAAATCTGAGCAATTTCCTATCGATATACTCAGATAAATCAATTTTAATAGAACCTGAAACACAACTTCTAAAATTCATCTCATCATAGGTTTCATTGAATATGATTCCTGATTTACCCTCTTGAAGATTATTGAGAACAGAACTGTATTCGTTTCCAATACAAGATTTAATCCCCAAACCTGTTACTACTACACTTTTCATTAAAAATTACTTGGATCTTTAAATAAACCCACCTTTAGTTTTTCTGCACTATATATTTTTTTATCATCAACAAACATTTCGCCATCAGCAAGGCCTACAATAGCTCCGCGATTTATTACTCTTTTAATATTGAGTTTGTAAGTAACTTTTTTTGCCTTAGGAAGTACTTGCCCAAAAAATTTTACGTTTTCTGCTCCAAGAGCTCTTCCAATTCCTGGCAAGCCAGTCCATAACAAATAAAAACCTAGCAGTTGCCACATTGCATCTAAGCCTAAACAACCAGGCATTACCGGGTCTTCTTTAAAGTGACATTTAAAAAACCACAATTCAGGATTAATGTTTAAAACTGCTTCAATAGAACCTTTTTTATAAGTTCCTGAAAAATCATCAATATTTGTAATTTCATCAAACATCAACATTTGATCTGAAGGCAGCCTGCCATCTCCATCTTTTGTGAATAACTTCCCATTAGAGCATGCTACTAAATCATCTTTAGTATAGGAGCTTTGTGGATTAAACATTATTTCTCTCTATTAAGTGCTATACCGGCTAATTCTATCATTTCTTGTCTAATGAATTGATTATTTATAGTGTTTGCAGCATTTACTGAATTTTTATAAAACTTCATAGCCAGCTGTTTGGTTTTTGTTAATCCATTTAATTCAGTTATTAATGCAAGAGCTTTCTTATTATTAAGGCTTTGATTACCAAGAAAGCTCAAAAGTTGTTTTTTTTCTTTTTGACTTGAATTCTTCAATGCAAAAAAGAAAGGATATGTTACTTTGCCTTCTTTAAGGTCTTGAAAAGACTGTTTCCCAGTTTTTAAACTATCTGAATAATCAAGCAAGTCATCTTTAATTTGAAATAATATACCTATATTTTTTGCAGATTCACCAATATTTTTAATAAAGTTTTTATTAGCGCCTGCTAACATAGCACCTGTTTTTGCAGAAGCCTCAAAAAGTCTACCCGTTTTAAAGTAGCTAATTTTCTTTAATTTGCTTAATGATATTTTAATATTACTCATAGCATCTAATTGGATAAGTTCTCCTTGTGAAATATCATTAGTTGCATCTGCAAGCTCTGACAAAATATCTTTTTTTCCAATCTCTACCATTAACATAAATGCTTTTGAATAAATATAATCCCCAATTAGAACTCCATGAGAATTTGACCATAGACTATTAACGGACATAGTTCCGCGTCTAGTTGATGCATTATCAACTACATCATCATGAACCAGCGTTGCAGTATGCAAAAGTTCAATTATTGAAGCAAGTTTATACCTATCAGTATTTTTACTTGAAGATGATGCAATTAAGTTAAGCCTAGAGCGAATTTTTTTACCATTTGATTTAAATATATAGTTATAAAGAACTGATATGGTTTTTTCTTTATTTATGTCACTTTTGATTAACTTTTCAACAGTTTTAAGTTCTTTTGTGATGTTTATATTTAAAGCCATTTACCTATATTTTTTATTCAAAGTTTGCATTAAGTATTGATAATTTTTCCATTAAAGCGTATATTTTGCGAGCTTTTAAGGATTATATTATGTATGCAGTAATTGAAACAGGTGGTAAACAACATAAAGTTGAAAAAGGCATGGTACTGTCTATTGATTTGCTTAAAGATGATGTTGGAAAAAAGATCACTTTTGATAATGTATTATTATATGTTGATGGAGATAAAGTAGAAGTAGGTCAGCCTTACTTATCCAATGTTAAAGTAACTGCAGAAGTAAAAGATACAGTTAAAGGCAAAAAAATTTCAATATTACGTTTTAGACGAAGAAAGCATAGTATGAGAAAGATTGGACACAGATCAAAGTTTTCACAAATAGAAATAAAGAATATAAAGTTGGAGAGTAAATAATGGCACATAAAAAAGCAGGTGGTTCAAGTAAGAACGGTAGAGATTCCAACTCTAAAAGATTAGGCGTGAAAAGGTTTGGCGGACAGTTTGTTAAAGCTGGTGAAATCTTAATACGTCAAAGAGGTACTAGCACCCATCCTGGTCTAAATGTTGGTATTGGCAAGGATGATACTTTATTTGCTAAATCTGAGGGTATTGTTCAATTTACTTACAAGGGACCAAAAAAAAGGAAAACAGCTAACGTTATTCCTCAATAACTATTCAAAATGAATTTCATTGACGAGGCCTATCTCGAGATCAAGGCAGGAGATGGTGGGTCTGGAGCTTCTAGCTTCAGAAGAGAAAAATATATACCTTTTGGTGGTCCTGATGGAGGAGATGGGGGAAAAGGTGGGGACATATACTTTAAGATAAATTTAAATGTAAATACCTTAGTAGACTTCCAAAATAAAAAAGTTTTCAATGCACAAAATGGTCAAAGAGGAGCTGGAAAAAATAAATTTGGTGCTGCCGGAGATGATTTGATTATTGAGATACCTAAAGGCACAGTAATTTATGACAATAACACCAATGAGGAGCTTATTGACTGTACAGATGAATCATCTGACTATTTAATTGCAAGAGGGGGTGATGGAGGTCTTGGTAATGCTAAATTTAAATCAAGTACAAATCAGGCTCCAAGAAAGTGTACACCAGGCTTTGAAGGTGAAAGAAGATCTTTAAGGTTAGAATTAAAATCTCTTGCAGATGTGGGATTGGTTGGTTTTCCAAATGCAGGTAAATCTACCTTTTTAAATAAGGTTTCAAGTGCAAAACCTAAAATAGGCGATTATCCCTTCACCACTTTGAGACCTCATTTAGGAGCTATAAAGGGTGGGGAATCGAGTTATGTTATTGCTGATATTCCAGGATTAATAGAGGGTGCTTCTGATGGAGCTGGCCTAGGCATTAAATTTTTAAAACATATCTCAAGAACTGGAATACTGTTAATTTTTGTTGATCTTTTTTCATTAGAAAATATTCAGCCTATTGATCAAGTAATATTACTAAAAAAGGAATTAGATTCTTTTGGAGATAATTTAACTCAAAAAGTCTCATGGATCGTATGCAATAAAATTGATCTTTTACATGAAACAAAAATAAATGAAATCTCTAAGGAAATTGAAGAAAAGCTGAAAGTTACAAAAGAAGAAATTTTCTTTATTTCAGCAGCGACCGGAGAGGGCACTGAATATTTGCTTAAGTCTCTTGAATCAGAGATATATAAAAATAAGAAGTCTTAACCCAAATTTTTAATAGCTTTTGAAAGTCTGCTCTTTGTTCTCGCAGCAGCATTTTTATGTATTACTTTTTTAGCAGCTGCAGTATCAATAATTTTTTGAGCTTTTTTAAAAGAGTCAGTTGCTTTTACTTTGTCATTGGCATCTATATCAGCTTTGACTGCTTTTACTGCAGTTCTGACAACAGACCTTTGAGCATGTCTGAGTTTGTATCTATCAGAGTTTTGTCTTGCTCTTTTGATTGCTTGTTTTGAATTAGCCATATTTTTTAAAATTTAGGGCGCTAGTTTAATTATCTTAAGAGTTAATGTCTATTATTTTCGAAGAAAAAACGGCAACTATTAACCACAGCTGCCGTCATAATTTTGATCAAAACTTGTAAACTACCTCAGCTCCAACAATTTTACCCTTTGCCAGAGGTGCAAAAGTTCCTCCAAACGATAAATTAGTATCCCCACCATGCTTAACTTCGTTTGAGAGATTTTTACCATAAATACCTATATTTATTTTCCCATCTGATGAATAAATATCGTACCCAAAATTTAGAATATCTTGTTCGTTGATAAACCCCTGATTGTTTTCGTTATAGTAAGATTTATCTCTATGATAATAACTTATTCTAGTAATAGATCTCCATGTTCCGAGATTACCGTCTATATTAAACCCTAAACTATAAGTAAGAGGCGCAGCTCTAGGAACTTCTAAAGCATAATCAAGAGCATCAATTATAAAATCACCAGTTAAATCTGATATTAGGTTTTTATATTTTGAATGAACATAACCTAATGAAGCAACCATAGTTACGGCATCTGTCATGGTATATACTCCATCAATTTCAAGCCCCCTATATTCAATGTCTCCAGCATTTTTGACTACTTGAGCAACACCACTAACAGGATCTTGAATGTTGGTCATTCTTTGTGAATCATCAACGACTGTATTGAAAAAAGCCCAATTTAATCTACCTTTTTCAAAATCTGTTTTCATACCAAATTCAAGCGTTTCGACTGTTTCATCATCTGCTTTTGGTGACGCGTCAGGGAAGGTTGCTAAGTCAACACTATTCCTTAAGTTATAACCCCCTGATTTAAATACCCTTGTCCAATAACCGTACATCATTGAACTCTCACCAGCATTATAGGTAAAACCAATCTTAGGAGATGTTGTTTTCCATGAATCATTGTCAATATAATCAAATGGACATGTTCCAGCAGGGACGCTACATGGTGGTGAAGCACCAACCGAAACATTTCTATTTATTGAAGCCAGATGAATCTCTTTTTCTTCATCTGTCAATCTGAAGCCTATATTTAATGAAAGATCGTCACTTAAGGCGTAATCTAAAGTAGTAAATAAAGCTGTTTGCTCTACTTTATGCAGACCACCACCGGATTGCCATAGATATATTCCTGGTGACCCTGCAGCAGCATATAAAGCTCCTCTTAAGGCTCTATTGTCCCAAACCATAACGTCACCTTCATACATGAAGAGCCCACTTGTAATATCAAGTTTATCTGTTAAAGATCCAGAGTATCTCAATTCATTACTAGTTTGTTCCATAGAAGAAGAACCAGGCGCATCAAAAAAACTAATTGATCTTGCGTCAACATCAAGATCCACCTCTAATGAATATTCTCTTTTACCAAAAACGTTTGTCCATGTTCCATTATCTCCATGCCAATTCATTGTTACAGTTACAAAATCAGTTTCAGACTTTTGAAAACCAGGATTATCGATATTAAAGTCAAGTGAATTTCTATCAAAGGTACTATTTGGTGCGGGTACAGCTGCGCCATCATCTGCTTGACAACCAGTGCCGTTAGCTCCTAAATGACATTGTGCAGCAGGACCACTTCCATCTTGATCACTATTTTCAATTCTCAGAGCCATATCGAAAGAATCACTAGGCTCATATAAAAAGGCTAACCTAACAGTGTCTTGTTCAAATTGACCATGATTAGATCCATCATAAGAATTTTTAAAGTATCCGGAATCGTCACTTCTATGAATACTTATTTTTGCTTTTAAATTATCACTTACAGGACCAGAATAACTATATTGCATGATATTGTTATTACCACCAGGACCTCCACCTTCAACAGCTAATCTTGCTTTTTGTTTAGTTTCATCTCCAGGAAGAGCAGTATTCACAAGTATTACTCCGCCAGTTGAGTTTTTTCCAAACAATGTTCCTTGTGGACCTCTTAATACTTCAATACTTTCTAGATCAAACATATCAAAGACCATTCCTGCACTAACACCCATATAAACACCATCAACAACAATGGCCACAGCTGGCTCCACTGATGCAATAGATGAGTTAATGCCAATACCCCTGATGCTAAAATTTTGCGTACCTTTTGTTGTACCTATGTCATCCATGGCAACATTAGGCATTCCAACAGCCAAATCATTAAAGTCTCTAAATTTTAATATTTCTAATTGCTCTTGACTCATTGCCGAAAGTGCAACAGGTACATCCTGTGCTGATTCTTCCTTTTTTCTAGCAGTCACAACAACTTCTTCAATAAGTACATTGCTTGATAAACCACTTTCAGTATCTTGGGCACTGGTGCTTAAAGTAAAAATTAGAAATGTGGGCAATGCTATCAATAACTTTGAGAAATTTTTCATAAAGCCTCCTTTAAATTTTAATTAGTGTATTTAAATATAAATCTGCAATTATTATAGCAATTCAAATTATTTATGGATAACCATATAGCCTATTGACAACTATGGTATGTTATTTAATAACACTTTTAGGGATATAAAATGCAAAATAATTTTAACAGATTACCTGTTACTGTATTGTCTGGTTTTTTAGGGGCTGGTAAAACCACAGTATTAAGCCACATATTAAATAATCGTGAAAATAAAAAAGTCGCTGTTATTGTTAATGATATGAGTGAAATTAATATTGATGCATCTATGGTAAATAATGAAGTTTCTTTAAATCATAGTGAGGAAAAACTTGTAGAAATGAGTAATGGCTGTATCTGTTGTACACTTCGGGAGGATTTGCTTCTAGAAGTAAATAAATTAGCTAAAGATAAAAAATTCGATTATCTTGTAATTGAGTCAACAGGTATATCAGAGCCTCTTCCAGTAGCTGAAACTTTCACATTTGCCGATGAAAAAGGGGTATCACTTTCAGATGTAGCAAGGTTAGATACTATGGTTACAGTAGTAGACGCATTTAATTTCTTAAAAGATTATGACGATGCAAAATATCTTCAAGATACTGGTGAATCTCTTGGCGAAGATGATGAGCGAAGCGTGGCAGACTTACTAGTTGATCAAGTTGAATTTTCTGACGTTATTTTAATAAGTAAAATCGATCTTGTTGATCGAAGTGATTTACATAAATTAAAGGGTATTTTAAGAAGCCTTAATACTACTGCAAAAATAATTCCCATCACTAAAGGTCAGGTTGAAATCGACGATGTATTAAATACAGGACTATTTGATTTCGATAAAGCGCAAGAAGCACCAGGATGGCTAAAAGAAATGAGAGGCGATCATACTCCTGAAACTGAGGAGTTTGGTATTTCTAGCTTTACCTTTGTTGCTCGTCGTCCTTTTTATCCTGATAAATTTTATGAATTTGTACATAACACAAATAAATTTGGAAAGTTAATCCGTTCTAAAGGATATTTTTGGCTAGGTTCTCGTCTTGAATATGCTGGACAATGGAGCCAAGCTGGCGGAATTGCTCGATATGGTTTTGCTGGAATGTTTTGGAAATCTGTTCCAAAACAAAATTGGCCAACAGATGAAGAATCTTTAAAGATAATTAAACAAAACTGGGAAGAACCTTTTGGAGATATGCGTCAAGAATTAGTCTTTATTGGTCAAGGACTTGATAAGGATGCAATGATTGGTGCTCTTGAAGATTGTCTTGTAACAGAAGAGGATTTGCTTAAGGGAGAAGAATTTTGGACTACATTGAATGATCCTTTCCCACCTTGGCAAGAGATTTAAAGAAATGGTGGAGGCGGCGGGAATTGAACCCGCGTCCGTTAATCCTTCACCCTAACTTCTACATGCATAGCTCATTCTATTATTTTTAACTTTTATTACCCGAAGAGCAGGGCATAAAAGCTAGCTTGATTAAGTTTTACCAAACTATATCCAAGCAATATAGCTTGGCTAGACTGTGTGTTTAGCCGATGCTTCAAACCACAGTCAATTCTTACATCGGTTAGCATTAAGCTGCTAAAGCGTAGTTGTCGTTATTTGCAACTATTTTTTTTGTAGTATGTTTTACAAGAATTACTACAATCTTGGCATGCGCTTCGGAGTCCAGTAGAAACGTCGAACCCTATTCGCCCCCATAAGGAAGAGGCATTATACATGAATATTTTTTTTGATTCGATTAGGAAAAGTTTTTTGAATTTTTGAGAATTCTTCCTTGATCTCGCTCCCAATCTCTTTTTTTGATGTCTTCTCTTAGATCTCTATGTTTTTTACCTTGGCCCATTGCAATATCACATTTAATAAGATTATCTTTCCAATAT
>CACHII010000002.1 GCA_902579825.1 uncultured SAR86 cluster bacterium | reverse complement strand
GCTAGCTTCTTCATTTAGTGCAAAGATCATGCTCTCTGCTTTGTCTAATAATTCAGCGCCATCTTGACCTTGAGGATTTCGTATCAATTCTGAAATATCAAAGTTTGCTTTTTGAAGCTTTCTTACAATTGATCTTTGTTTAATAATTTCAGAATAGGCTTCTAAATTTGCAGCAGATGGAGTTGAGGTAGCAAGTTCAACTAGATAGTCTTTGCCCCCAACCTCTGTAAGGGCATTTTTATTATCAAGCTTCTCAGAAACTGTTATTGGATCCAACGGCTTATTTTCATCTATAAGATCAGCCATTGTTTGAAAAATTATACGATGATTTTTATCATCAAAATCAACGTCCTTTATTATTTGAATAACCGTATCAAATCTACTTGTTTCAAGCATTAGGCCGCCAAGAACTGCCCTTTCAGCATCTCTGACTTGCTCATTTTGAAAAATATTTAAATTTGACATTGGAATATGATTTTTACATCATATCTCAAAATATACAACTACTCTGGTAATACTTTTACTAAAACTTCAACACTAACTTCTGGATGAACACTAATTACGATATTATGATCTCCAGTTTCTTTGATTGGACCATCTGGCAACTGGACTTCACTTTTGTCTATTTGTATATCATTATTAGAAAACGCTTCAGAAATTTCCCTGGTTCCAACCGAGCCATATAGCGCACCTTCCTCGGTAACAGGAACAACAATTTCACACTGTGAGCCACTAATATCTTTTCCTCTAGCTTCTGCTTTTGTTAACACATCTTCTGACATAGCAGCTAATTCATCTTTTCTTGCCTCAACTTCAGTTATATTTTTTTTACTAGCAAAGGCAGCTTTTTTTTGAGGTATTAGAAAATTTCTGGCGTAACCAGAATTAACTTCAACAATATCACCTATCTCACCTAATTTTTGTATGTTATCTAGTAATATAATTTTCATAAGTTATTTGTGCATATCTGTATATGGTATTAAAGCTAAGTATCTAGCTATTTTAATATATCTAGTTATTTTTCTTTGATTTGAGGCTGAAATACCAGTCACTCGTGCCGGAATAATTTTTCCAGTTTCAGTTATAAACTGTTTTAAAATATTAACATCTTTGTAATCAAAATTTTTTGGTAAATCATACTTACTCATCATCTTTTTCCTTATCAGTATTATCTGTTAAAGACTCTTCTTTTTGATTCTCACTAGAGCCCTCATTGTCCTCAGATTGATGGCTATCTTTTTTTAATGCATCGTCATCTTGTTTTGTTTTTAAATCTTTAGATTTAGGAGTTGTCTCATTATCATCTTCTATTTCATGTTTATTTTTTTTAGAGTCTAAAAATAGTTGTGAATCTCCCTCACTATGCTCTTTAACACTCATGAAAAGATGTCTTATGATTGATTCATCATATTTAATCTTATTTTCAACATCGATTAATTTAATTGGATCTCCCTCTATATTAAAAATTAAATAATGGCCTTTGTTATGATTGTTTATTGAATATGAAAGCTGTCTTCTGCCAATATCTTCACAATTCTTTATAGAAAATGAATTCTCGACTAATATTTTTTCAAACTTTTTTGTAAATTCTTCAACCTTAGACGAAAGATTGGGATTAAGTATGACGATCGCTTCGTATTTTTTCATTGTTATCCTTATGGTTAAAGATTTTCACATTATGTAAAAACCAAGGAATGCGAATTCTAAATCAATTGAAGGGTATAATCAATACTCGCTTTTTACAATTCTTAAAAGCTTTGAAAAGAATCCCTGATTTTGTTCTGATAACATTTCTTCGTTCATTTGTTTAAAACCATAATCAATCAACCCAATTGAGGTTGAATAAATTGGATTTTGCAATATTGTTTCCATACCTTTAAAAGAAGATGGTACTCCTAATCTGACTGTAGTTTGGAAAACTGATTCTGCAAGCTCAACAACACCTTCCATTTTAGATGTTCCTCCAGTTAAAACAATTCCAGCGGTAATTTTTTCTTGATAATCATTTCTAGTTATTTCTGCTTTAACAAGATCAAAAAATTCTGTATACCTTGGCTGAATAATATCTGCCAATGCAGCTCTAGATAAATCAACTGGTGGCCTACCTCCAACTCCTTGAACTTCGATGGTTTCATCTTTTCTTGTAAATTGAGATAGAGCACATCCGTGTTTTTGCTTAATTTCTTCAGCCTGTGGTGTTGGAGTTCTCAAGGCTTGAGCTATATCACTAGTTACTTGATCTCCAGCAATTGGAAGTACGCCTGTAAATTGAATTGCACCAGATTTAAAAATTGCAATATCAGTGGTTCCTCCTCCAATATCTACCAAACAAACACCAAGATCTTTTTCATCTTCTGATAAAATTGAATAAGAACTAGCTAACTGCTCTAAAACAAAGCGCTCAACAGTTAAACCACAATTTCTAACACATTTTTCAATATTCTTCATTGCACTTTCAGCACATGTAACAAGATGAACTTTTGACTCTAATCTTACACCAGACATTCCCAAAGGATCTAAGCTAACTTCTTGGCCATCAATAACATATTTTTGAGGTATTACATGCAAAACTCTTTGATCGGACGGAATTGCCATAGCTTGTGCAGATTCGTTAACTTTTTCTAAATCCCAATTAGAGACTTCATTATCCTTAATACCATGAGTCCCATGAGAATTTAAACTTTTGACATGATTGCCAGCAATACCTACAAACACATTTTTAATTTTTTCATCCATCATAGATTGTGCTTGATCTACTGCTTTTTTGATGGCATCAGTTGTGGCATCAATATTTACAACTATTCCTCTTTTTAATCCACTTGAAGGATATGAACCCAAGGCAACTATTTCTAAGTCATTTGATTCATTGTATTTTCCAACTATACACACCACCTTTGAGGTTCCGATATCTAGTCCAACTATCAAATTTGAATTTTTTACATTACTTGCCATACTTAATTGCAGCTCCATCTTTGTATCTAATGTCTATGATACTAGGATTTTTTCCAATCTCGAACAAATAATTCACAGTATCCTCAAAATTTTGAAACTTTTTTTCTGTTAAATGCTTGCCAAACTTTATTAAGAATTTATCTGTTTTAATATCCCATCCAGTTACATGACTATATTTAATAGTTTTAATTTTGACACTATCTTCACAACGAGCAATTATCTTAAGAGCATCTTCAGCCAAATCTTGTGGAGCAGATACAAAAATTATATCGTTTTTAGATTTATCATATTTAAATCTAAATAAATCTTTATCATAAAAAAATTCATCATTAAGAACTAATATTGGTTCTCTATTTTTAATTCTGATAAAAATTTTTTTTTGAAAAGGCTTTTGTATGATTGAATAGTTTTTAATCCAGTCCTCTGAAATTAAAACTTTTTCAATTTTCCTCTTTGAATTTTTTTTTCTTAAAGTTTCAATAAGCAATTGTTGACGCTTAAATTCAAAACCCGACTCAAAATTAATCTCAATTTCATATTCTGCATATAGAGAAATTGAAAAAATAAAAGTAAACAAAAAAAATATTTTTTTAAAATTAAAGTGATGCATAAATAATTCTTTGGACAACGTCGCTGTATGATAAATTTATTAAACTTCCTGATTTTGGAACATTGCTGTGAGATGTCATACCTGGAACTGTGTTTATTTCAATAATAGAAAAGTTTTTATCGGTATCTAGAAATAGATCTACTCGCGCCCACCCTTTACATCCTAATGATTTAAAAGCTTTTAGAGAGATTTCTTTAATTTCTTTAATTTCATCCTCATTTAAATCTGCTTCTATGTGAAGAGTATCATTAGAAATATATTTAGCTTCATAGTCATAGAATTCGTTATTTGTAATTATTTCTATGGGTGGAAAACATTCATTATCTATTACTGTAACAGTTAATTCTTTGCCTTTAATAAACTCTTGAAATAAAAAACCTCTATTTGGATTTAAACATTTCTTGTATGCTTGTTTTAAAGAATTGTCATCAAAGATTTTGAATATATCAACACTTGATCCATCCTCCTTAGGTTTTAAAAATATCGATTCAAAAGGTCTTAATGGATCAAAAATTGAGGAATGTAAACCAGCCTCTGAGATTTCTTCGGTAAATTGATCAATTTCAATTGAATTAGGTGTATTAATATTATTTATATCAAGTATTTTTTTTGTTAATCCTTTATCCCATGTATTTGCGCATGCTGCTGGGCCTGATCCAGAATATAAAATATTTAGTTTATCTAATTCTTTTTGCAAAAATCCTCCCTCGCCTTCAAAACCATGAAGCGCAATAAAAACAAAATCATAATTTTTAAGCTCATTAATATATTCTAAGTCTCTAAAATCAATTAACTTTGATTGGTAACCAAGATCTATTAATGCATTATGAACTCCGCTTCCACTTCTAATTGAAATCTCCCTCTCTGAAGAAGTTCCACCATAAATAACAGCAATATTTTTTATTTTGCCCATTTACTTTTTAGAGATTTACAAACTAAAGATATACTTCCTGCACCTTGAGTAACTAAGATATCAAAAGTTTTATTTTTATTGTTTATCAAATTAATTACTTCGCTTTGGTTATTAGCATACGTAACGTCATTATGTCCTTCTTGCTTTAATGTCTCAGCGATTGTTCTTGAGTGAATTCCTTTAATTGGTTTTTCGCTTGCTGAATAAATATCTAATAAGATTAAAGAATCAGTTTTTTTCAGCACCTTAATAAAGTCATTAAAAAGTTGTGCGGTTCTGGAAAATCTATGAGGTTGAAAAATCATACATACTTTCTTATTTGGATATTCTTCTTTGTATGCATTGATGTTTGACTCAATTTCAAGAGGATGATGGCCATAGTCATCTATTAAAGTGACTTTTCTTTCATTAATGTGTAAATCATGTTTTTCATAACGCCTTCCAACTCCTGAAAACTTTTGGATTCCACTTTTAATTGCTTCTAATGGAATTCCCTCTTCCATTGAAACTGCAATCGCTCCTGCAGCATTAAAAACATTATGCTTTCCAGGTAAATTAATTTTAAATTTATGATTTTTATTGTTTTTCCTATCAAAAATCTCAAAACTTTGCTTACCTTTGCTCGATGATATTTTCGTTATCTGATAATCACAGCCTATTGATTGTCCAAATTTTATTTGAGCTCTAGAAATTTTCTTCGATATTTTTTTAATGTTTACATCATCACCATTAATTACCAAATATCCATAGAATGGAATATTTTCTGCAAACATCACAAATGAATCTAGTAAGTTATCAAAAATATTGTTGTAATGAACTAAATGATCATCATCAATATTGGTTAATACAGCTACATCTGGTTGTAAATGTGTGAATGTTCCATCACTTTCATCTGCTTCAACAACAATATACTTACCCTCTCCTAAGTCTGAATTTTCATCAGTACTCAAAACTTTTCCTCCTACAACATAAGTAGGACTGAGTCCCGCCTTGCTTATTATTTTTGCAATCATGCTTGTTGTAGTAGTCTTACCATGACTACCTGCTATAGCAATACTCTCATAACCTATCATTATGCTAGCAAGCATTTCAGCTCTAGGAATTACTGTAATTGATTTCTTATTGGCTTGAAGTAATTCAGGATTATTTTTATCGATGGCAGAAGAAACAACCAATAAATCTGCGTCCTTTATATTATCTTTTTTATGTCCAATAAAAACTTTAGCTCCTTCCTTTCTTAATTTTTTTAAATCATTTGAATCAACAACATCGGAGCCTGAAATCTTATATCCTTTTTTGAGTAAAACTCTAGCAATACCAATCATTCCAGCCCCACCAATGCCAACAAGATGAATTTTTTTTACTTTTTTAAATTGCTTCACTTATATTCATAATCCTCAATGATATCTAAAATCATTTTAGATGCATTTATATGAATATCTAAACCTAATTTTTTCCATGACATGTATGTTTTATTATCAATAATACTCTTCAATCGAATAACTAATTTATCAAGGCTTTCTTCCTGATAATGCGTAATACCTAAATTCATTCTTTGAATGCTTTCTGCGTTTAAAGCTTGATGGTTATCAATTGACGAAGGAAGCGGAATAATCAAAGCTCCTCTTTTTAGCGAAATTATTTCAGATAATGTTAATGCGCCTGCTCTAGATATGACAAAATCAGACCATAATATTTCTTTAAACGGATTTTCATAAAATTCTTTTACTTCAAAATCAAAATCTGCAGATCTGTAAATTTTATCTACGAAATTTAAGTGATTTTTACCGCACTGATGCTTTATTTTTAAATTGTTTGAGAGTTTTAAAAGCGCTTTAGGAATAGTTTCATTAATAAATTCTGATCCTTGACTTCCTCCTGTAACATAAATTTTTATCTGATTATCACTTTGATGATTGCTATCATAGTTTTTTAAATTAATTTTTCTTATTGGATTTCCAGTCAATATTGTTTTTATATTTTTATCTGAGTCTTCTAATGGGAAGCCAATAAAAGTCTTTTTTGAAATTTTTGATAGCATCTTATTAGCAGAGCCTATGACTGCATTTTGCTCATGTATGAATATTGGTTTCCTTCTTAACCATGATGCTATTCCAGCAGGCAAGGTGATAAAGCCTCCGAAACCAATCATTGCATCTATATTCTCTTTTTTTATTATTCCCAAAACTTTAAAAACGTTAATTACGACCTGTCCAAGAACTTTTAGCTTTTTTAAATTGGTTCGGCCTCGAAATCCTTCTATCTTTAATTTATAGATTCTTGAATTTAGGTCTTTGAAAGCATTTTCTTCAATTTGATTCCCAATGCCTAATAAAACAATCTCATGGCCACTCTCTTTGAGTTCTTGACTTATAACCTTGGCAGGATAAATATGTCCCCCAGTTTTTGCAGCAACAATTAAAAACTTCATTTAGATTATTTTATTTTCATTGTTAATACGAAGAGCAATTCCGATTAAAGCTAACATTATTATAATACTTGTTCCTCCATAGCTTATAAATGGAAGAGTTAGGCCTTTTGTAGGAAGCAACCCTATACTTACTGCAATATTAAAAATGACTTGAATTGAAATTAATAGAAAAATTCCAAAAACAGTATATGACTGAAAATATCTTTTCTTTTTAAACGAATCAAAGGATATAGATATCAAGCCAACAAACATAATTATAAAAATAAAAATTAGTATCATCCCCCCAATTATTCCTAACTCTTCAACTAAGATAGCAAAAATAAAGTCGGTATGCGCTTCTGGCAAAAAAAAGCTTTTTTGGAAACTATTACCGAGACCAACCCCAAGCCATCCACCTTGTCCAATACTAATTAAAGAATTTGATAACTGCCAGCCAGCATCTCTAACAACTTCAACTGCAAAAGGATCTGTAAAAGCAATAACCCTTGCCATTCTATATGCTGAACTAGTTATTCCAAGATAACCTACCAAGGCAATTAATAATATGAGTAATAAAAGCTGAGAAAAAGAAATTCCAGCGTAAAATAGAATTCCAACTACTAAAAGGCAGATAATTGCAACAGAACCTAAATCTGGTTGGATTAATATCAAACATGATATTACAAACAATAAAAATAATGGTTTCAGAAAACTTCTTAAAGAATTTATTTCAGTCATTCTTCTTACTGAATAGCCTGAAATATAAAGAATTAAACTAAATTTACATATTTCAGATGGTTGAATATTAATTGGACCCATTTTTATCCACCTAAGACTACCGTTAACTCTAGTACCCACCTCAGGTATAAATAGTGCTATTAAAAATAATATGCTGACTAAAAGAAAAATCCAGTCAGATTTATAAAGAAATTCTGAGGGTATTAACAAAAAGAATGATAAAGTCATCAAACCAATGGCCATAAAAATGAATTGTCTTTCAGCAAAATAAAAAGGATTTGATTTCATATCATCTGCTACATAAATACTCGATGATGTAACCATTATTAACCCCAATGCTAATAAAAAAATTAAGGGCAAAATTATCAGTAAATCGTTCTTATTTGTATTCATTTATATAATTTTGGGCGTAATGATTAAAAACTTCTCCCCTTTCATTAAAATCTTTATAGTCCTTTCCGCTCGGATATCCCGGTGAAAATAAAATGTTCTGAGTAAGATTTTTTTTCTGAATGAATTCAAATACATCTTTAAGACTTTTGAAACAATGCTTATTTTTATGAGAAATGCACTTGTTAATTTGCTCTGCATGATGTCCAAAAATATATATTGCTTTAGGGCCATCAATAATAATATCTCTATTTTGCTCTTTTGAAGGATCGCCACATAGTATTAAAATATATTCTGAATGAAAAATATTTTTAGTTTCTTCTAGAGCATAAGATAACGAATGGAAGTTAGTTGATTTTGAATCATTGATAATATTTTCTGAGATGACTTCAAATCTAAATGGAAGATTCTTAAAATTTATTTTTTTTGCAGTGTGATTAGTAATCCATTCAAATAATTTATATGGGCATGTTATGTTTGAGATATTGTTTTTTGCTAATAAAATTTTTTCTTTAGCAGCTTTATAGGATTCAAAATTTCCATGATGGTCTAAATGATCAATATCAATATTTAGCAATACCCCAAAATCAAGCTTGTTGACTTTCATCTTTTCTAGCTGAAAACTAGATAATTCAATTATTGAGTAATCTTTGTTGTTATTAACAAAGTCTAAAACTGGTTTTCCAATATTCCCAATTAAATTAGAGGTTCTGTAGCCTTCAAATAGCTGATGTAGATGAAATGCTGTTGTGCTTTTTCTATTAGTCCCAGTGATACCGATTTTTATTGATTTGTCATCATTAAAGAAAATATCAATATCTGTAAGTACATTTTTATTTCTTTTTATTATCTCTTCATAAGCAGACTTGGGTATTCCAGGACTACATAAAATTTGATCAAAATCATTTAAATTAAATTGTTTATTGTGCTTTGAAATATTTTCATCAAAAATCTCAAATTCTAAATTTTTATTAGTTAAGTATCTCTCAAAAGATTTTCCAGTTTCTCCATAACCATAAATTAAAGATTTCATTAATTTATCTAAGTTTTAAAGTTGCCAAGGCGATTAAAATTAAAACTAAAGTTACTATCCAGAATCTGACTATTATTTTAGGCTCTGCCCAACCTTTTAATTCATAATGATGGTGAATTGGAGCCATCAAAAATACTCTTTTGCCTCTTGTCTTATATGAAATTACCTGAATCGCAACGCTAAGAGTTTCTACAACAAAAACACCTGCCATGATCGCAAAGACCAATTCATGTCGTAATATTATTGCAATTATACCTAGAATAGCTCCAAGAGTTAAGGAACCAATATCACCCATAAAAACTTGGGCTGGATAGGTGTTGTACCATAGAAAGCCTATTCCTGATCCAATTAAAGCACCACAAAAAACTATTAACTCTCCAGATAGAGGAAGATGTGGTAGATATAAATAGTCAGCAATAAGTTGATTACCCATGGCATAAGCAATTAATCCTAACGCGCCTCCAATTAAAACTGTTGGAAGGATGGCAAGCCCATCCAACCCATCGGTCAAATTGACTGCATTAGATGATCCTATTAGTACAAACATGCCAGTAAAAATAAAAATAAATGGAGACATTGGTAATATTAAATCTTTAAAGAAAGGAACAATAAATGAGGTCTCAGGTATTATTTCTGCTGAATAATAAAGATACGTCATTGATATTAATGCAATTATTGATTGAAAAATAATTTTTTGTATCGAAGTTAGTCCATCAGAACTTTTTTTTCTTATTTTTAGATAATCATCAAAGAAACCAATTAAAGCAAAGCCTATTGTTACGCCTAAGACTACCCAGATATATCGATTTCCAAGGTCTGCCCATAAGAGAGTTGAAATAGTCAAAGATGATAATATTAAAAGGCCTCCCATTGTTGGTGTTCCTGTTTTTTTATAATGAGATCTTGGACCATCTTCTCTTACAAATTGCTCGAATTGCATTGATTTTAAAAAATTTATAATTGCAGGGCCTAACAAAATCGAAATTACTAGTGCAGTCAAAGTACCTCCAATGGTCCTAACTGTTAAGTATCTTAAAACATCAAAACCAGGATCAACTGCCGTAAGAACCGTTCCTAAATATTCAAACATTTTTAAATCTCTCCATTTTCATTCCTCTGGAACCTTTAATTAAGATAACATCTTTTGAGGTTATGTTTTCTTTTAAATAAAACTTTAAATTCTTTTCATCTTTAAAGAATTTAGCCCCTTTACCAAAGACCTCAATAGTATATTTTGTCAAATCTCCATATCCTAAAATAGTATTGATTCCTTTTTCTTTGGCATAAAAGCCAATCTCTTTGTGAAGCTTCTTTTTGTATCTGCCAAGCTCTAACATGTCGCCTAATACTAAGACAGTATTTTTTTTATAATTACTTAATAAGTCTATAGATTTTTTTGTAGAATCTGGATTTGCATTATATGTATCATCAATTAAAGTGGATCCATTAATCCATTTTGATTTTATTTGTCTTAACTCATTAAAATTATTTGTCTTTAGAGCATTAGCAAAATTTTCTAAATCCTCATTCAAGCAAAAATGAACTGCAGAACCTGCAAGAATATTTTTAATATTATGCTCACCTTCAATTGAAGTCTTTATCAAAATAGATTTTTTGATTAACTTTGATGAAATTATAAATGATAATCCACTTTCTTTTATTCTAATTTTAGAAGCATAAAAGTCAGCATCGCTGCTTAATCCAAATGAGATAACTTTTATGTCACTTCTTAACTTTCTCCATTTTTTTAGATAGTCTTGATTATCATTTGGTACGATTAGGAACCCTTCTTTCTGAATGTTGTTTACTAATTCTGACTTAACTTTAAATACGCCTTCAATATTTCCTAATTTCTCAAGATGCGAATGACCTATATTAGTTATCACTCCTATATAAGGCTTTAAAATCTCACTTAAATAGTTAATATCTCTAAATTTTGATGCGCCTATTTCTAAAATAAGATTATTAGATCTAGAAGACGCGTTCATAATGCTTAGAGGCATTCCTATTTCATTATTAAAGTTTTTAAGAGTTTTGGAGCTATTTTTTAAAGTTTTATATATTAAATTTGTTGTGGTGGTTTTGCCATTACTACCAGTAATTGCAATTACATTTCCTTTAAAAGCTTTAATAATGTTTTCAGAGATTTTTTTAAGAGACGAAATTGTATTCTTTACATAGATAATTTTTTTGTTTTTCTTTTCCTGATATCTTTTGTGATCGGCAAGAATAATAACTGCCCCCTTCTTTAGTGCTTCATCAACAAAATCATTACCATCAAAATGTTTGCCTTTAATAGCAATGAACATTGAATCTTTTTTAATAGATCGTGTATCTGTTGAAATAGATTTAATGACTGAGTTTTCCTTGATTGGAATAGAGAGATATTTACTTAAGTCAGATGTATTAGTTATAAATTTCATTGATTACCTCATAATCACTGAAATATGAAACGTTTCCGATAACTTCCTGTGTTTCTTCATGTCCTTTTCCAAGTATAAGTAGACAATCATCTTTTCCAATTAATTTACTTCCTTCAATAATTGCCTCTTTTCTGTCCTCGATTACAAAAACATTCTTTAAATCATTACCATTTGAAGCATCTTTAAAGATATCTTTAAAATCTTCACCTCTTGAATTATCTGAAGTAAAAATTGTATTAGTTGCGATATTTGTAGCGACTTTTAACATTATAGGTCTTTTATATTTATCTCTTTCCCCTCCACAACCAAATACAACAACCAAATCTTTGAAGTTTTTTTTAATTTCGGTCAATAAAACAGAAAATGCTTCTGGATTATGAGCATAATCTATAACAACATTTGCATTTATATTTTTTAATAAATCAGTCCTGCCTTTTGGAAGAGATAGCATATTGCAATTTATAAGCTGCCTTATATCCTCATGTTCTTTTGTGTTCTGTTTTTTAGCTTTTAAATAATTCTTATTCGACGTCTCTGCACTAACAGCACAAATTCTGGCAAAGACTAAATTTTCATTGTTGAAATCTAGAAATAGGTTTGAAGAAAAGCAGTCTGTCTTTTGATCATTCATAAGATAAGGGCATTCATGAGTAAGCATGTAGTCTTTTTCCTCTTTGATTTCTATAGAATAAGCGGATTCTTTATTTGAAATATCTTTTTTTGAACTCTCAATGTTATAAAAAATACTCGGCTCGTGTTTTATCCAGTTACCTAGATCTATTTTTTCATATTTTAAAGATCTTCCAACATAGTATTTAATTTCAGATTCTTTACTTACTAAATTTACCCTTCTAAAGTTATTGGATTCAAAATTCTCTAAATTGGCCCCATAATGTTCAAGCGCTAAATCAGAATCACAATTTAGAATTTTAAATTGATGCTTATGAGAAAAGCTTAAAGCCGGAACATTAAAGATTTTAAATTTTGACCTTATATACTCTTCTTGATCTTTGTGATAATCCATATGATCACTTTCAATATTTAATATACAGACTGTATCTAAAAAAATTCTTGCTAAACGATTTTGATCTAATGCATGTGATGAAATTTCTAGGCAAACAAATTCTAAATCATCTTTGTAAGTGCTTATAATTTCATAAAGCTCAAAAATATCAGGTGTTGTTTTGTTTGAAACAGAAGCCTCTATTTCTGCAGATTTATAAGAAATACCATTTGTTCCTATATATAAGCTACTTCTGTTTGCCTTTGTAAGAAGTTGATGTGTTAGGTATGCAGTTGTTGTTTTTCCATTTGTTCCAGTTATTCCAATAAAGCTTAATGAAGTAATATCGATTTTATATAGTTGTTGTAAAAAATTTGATATTTTCCCGATATCTCTTAATTTATTACAGCTCTCATCAAGAACAAACTCAATAGCATCCAGATCTTTTAAGTAGATTATTTTTTTATCATCACTTTTAAAGTTTTTATCGTTATGAACTACTATGGACGCTCCACATTCAAGTGCTTCTTCAATGTAATTGCTGCCATGATGATTTATACCTTTTAAAGCAAAAAATATTGAATTTTCTTTTACCCTCTTTGAATTATTTGTTGCATGGCATATCTTTATGTCATCAGAACATTTTACTCCCAAGATATCTACAAGCTCATTCATCTTCAAAATAACCTAAGTGATTTAAGGAACTTTCAGCAATTTTTGCAAAAACTGGAGCTGCAACTGCGCCACCAGAGTATGAATTTAGTCCCGGATTGTTTATTGATACAAAGATAGTAAGAGATTCATCGCTTAGTGGAGTGATACCAGCAAAAGATGCTATATATAAATCTTCTGCATATCCAGATCTTCCTCTTATTTGATGAGCTGTTCCAGTCTTGCCTGCAACAGAAAAACCTTTAATATTTGCAGCCGTAGCAGTCCCATCTTGAACAACTTCTTGAAGTGCATCTAAAACATATGATGCAGATTCAGGGGAAATAATTTGCCTTGAAGAAGATATATCATCTTTGATCAAAATAAAATCTTTAAATACTCCGTTGTTTGCAAAAACAGAATATGCTGACGCAATCTGAAAAGGGCTGATTGTTACTCCATAACCATAACCTAAACTTGCTAATTCTTTATCTATAACACTCTCCTTAATATTCATATGACCAAAAGCAGAAGAAGGAAAATTGACTGAAACAGGCTTAGTAAAACCAAAATTATAATAATTATTTTTTAAATTATCATAACCAACTTCTAGCGATATTAAAGATGCGCCTATTTGACTTGAAACGGCAATAATTTCTGTAGGTGTTAATTTTTCGTGATTTTTTGAATCAACTATTATTTTATCATTTAAATTCAGTCTTCTTGGAATATCTATTATTTCATTTGGAGAAACTACCTCAGCATCATAGGCTTTTGAAAGCATGATGGGTTTTAAAACTGACCCTAACTCATAAGCATCAACTAAAGCTCTATTTTTTTGAATTTTTCTTTTTGGATGATTAGGGTTATAAGACGGATAGCTAGCCATTGCCAATATTTCACCATTTTTGTTATCTAGTATTATTGTAGTTCCTGACTTAGCTTTGTTTTTTTCTACAGCTTCTGCTAAATGTTTGTATGCAAAATATTGAAGGCTTGCATCAATAGTTAGATGAAGATCCTGTCCTGGTGTTGCTTCTGATACTACAATTGGTTTTGAAATTATTTCTTGTTTCGTATTTTTGAAATATTTATTCCTACCATTAATCCCTGATAAAACTTTGTCATAGCTTTTCTCTAGTCCCTCTTGCGCACCATCAGTACCAAAAAAACCAATTAATGGAGCAATTTGATCGCCTAGGGGATAATGCCTACTATAGCGGACCTCTATCTCAGTATTTTTTAATTTTATTTTTTTTATCTCTAGTAAAGTTTTTTTAGGAACGTTTTTCTTTAACAAGGTTTTCTTTCCAAATGTTTCTTTAACATAATCTATATCTAATTCTATTAATTCTGAGAGTTTTAATAGTTGTGATTTTTTAAATCCCTTTAGAGCATATAAATCATAATTAACCACCGAGACAGCTAATGGAACATTATTTCTATCAAAAATAGATCCTCTAACTGGAATAATATCTTTATATTTGATATGCCTTTTGGCACCCTCATTCTGCAAGAAAGTGCTATCAACAATTTGTATAGAAAAAATCCTGTAGATAATAACTAGCAAACAAATTACAACAGTTAAAGCTACAGTTACAAATCTCCAATTAAAATATTTACTTTTATTTTTCATAAATTATTTCTTTTGGTCTTTTTTTTATCATTCCCAAATTTTCCTTTGCAAATTTTTCAATATTTGCAGGAGAATGCTCAATATGAAATTGTGTTAGTAGTTTTAAATTCATGTCTTTTAAGTTTTCATATTCAACCTTAAGTATTTCGTTATTGTTATAAAGGGTACTTATTTCCCATGAAAGTCTAATTTTTTCTATACTTAGAAAAAATGTAATACTTAAAATTATTGAAAAATTTATAATTTTTTTTGTATTGATCATATTTTTTGAAACACCCTCATAATTGCACTTCTTGATCTTGGATTTTCAGTGACTTCTTTTGAAGATGCCTTTATCTTTTTTGCAATGTATTTAAAGTCTTTTATTTCTTGACTGTTTAATGGAATGTCCTTTGGAAATGATTTAATTTTTGGTTTGAAAAAATCTTTAACGATACCATCCTCCAAGGAATGGAAAGATATAACCACTATCAATCCGTCTTTTTTAATTATTCTTTTTGCAATTTCTAGTGATTTTTTGAGTTCATTTAGCTCGTTGTTAATAAAAATTCTAAATGCTTGGAAAGACTTTGTTGCTGGATTGATTTTCAATTTTTTTTCTGGATATACATTCTTTATTAATGAGGCTAATTGTATAGTTGTTCTGATTGGTGAGCTCTTCTGTATTTCAATAATTGCATCTGCAATTAATCTTGCATACTTCTCATCACCATACTTATAGAGAATTTCAATGATTTCTTCTTTTTTGGCTGTCTTTAACCATTCTGAAAAAGGCTCTCCGACAGTGTTATCAAAACGCATATCTAATTGGCCCTCTTTATTAAAACTAAACCCTCTTTCTGCATTATCAAGATGAGTTGAGCAAGTACCTAAATCATAAATAATTCCACTAATACTGTTATCTTTGAAATATTTATCTAAGTTTTTAAATGAATCGTGACGAATTTTAAAATTATCGTTCTTAAAATTTAATCCAAACTCATAGGCTTCTGGATCTTTGTCAAAGCTTGATAGATATCCTTTAGAAGATATTTTTTCAAGAATTAGTTTAGAATGACCACCTCTTCCAAAAGTGCAATCAACATAATGACCATCTAGGTCATTAATTAAAAAATCTACGGATTCTTCCAGTAGAACTGGAAAGTGTAGCATCTTAGTCTACTTGTTTTCTCATAAAAGTCGGCACATCGAGGAAATCAATTTCATCCTCTGCAGACGACGTGCCAACTTTTTGACTTGTTTGATCTTTATCCAGGCCTACCGGGTTTAGTTTTAATGAAGGCTCATTATCTATAACTATGGAAGGTGCTCTTTGGTCAACCCCTGTTGCAACTATTGTTACTTGGAGATCATCTTTAAAATTGTCATCATAAACTAAGCCATAAATGATATTTGCATCATCGCTTACAATTTCATCAACAATTTCTGAAACTTCTCTTTGATCTCTTAAAGTGGGTTCTTTGGCAGTAATATTAACTAATACGCCTCTAGCATTCTTAAGATTTATATCTTCTAAAAGTTCGCTTTTAATAGCCATGTTTCCTGCTACTTCTGCTCTATTTTTACCATTAGCTCTTCCAGTACCCATTACGGCTATGCCTTTTTCTGACATAACTGTCTTAACGTCAGCAAAATCGACGTTAACATGTCCTTTTTTCATAATAATATCTGAGATTCCCTGAACAGCACCTTTAAGAACATCATCGGCTTTCGCAAAAGCGTCTTGCATTGAAGTATCTTCACCTAAAATTTTATAGAGTTTCTCATTTGGAATAGTTACAAGGCTATCAACCTCTTCAACTAGTGCTGCTAAACCTTTCTCTGCTGCTCCCATTCTCTTTTTGCCTTCGAGTTTAAAAGGTTTAGTTACAACAGCTACTGTCAAAGCTCCTAATTCTTTTGCAATTGACGCAATAATTGGGGCAGCTCCAGTACCAGTTCCTCCTCCCATACCAGCAGTAATGAAAACCATATCTGAACCTGCTAATAACTCTTCAATTGCTATTCTGTCACTTTCTGCAGCTCTTTTACCTATTTCCGGATCAGCTCCAGCTCCTAAACCTTTAGTAAGACCGTTTCCTAATTTCAATATTGTTGTTGTTTTTTGAACTGATTTTAAGGCCTGTGTATCAGTATTTGCACATATAAAATCAACTCCTTCAATTTTATGATTTATCATATGGATAACTGCATTACCTCCGCCGCCACCTACTCCTACTACTTTAATCTTAGCGTGCTCTGCTTCTTGTCCAACTACTTCAAAATTCATTTTTTCCCCTTCTCATAACTAAAATGACATTGTTTTTATGCTTTCAGGCAAGACAACATCTAGAATCTCTGTTGATAAAGATCCTCCAGTTTGTCTCATTTCCCAGCTATTAATATTCCAAATTTCAAATTTATTACCCATACCAACTACAGCTATCTGTTTTTGTCCTATTATTTCGGCATATTCTTGAAGATCGGTCGGTAGTCTTATTAACATTCTTCCATTCACATCGATTTCAGCTTCATGTGCATTTCCTAGAATTGTCCACTGAATGTTTCTTACTATAGGATCTAGGCCTTGGAGCGATTGAAGTTTATTTGATATTTGCGACCACTCATCGCCCGGATATAACTTTAAAGCCGGATATTGCGGATCTTTTGTTACTACAATTTTTGATAAGCCTTTTGATTTGAATGCATCTCTATACCTTGCTGGCATAGATATTCTCCCTTTTGCATCCAAAGATACTGTATTAAATCCAAACATCTACAAAATATAAAGTCTTTTTACACACTTTGCAACACTTTTACACACTTTTTCACACATAAAAATGTCTAACTTTATTAAAAAATGTAAAAGAGTTGGTCTATAAGCCGGATTCTGTATATGATGATCATCTATCTTGATATTATGTTGCCATAATATTCTAGCAACCTACCCAAATCCAAAGCGAGCAACTTTACAGGATTTCTATTTGGTTTTGCTTCAGGCTGGGGTTTACAATGCCTCAAATGTTACCATTCAAGCGGTAAGCTCTTACCTTACCTTTTCACCCTTACCAAAAAATTGGCGGTATATTTTCTGTTGCACTTTCCGTAAGCTCACGCTTCCCAGGCATTACCTGGCGCCCTGCTCTTTGAAGTCCGGACTTTCCTCTTTTCAACTATCCTCGCTGCATTAGCTAAGCCTTAAAGCGATCATCCAACCAACTCAAAGGTTATTATAATGGTTTTTTAGTTTTCTATAAGTGATTTATAAATATCTCTTTTATTTTCATCAGTTATTAATGAAATTAATTTTGCTGAATCCGCAGCAGATAATTTTTTTAAATATTCATTTTTTATCTTTTTAGTCAACTTTACATTAGATTTAAAATTATTCTCACCACCAAGAACTATCACTGACTCTCCTTTCATACTAATTTTTTCTTTGTCAAAAATTGACAATATATTTGTTATATTACCTCTAATAACTCTCTCATGAACTTTTGTCATCTCCATACATATAGAAATATTTCTTTCGGGATGAAGATATTTAGATGCTATATGGATGGTTTTTGCTATTCTTCTTGAAGATTCAAAAAATATTGAAGTCTTTTTTTCATTTTTTAACTCTTCTAGAAATAATATTTGCAATGATTCTTTTCTTGGAAAAAATCCGTAAAAAGAGAACTTATCTGTAGGTAGGCCAGACATAATAAGAGCATTTATTACCGAAGAAGGTCCTGGCAAAAGAGTGTATTTAATATCATTCTCAATACATTTTTGTATTAATTTATAACCTGGATCTGAGATCGCTGGAGTCCCTGCATCCGAAACTATAGATACACTCATATCATTTGTAAGTTGTTTAATAATAGTACTCGTCACTTTTGTTTCATTATGTTCATGAAGTGATTTACATTCTTTCTTAATATTAATAAATTTAAGAAGCTTTTGTGTAACTCTAGTGTCTTCAGCATACAAATAATCACAAGTTCTAATAGCATCAATTGCTCTTTGTGATATATCATTTAAATTGCCTATTGGTGTTGAAATAAAACTTAGCATTTGATGAGAGATAATTAATGAAATTCAGCTTAACATTTTTTTTAAGTAGTTTGCTGCTTTTTATGGTTTCGTGTTCATCGATACCAAATCAAAATAAAAATAAAAACAATTTAAATATTAATTTAGCCATACAAACATCTAATAAAAATAAAGAGCTAATAATAGAATCTTTATTCGAAAATAACATAAAGTTTGCTGTTAATTTTGATGAACGTGGTTCATATGTTTTACATGACAATCTAGTTGATTCTAAAATGAAATATTTCTGTAATTCTCATTTACAGGATGAAAGAAACTTAATTGAGTCATCAATATTTAAATCAAATCAAACTAACAATGTGCTTGTTGTTTATTCAGCTCAGTATGCTAATTATGTTAAAAATTTAAAGGAGAAACATCCTGATGAGCTTTTTTTATCTATAGATGCTTCTAACTATAAAGATAAGATTAAAGAGATACTTAATGTAATAGCTAGTTTGAACAAATTTAGTATCGTAAACAAGATTGACAGAAGTATAAAAATTGAACATGAGCCTAGGGTGAGAAAGGATATTTCAAAAATATACTTTATAACTAATTATGAGCTTGGCAAAACATTAGTTCCTACTTTTAGAAGCTATTCAATAAATATGGATTTATATTCAACAAGTGAAATTTTTTATGATGCAAGTGATTTAAAAAAACTCGCAGACTTTGAGGATTCTTTTATACCAGTTTCCAATAAATATATTAATAAAATCGGTGCTAATGATGCTTCAAATATTAAAATAAAAATAGAAAAAATTTTAATAGAGGATTTTTTGACTATTGAAAATGTCTTTCAAAACAATCTTTTTGAAGAAAATTACGAGCTAAATACTGGTAATTCCAAAATCAAAAGAAATAATTGTGTTAAACGCGATTTATATTTATGGAAAGTTTCTACAAATAATATAATTAATCAGACTTGAGATCTCTTTCTATTGATGAAAGACTATCGAGAAAACCTGGTCGTTCAAAAACTTTGTTTTGATAATCTAAAAGGGGTTTAAGATGTCTGTTTAGAGGCAACTTAATACCAATTGAAGGCAATCGCCAAAGAATTGGTGCAAAACAACAATCGACAAGTGTGAATTCATCACTCATAAAAAATTTGTTTTCTTTAAACGTGGGTGCAATAGAAGAGATTTCATGCAGCAATTCTTCCCTAATTTTCATAAGTTTTTTTTCTGGCTTTTCTGCTAATATTAGAGTATCAACAAGTGGACACCATTCTCTGTCAATTCTTAGCATAAGCGTTCTACTGCTTGCTCTAGACACTGGATACACTGGAAGCAAAGGTGGATGAGGAAATCTTTCGTCAAGGTATTCCATCATTACTGAAGGATCATGTATTGCAAGATCTCTATCTACTAGAATAGGAAGTTTATGATATGGGCTTATAGAAAGAATATCATCAGGTGTTTCTTCTGGTTTTGCTTCGTTGATTTCTGCAGCAATATCTTTTTCAGCAAGAACTATCCTTACTCTTTGACTGTAATGGTCATCTCTGTCTGAATATAAAATCATATTTACCCCTCTTATTTTTTATAATCTTTTTTAAATTCTCTATACAATAATGAAGATAATGCTGTGAAAATTAAAAAATAGAACACAACATACCAACCTATTCTTTCTCTAGTTGCTTTGATTGGCTCTCCAACGTAAACAAGAAAATTTGTCAGATCATATATTAACTCGTCAAACTCTTCTTTAGAAAGAGATCCAGTGCCATCTTGAACTTGAAGAAAACCACATTTTTCTATCATAATTGTATTGCCATCATTGTCTCGTTTTTCGCCCCCATTTTTGGCTATTAGTGGAATATCTTTACACACTAGTCTTTGATTTCCCTGAAGAGATAATAGAACATTTGGCATTGCAGTTCCTGGATAGACAAGATTGTTTACGCCATACTGCTTTGAGGAATCTTCATAATAAGCCCTGAGGTAGGAATAAATCCAATCATCTCCTTTGTATCTGGCTACTAAAGTTAAATCAGGTGGTTCGACTCCGAACCATGTTCCCGATTCCTCTGGCATAGCACCCATCATCAAATCTCCAGATTTAATAGACTTATCAAAAACTAGATTTTCAAAAAAAATATCTTCTGGAATTTCCAAATCCTGAGCAACCCTTCCCCATCTTGAATATTGTAATGAATGACAACCATAGCAATAATTGATATATGTTGAAGCTCCTCTTTGAAGTGAGTCAATATCATTAAGAGAATATTTAAATTCATCACAATCACCATAATCTTTACAAGGCCCACCTTCTGCAGAAACAATTTCATGTGATGTAAAGATAAATAATAAAAGAAGTGATATCTTTGGAATATTTTTTAATATATTTCTATAAAGAATCATAATCTTGTTGGTACTTCCTTTGTCTTTTCATATTTTGTATATATTGGCATTAGAAGAAAATAAGCAAAATATATTATGGTGCATATGATGCTCATAATTTTTCTTATTTCTGTCACCCCAACCGTACCTAAATATCCTAATGTAAGGAAACTAACCCCAAATAATGTAATGGCAATCTTGCTATATATTCCTTTATATCTAATTGATGCCACTTTACTTCTGTCTAACCATGGTACTATGAAAAATATAGCAACAGCGGCAGCCATGACTATAAGACCTCCTAATGGATCAGGAATTGCTCTCAGCATTGTGTAGAAAGGTGCATAATACCAAACAGGCGCAATATGATCTGGAGTCACTAATGGATTAGCTTCCTGAAAGTTAGCCATTTCAATAAAATATCCGCCGCCCTCTGGAAAGAAGAACATAATTATTGCAAACACTGTCATGAAAACACCAATTGCAACCAATCCATTTAAAACCTTATATGGAAAGAAAGGTACACTATCTAGAGGAACTCCGTCTTCATCAAGATGTGCCTCAATATCAACTCCTTCTGGATTACCTGCTCCAACTTCGTGAAGGGCAACTAAATGAAGAAAAACAAGTGCGATTAAAATTAAAGGCAGTGCAACAACATGAAGTGCAAAAAATCTTGAAACAGTTATTCCTGAGATATAGTAGTCGCCTCTAACCCACAACTCCAGTGATTCTCCAACATATGGGATAGCTCCAAATAAAGAAATAATAACTTGTGCCCCCCAATATGACATTTGTCCATAAGGCAACACATAACCCAAAAAACCCTCAGCCATCATTGCAAGATAAATTGTGCAACCAAAAATCCAAACTAACTCTTTAGGTTTTTGATAAGAGCCATAAAGAAGGCCTCTAAACATATGAAGATAGACAACTGCAAAAAATAATGACGCGCCCGTAGTGTGCATATATCTGATTACCCAACCATAATCAACATCTCTCATAATATATTCAATAGATGAAAATGCTTGCTCTTCTGTATTTGAATAAGGCATTATCAACCATATACCAGTAACTATTTGGATGATTAGAGTCACTGCTGCAAGAGCTCCAAATAAATACCAAAAATTTACTTTAGATGGAACAGGATGCTTTGAAAGATGTCTCTCAAATGTGTTTACAATTGGCAATCTGTTATTAAGCCAAGAAAATAATTTACCAGCCATTTCGCTCATTTATAACTCCTTATCCTCTCCAATTGTTAGTATGCTTCCCTCAAACATATGAGGAGGCACGACTAAGTTTGTAGGTGCTGGAACACCTTTAAAAACTCTTCCTACAATGTCAAACATAGATCCATGACATGGACAAAAAAAACCACCAGACCAAGATGCATCCCATGGCTTTGGCTCTACTTCAGGAAAATATTTTGGTGCACATCCAAGATGAGTGCAGACACCTGAAAAAACTGAATATTCAGGGCTTTTTGATCTAGATGGATTTAAACCTTTATATGGCTCAACAATATCATCAGAATTAGGATCAGCAAGTTTCGGTAAGGCAAGATCTAAACTAGCAATACTCTCTTGCGTGTGTCTCACAATAAAGACAGGTTGCTTTCTCCAGGAAACTTGAATTTGTTGGCCAAATTGCATTTTTGAAACATCTAATTTTACAGGTGCTCCAGCAGCTTTCGCTTTTGCGCTTGGATTCCATGCTGCTATAAATGGAATAGCAGCAAAAGGCACTCCTGATATACCAATTGCGCTAGTGAGACCGATCAAAACCTTTCTTCTTGTCTTATCTTTTTCTTGCATTTAAGGGTGTGTGCTACTCAATTTTCGGTGAAAATTATAACATAATTAAACGTTATAAAAGCCACTTATAATTAGAAATAAGTGTAAGTGAATTTGTATTTTATCTTTTAGAAAATTGCTTGCTTTTTCTTGCTTTAACTAGACCAGGTTTTTTTCGCTCTACTCTTCTTGAGTCTCTAGTTAACAAACCAGCTTTTTTTAGTTGAGGTCTTAATTCTTCATCATATTGAGTCAATGCTCTTGAAATACCATGTCGAATAGCTCCAGCTTGACCAAAGCTACCCCCACCTTTTACCTTTATGTCAAGATCTAGTTTATCAACAAGCTCTACAAGCTCAAGCGGTTGAAGTACTAACATCTGTGCAACTTTACGACCAAAATACTTATCTAGTTTTCTATCATTTACAGAAATATTACCTTTACCTTTTTTTAAATAAACTCTAGCTGAAGATGTTTTTCTTCTTCCAGTTGCATAATGAATATCTGAGCTCATGAGATGGGATTCCACTCAGTAGGTTGTTGTGACTCGTGATCATGTATAGGACCGCTAAAGACTTTTAATTTTCTAATCATTGATTTGCCAAGTTTATTTTTTGGCAGCATTCCTTTTACAGCCTCTTCAATAATCCTTTCAGGATTAGAATTAACAAGCTCTTTAAAAGTTTTTGTTTTTAATCCTCCGGGATATAGCGAATGTTTATAATATTTTTTATCAGTGTGTTTCTGCCCAGTAACTTTTATTTTTTCAGCATTAATAACAATGACATAATCGCCACCATCAGTATGAGGAGTAAATGTTGGCTTATCTTTACCACGAATTTTATCAGCAATTTTAGTTGCTATTCTACCTAAAATTTTATCAGTTGCATCGACTACGAACCAATTTCTATCTACTTCTTCTTTTTTTAACGAGTAAGTTTTCATAATCTTTTAATTTGAGAAGGAATGTTAATGTCTAGTTGCAAATATATCAATGTTTATTATGCATTTATTTAAAAACCATTACTTATTTAAATATTCAAAAGTTTGCATTTCCATCAATCTGCTATGACATCTTCTCCATAAAATTTCTAGTCTATCACCGGAATAAATATCTTTGTCTTTAATTTTATTGAAGAAAAACTTTACTTTTACTTTTTCAATATATGCGATATCAATAAATGATATAAATCTTCTAACTAAGTCTATTTTTTCATCGCTACAAACATCAAAGTTGTTTATAAACACCCAATCAAACTTTTCAGATATGAACTTATAGTCACTTGATCCAAGCGGCTGTTGAAAAAATGAGTTAAATTCTATCCAAAGTAAATTTTTTAATGCAAGTTTGCATTTGAACTTACGGTTATTAATTTCAATACTTTCACTCTTAATAAAATCCAAACCAAAATTATTTGTAATAATATTAAGTATTTCATGTTCTGAATATCTACTTCCTATATCATTTTTGTTAAGCTCTATAAGATTTTGTGTTCTATAATCTACATCACCTTCAAGTTTAAAAATTTTTATTTTATCTGCAAAAATATTCATTGATTTTATGAATTTTTGCCTCTGAAGTCCGTTTTCATATAAATCATTTGGATGAGCATTAGATGTCAATATTATTTTCATTCCTTTATCAACAATTTTATTTAACAAATCTCCAACAATCATTGCATCTGCGACATCCTCAACTTGAAACTCATCAATAAATAATAAGTCATAACTATTAAAAAGAGATTTTGTTACTATTTTAAGTGGATTTTTGGATCCACTATGATTATTAAGCTCGTCATGCACAAAATTCATAAAGTCAATGTAATGAAAATCTTTAATTCTAAAATCATCATTTAGGCTTAAATACTCACTTGTGATAAGTGTTTTACCTCTTCCCACATCACCCCAAATATAAATTCCATTAAGATCATCATTCTTTAATCTATTAATTTTAAAAATCTTTCTTTTTTTTAAATTTATTCTATTTAAGTTTGAAATAAGCTTAATTTGATTTAAATTGGGCTCCAATCCTTGGTTTTTAAGTTTATCAATGATATTTTGAGTGTCTGACATTATGAAATCATTCCAAACATTTAGTTTAAATTACTTAATTATTATATTTTTAATATTTTCTGCAACATGGTACTTTATATCTAATGACAATAACAAATTAGTATCTGCATCTGAGAAATCTATATCCTCAGTTGTGACAATATCTTCAATAAATAATCAAACATATTCATCAAATAAAAACGGGATGGGTTCGGGGGTTATTTTTTCTGAGGAGGGATATATTGTAACTAACTTACATATACTTTCTGGTAATAATATTGATGTTAAACTTAATAATGGTAAGAACTATTCAGCCAGCATTATTGGTATTGATAAAAATGCTGACATTGCAGTTTTAAAAATTTCTACTGATGAACCCTTAAATCCAATTAATTTTGCTGACTCAGATAATTTAAAGGTAGGAGATAGAGTGCTTGCTATTGGAAATCCATATGGAATTGGTACTTCAGTATCTAGTGGCATTATAAGCGCTACTGGAAGAGATTATGGAAACCCATATCTACAATTAATTCAAACAGATGCAGCCATCAATCCAGGCAATTCGGGTGGCGCTTTAATAAATGAAAATGGCAATCTAATTGGAATAAATTCAAAAATTTTTTCTAAAACTGGTGCATATCAAGGAATTGGTTTTGCAATACCTTCAAATCTTGTTGTTCAAATTTCTACACAGCTTATTAGATTTGGAGAGGTTAAAAGTCTATGGATTGGTAACTTTCGTGTAGCTAAAGTTATGTATAGACAGGACAATAAAATTATCGAAGGTCTTAAAATTGTTGAAATGGAGAGTGTTGGACCTCTATATGAAAATGGAATTAGGACCAACGATATTATAATTAAGATCAATAATGAAACCAGCGACTGGAATAACTTAATTAGCTCTTTAAGATTTGCCACCCTTGGCGAAGAATTGGAATTAAATATTTTAACTACTAGTAATAAAATTCTTAATTTAAAATTTGAAACTAATGATTAAACTAAGACGGAAGTCTGACAATATTTGCACCTAAATAATTCAATTTCTCCTCAATACGCTCATAGCCTCTATCAATATGATAAATTCTATCAACAACTGTCTCTCCTTTTGCACGCAAACCTGCAAGAATCAAACTTGCAGAAGCTCTTAAGTCAGTAGCCATTACTTCAGCTCCATATATTGACTCAACTCCATTAATAATCGCATGATTGCCCTTCACTTCAATATCGCATCCCATCCTATTTAACTCTAAAATATGCATAAATCTATTTTCAAAAACAGTTTCATAAATATTTGAAACTCCACTAGATATAGCATTTATAACTGAAAATTGTGCTTGCATGTCTGTTGGAAATTCAGGGAATGGTGCGGTAGTTATATCTACCGGATTTGGACGATCTTTATTCATTGAAATAGAAATCGAATTATCATCAAAACTGATTTTTGATCCACTTCTTTCTATCATATTAATAACTTTCATTAATCTATTTGGATTAATGCTATCAATTGTAATACTTCCGTTAGTAACAGCAGCTGCTACAAGATATGTTCCGGCTTCAATTCTATCAGCAGGTATTGTAAAGCTAGTCCCAAAAAGTTCATTAACGCCCTTAATCGTAATTTCATCTGTTCCAGCCCCTGTAATATTGGCACCCATGGAATTCAACATGTCGGCAAGGTCAATTATTTCAGGTTCTTTTGCTACATTCGTAAGAACAGTCTCGCCTTGAGCAAGTGTGGCAGCCATCATAATATTTTCAGTTCCAGTAACAGTAATGCCATCAAATCTAATATTAGATCCAATTAACTTATTAGAAGATGCCTCAATATATCCATTTTTCAATTTTATTTTTGCACCAAGTTGTTTTAAAGCATCCAAGTGGTAATTTACTGGCCTAGAACCAATAGCACAGCCGCCAGGTAAAGCAATTCGAGCCTTACCATACTTTGCAACTAAAGGACCCAAAACCAATATAGATGCTCTCATAGTCTTAACTAATTCATACCTTGCTTGAATGTCTTTAAGGTTAAATGACGAGATAGTGAAGTCCATATTTTCATCTAACAAAATTTCGGCCCCCATTGATCCCAGTAACTCAAACATTGTTGTGATATCTTGTAAATAAGGTAAATTTTTTAAAACTACGCTCTCGTTGCTCAGGATTGTTGATGCTATCATAGGTAAAGCTGCATTTTTTGCTCCTGAACAAGAGATTTTTCCTGATAAGGAGCTACCTCCCTTTATTAATAATTTTTCCATTGCTAGATAACTCTGGTTTCAAGACTTAAAGCATGTAACTCACCTGATTTAAACTCATCATTTAACAAGCTCATAATAGTTCTATGTTGATTAATTAAAGTCATTCTAGAAAATATTCCAGATGATACTTGCAATTTTAGACTGCATGAATCGCCTTGAAATTCACAAACCGCGTCAGGTATATTTTTTTTGATAATATTTTCAATTCTTTCTTTCATTTTATGTGATACCTGCATCTCCGGCATCTGAAACCCAATTTTCAAGAGTAGCTTCAATATTTTCGTCATGAGATTTTGCTAATGCTTGGAATTGATTTCTAAATGTAAGGCCCAAATTAACACCATTAATTATTATATTTACTATTTTCCAGCCTTCTGAACTTTTTCTTAATTTATAAGATATAGGATATTTGCTAGTTCCTGTATCTAATGTTTGCTTAACCTCAACATTTAATATCCCATTTACTGGTAATTCATCAGGAAAATTTGTAGATATTGAAGAATCGCCCCATTGAGCCAATGTCTCAGCATATGTATCAAGTAATGAATTTTTAAAAATATTCATAAAATTAGATCTTTGCTCAGGAGTTGCCATTAAATAATATTTTTTACCCATCACGCTTGCAGACACTCTTCTAAAGTCAATCATGGGCTCAAAAATTATTTTTATTTTATTTTCGTATTCCTCTCTATTAGTCTCAAATAAATCAGCGTCTGCGGTAAGCATTTCAACCATTTTTTGTGCATTAGTATCAATAAAAATATAAGGATTCTCCTCAGATTGAATTGAAAAAGTTATAAAAAGGATAAAAAAAAGAACTAAAATATTTTTATGTGTGCCTAACATTGGTCTATTATAGCATTTGAGTTAGCTAAAAATTTGCAAATTATTATGAAAAAATTTAACTACATTTCATCTGCAAAAAGAACTTTAAAAATAGAATCTGATTCTATTAAGGCTATTGCTAATCAACTTAACACTTCTTTCACAAAACTTTGTGATGCTGTATTGAACACTAGGGGTAAATTCATAATAATGGGCGTTGGTAAATCAGGTCACATTGCACAAAAAATATCAGCAACATTATCTAGCACAGGGACAACATCAATATTCATTCATCCAACAGAAGCAGCCCATGGAGATATTGGAATGATAGATAAAAAAGATATCATTCTTCTAATATCTAATTCGGGAGAAACAGATGAAATCATTAATATAATTCCATCATTAAAAAGACATGCAAACAAAATAGCAGCTCTTACAAGTAATAACAAATCAACTATTTCAAAATCTGCTGATATCAAAATTGAACTTAAATCACAAAAAGAAGCTTGTCCTCTTGATTTAGCACCAACATCTTCAACAACAAATGCTCTTGCTTTTGGCGATGCTCTTGCAATAGCACTTCTTGAAGCAAAAGGTTTTACAAAAAATGATTTTGCATCCTCTCATCCAGCTGGAAAATTGGGAAAAAAATTAATTACGAAGGTTTCTGATTTAATGCATAAAGGTGTCTCGGTTCCAAAAGTTAAGCCCGACACAGTATTAGATGATGCTCTTCTTGAAATTACAAAGAAAAATCTTGGTATTACTCTTGTAATAAACAAGAAAAAAATAGTTGGTATTTTCACTGATGGTGATTTAAGAAGATGTATTAATAATAAAGTAGACATTCAAAAAACAAAAATTAAAGAAGTAATGACAAAAAACTTCAAAACAATTAGTTTTAATTCACTAGCTGTCGATGCTGCAGAAATGATGGAAAAAAATAAAATTTTTACTTTGGTGGTTATGAACAAAAAAGAATATGTAGGTATTATATCCATGCATGATCTTATAGAGGCAAGGATATTGTAATTCGTGATAAAGCTAGTTTTTATATTTCTTATTTTTTTTAGTTTTTCAATTTTTTCAGTAGAGCTAAATGAACATGTAAAAATTAAATCAGATTCAATTGAGTTTTATAAAGAATCTAATCAAATTAATTTTAACCATAACGTTAAAATTAAATCAGACTTCATAAGTATTGAAGCATCATCAGCTACTTACGATGATAATGAAAATTCAATTTCTTTGACTGGTATGCCCACAACCATAACTTCCAATAAAGATAATTATGATTTCTCTGGAACAGCAAATAAGATTATTTTTTATACGAACGAAAAAGTACATTTAATTGGTAATGCGAAAATGATCTATGAAAATCTGACAATTTCTTCCGAACTTATAATATTTAATCCTATTAGTGGAAAATTTTCCTCAGAATAAAGAAATGCTTGATGTTAAAGATATATCTAAGTCAATAAAAGGGAAGAAAATTATTTCAAAAGTTAGTATTGAAATAAATGAATCGGATATATTTGGTTTATTAGGTCCTAATGGTGCCGGAAAGACCACTACATTTTACATCATAGCTGGTTTAATGAATCCAGATGAAGGAAAGATAGTATTATCCGATATGGATTTATCAAATTTGCCAATGCATAAAAGATCCAAGCTTGGAATTAAATACCTCCCTCAAGAACCATCTATCTTTCAAAATTTAACTGTATATGAAAATCTCCTAGGATTAGCAGAATTATCTTTTGATAATAAGAAAGATATTAAAAACTTTGTCAGTAGTTCAATAGAGGAATTTGGTTTATCAGAGATAAGGCAACTAAAAGGGAGACAGCTTTCAGGAGGACAGAGAAGAAAGGTGGAAATTGCTAGGACACTTGCAGCAAAACCCAAAATTATACTTTTAGATGAACCTTTTGCAGGCATTGATCCAATTGCGATAGAGGACATTAAGAGGGTATTAAAAAAACTATCGGACAAAGGCATTGGGATTCTAATAACTGATCACAATGTAAGAGAAACTCTAGAGATATGTAACCAAGCTGCGATTATAAGTAATGGAGAGATAATTTCTCAAGGTTCCAAGCAAAAACTAATAAGTGATAAATTAGTTAAAGAGGTTTACCTTGGAAATATGTACAAATAAATCATGGGGATAGTATTATCAAAAAATTTAAAACAAAAACAAAGTATCAAGCTTACTCCATTGTTAAAAAAATCTATTGATCTTCTGCAGTTATCAAGATTTGAATTAATAAAAAAAATTGAAAATGAGATTATTGAGAATCCTTTCTTAGAAAAGCAGGAATATGATTATGATAATTCTTTCAATGAAAAAGACTTTAATTTTGATATTGAATCAAAATTAACTTTACGAGAAACGCTTTTAGATCAATTAAATGATTTTGATTTAAGCAATAGAGACACTCAAATATCTCAAGTAATAATTGACTGTATTGATGAGTCAGGAATGTTAACAGAAAGCATTTCTAAAATTGAAGAGATTTCAAATTTCATTTTTTCTGAATCAGAAATTGAACTTGTATTAAAAGATATTATTCATAGGCTTCATCCAAGTGGTGTTGGGTTTAGAAATTATAAAGAATGTATAAGCATTCAAATAAAAAATAGTAGCATTCCAGAAAATTTAAAAATTCTAGTTAACAAAATTTTGTTAAATAAAGATCTAGATAATTTAGAAGAAATTAAAACAAAATTAGTTAAAGAGGGTTCTAAACATCAAGATATAGTAAAAGCAATTAACGAGATAAAAAATTGTGACTTAAGTCCAGGCTTAAATTATGAGAAAACACAATATATTGAAACAGATTTAAAATTATTTCTAAAGAATGATGAAATTAAGGTTGAATTCATTGAAGATGGTTTCCCAATTATTAAGACAGATGATGATTTGATTAACCAAGTTAAACAAGAATTAAAAACAAAAAAGAATAAGGACTTGTTAGCAAAAATTAATGAAGCAAAATGGTTATTAAGATCTGTAAAAAAAAGAAATGAAACGGTACAAAAGGTTGGCCAATACATCTGCTTGAAACAAATTTCTTTTTTTGATGAAAATCCACTAAAAATTAATACACTAACTAATAAAGAGATTGCAGATGAGATTGGAGTTCATCCCTCTACTGTATCAAGAATCTTAAGACATAAATATATTGAAACCCCTAAGGGAGTAATGCCTCTAAAGTCCTTATTAATATCATCGGTTTCCAAAACAAGAAATATCTCGTCATTGCAATTAATGAAACTCATAGAAGACGTTATCAAAACTGAAAAAAAACCAAAAAGTGATAAAAAAATCGCTATTGAGTTAAATAAAAGAGGTTTTGGTTTAGCCCGCAGAACTATTACGAAATATAGAAAAAAGAATAACATTCCATCATCAAGACATAGGTAATTTATTACAGGCAAGAATTTAGGAATGGAAATTAAAAAGAATAGAGAAAATTTAAAAATTATTTTAGATGACTCTTCAAATCTCTCTTTAAATCAAATAAGAAAACTATTGAATGACATGTCTTCCTCAGAAATTGCTCATGCACTTGAGTCTTCCCCACCAAAACAAAGAAGTATTATATTTTCTTTACTTAAAACTGAAGAGGAAGGAGATGTTCTTTTTGAACTTGGTGAAGAGATTCAAAAAGATTTAATTTCAAATATTTCTAATGAAGAGCTCACTGAAGCCGTAAAAGAACTTGAGCTAGATGAAATAGTTGATATTTTACAAAATCTTCCTGAAGAGAGAATGAAAACAATTCTTTCAAATATGTCAAAAGTAGATAGACAAAGGATTGAAATGGGACTTACATTTTCAGAAAATACAGCTGGAGGATTGCTAAATACTGATGTGATAAGTGTGAGGCCAAACAATTCTATAAAAGAAGTTCTTAACTACTTAAGAGATCAAAAAGAGCTACCAGAGAGCACTGATAAAATTTTTGTTGTAAATAATGATAATGATTACCTTGGTGAACTGCCTATAAGTAAGATTATTACAACAGATCCAGTAATGAATGTTAGGGAAATAATGGAAACAGATATTCCCGCAATTGATGTGAATCTTGAGGATAAAGATGTTGCAACAATTTTTGAAAGAAATGATCTAATATCCTCTGCTGTTATTGATCATAAGGGACAGCTAATTGGAAGAATAACTATTGATGATGTCATTGATGTAATAAGAGAAGATGCTGATCAAAACCTTCTTGGTATGGCAGGAGTCGCAGAGGATACTTTCGCACCTCCGGGCAGAGCAGCAAAAAGTAGAGTTTTTTGGTTAGCGATGAATTTAGTAACAGCATTTATAGCTGCAAGTACTATAAACATATTTCAAGATGTGATTGATAAAATTGTTTATTTGGCTGTTTTAATGCCCATAGTAGCAAGCATGGGCGGAGTTGCTGCCACTCAAACACTGACAATTGTATTAAGAGGTTTAACACTAGAACAAATAAATACTTCAAATATCAAATGGCTTTTTAAAAGAGAATTAGCGGTATCAATAATAAATGGTATTGTCTTATCCACCTTAGTTGCAATTTCAACATATCTTTGGTTTCAAGACTATACTCTAGCTGTTTTGATAGCCTCCGCATTGGTTATTAATCTCATAAGTTCTGTTATTGCTGGAATTCTTGTACCTCTAATTCTCAGGAAGCTAAACCAAGATCCTGCGATTGGTGGAAGTGTAGTTGTAACTACAGTTACAGATGTTGTGGGTTTCTTCTCATTTCTTGGACTAGCAACAATATATTTAATCTAGTCTTTCAATTTCTGGGTTATCTATATTGCCAGTTACTTTAAATTTAAAAGTTGAAACATCATCAAGACTTTCATCAAAAATATTTTCTAAAACCATACCACCAGCTAGTGCAGGAAACCCACCAAAAATTGCTGCATACCATGGAATATTTTCAGAGACTTTTAGTCTCATTTCCAGGTCTAGATTTAGGCTATCAAGAAGTCCTTCAGAATTTTTAAATATGTCTCCCTTCCATCTCATTTTAGCTTCGGTTGTTTCAATTTTAATTGGCTCACTGATTAATGCCCTATTTTTACCAATATAAAAATTACCTTCAGCTCTATTAATATAAAGATTTGAGGATGCTATATTTGTATCATTGTTAATATTTTCAATTATGGCATTCAAATTAAATATCTTTAATGCTCTTAAAAATGCAGAATTAGGAATCTCTGTATTAGATTTAAAATCTTTTAATAAGAAATCAACATTGCCCTCAATATTTTTTAATTGCTTAATACCTATCCACTGAATATTTAAATTTGCAGAAAGATACTCAAAATCATAATTAGTTAAAGCTTTTGGTATGCTGTTTTCATTATTGATTTTGTAAGAACCTCTTAACTTATACATATCTGTTTTATTGTTATAACTTATATAAGCTTTTTCATTATTATAAGGTCCTATGTTCAAATTTTTACTTGATACGTTAATATTATCTACAGTCGTTATATTTTTATTCCTCAATAAATAAAAATCAATGTCTTGGAAAATATCATCATATGTTTGTATATTTTTGCCAACAAATCTTAAATTAATATTTGCAATATCAAAATTACTTTGAGATTCAACAATATCTAGGCCCTTAAATTCAAACTTTGTATTAAAGACATCAATTCTTGTAAAGCCTGTATCATCTATATTTACTGATCCATTCAGGTTGTTACCATTAAAAGTGGCAAATGAGGATTTTTCTTTGAAATTAATTTTAAATATTTGATTGTTATATATATTATTGAAAAAGTTTAATTCATCAATTTTTAAGTTTAATGATTTTAAATTAGCATCATTGCTAGGCTCATTTGGAATTAGGATGTTATTAATCTTTAAATTTTTTAGTGTTAAATATATATGAAATCCGTCTGCAAAATCTTTTTCTTTGATTTCATTATCAAAGCCTTTCCCAAGTGAAAAGAAACCATTATTGTTATTACCTATGAAGGCATAGAACCTTTGATTTTCAATTAGGTATGTTGGTTGTGAAATACTTTCAATATAAATTGACGTATTTAAATCTTCGTCAAATTTTTTATTTAGCTCATTGATATTAGATGTAATTTCAGTATATTTTAAGTTTGATCTTAAATGCAGTGAAGTATTACCATCACTTATAAAAATCTTTGCAGAAAAAACCTCTCTGCCATTAAGAGTTAAAAAATTCTCATAATTTAGTATCTCATTCATATCAAACTCAAGATTTGTATACATAGTGACTTTGTTATTCCTGATTTGAATTGAGCCGTTAATATTTTGATCGGGTATTTTTGCATCAAAAATTCCTGTAACTTCCTTGTCTGAGTTTTCATACAAAATTGCATTAATATTTTCAAAAAGATAACCTGATTGAGTTTTTAAAACTGAGTCCCTAAAAATATATTTATTAACATTAACCAATGAACCTAAATTAGATTCATAAAAACCGCTGCTGTAAATTGATAAATCTATCTTATAATCAGAAAAGGAGCCAAAATCAAAAAGATCGTTTTCGTCTAAAATTTGCTCATCTAAATTAAAATAAATTGAATAATAGTATTTATTTTCGTTTAACTTATTGAAAATATTTAAACTCTTAAAATTCATATTATTTAATTCACCATTTTCAACAATTATTGAAAGCTCTCCAGACTGACTTAAAATTCTTGAATTTAATGATGCAAAATCATAATTTTTAGATTTGATATATAGATTTTTAATATAAATTTTAAAATCAGTGTTTTGATCAGATGATGAATCTTGTAGAAAATTAAAATTATCTATATTTAAATCAGTTAAATGAATAAAGCCCAATGAAAAAGACTTAATTAGATCAATGCCTACTATAATTTTGTCTCCCTCGAGGACAACTTTTTTGTCTTGATCTCTAATTAAAATATTATCAATAGAAATATTAGGATTTAAGAAACTCACCTTTGAATTTATTTCTGAATATTCAAAAGAATAATTTTTTGCAATTGTCTTATTGGCAATAAAAAAAATACTTTCAGGCTTATAAAGAAGAGATAAGTAAGTTATAAATATGGAAGACAAAAATAAAATAATAAGTATTAGGCCAAACTTAATAAATCTTTTAAAAATAGTCATTCCTATAATCTTGGTTTAGTAAAATAAGGTAAATATGCTGAGAGAATTGCTATTAAAATACATAGAATGATATTGAATAGAGCACTCATAAATAAAGTTACATATGAGAAATTCCAAATATTGATTATCATTTGTGATAATCCGACATAAGCTGATGAGGACAATCCAAAAAATATACATATTTGTAAGTATGAAAATAATTTAAATACATTGGCATAAATATTTATAAAATAAGTTATTAAACAAAAAAAGATTGCATTCAATCCTAAGAATGAATCAGAAATAAGATCTATAAATAATCCTGTGAAAAATGCCTCACTCGAACCAATATTTGAATTAGATTTATAAACATAAAATGAGTAACCTAAAAAAGTTAAGGGAAAAATTATAAAATAAGGATATGTGATGCTTGCTATCTCCTTATCAAGCAGATTAATTAATATTAAAGAAAATATTATTTTTAAATATCTCATTAGTACTTAATCACCCCTAAGAGGTCGTTTGAAACTGGGTTTGCAGATAACTTAATTTCTAACTCGACAGTTGTTGAGTCTATTTTTATAACCTTATCAACTTTTCCTATTTCTATATCCTTTGGATAAATACCTCCCAGACCTGAGGTATAAAATATATGGCCAGCAATTATTTCTTGATCTTCAACTGATGGATTATATGTACAAATAATTATTTCTGATCTGCCGCTACCCTGGGCATTACAAAAGAAATCATTTGTGCTTGATTTAATGGGTGTGTAGTGAGAAATATCTGTTAAAAGCAGAACTTCAGAATACTTGTTAGTGTGAATTATTTGACCAATTATTCCTGATGCATTGAAAACCATGAACTCATTAAAATCCTCATTATTATCGCTGATGACTTCCACAAACATCCTATGTCTGTCACAGCAATTAAATGTGTTTGGATCAAAACTTCTTAATTGAGCAATTTTATATGAAGATTGATAATTCTTATCCTGGGCAGCATATTTAATAATTTCATGATCTTTATAAAAATTGTTTTCTTTTGAAATTAAATAATTATTTAAATAGCTTAAGTCTAATGCTTCCTTAAGCATTTCATTTTCTTTTATAAGAAACTTTTTTGATTTTGAGCGTTCAGCAAGTTTTTTAATTTGTTCAATTGTAATTTGATTTAAGAAGTAAGATGAAGAAATCTTAAAGGATTTAAATCCATTTTTTACAGACTGAAAATTATTAGATATTATATCTAAATATAAAATCCCAACACCTAACAAAATATAAATTATGAATATTAATTTCTGACCACGAGTTGGCGAAATTCTAGCCATTTAAATTATTCGGAAGACAATAGATCAATGTTATATTTGTCCATGATCTCCAGGGCTTGCCCACCACCTCTTGCAACACAAGTTAAAGGATCTTCAGCAACAATTACAGGAATTCCAGTCGAGCTGGATATTAGTTTATCCAAATCTCTCAGAAGAGCACCTCCTCCTGTGAGGACAATACCTCTTTCTGCAATGTCAGCTGCTAATTCTGGAGGCGATAACTCAAGCGCGTTTCTAATTGCTCTAACAATTCCATAAAGTGGATCTTTCATAGCTTCAAAAATTTGCTCACTATTAATTGTGAATGTTTCTGGTATGCCTTCAGCTAAATTTCTTCCTGTAATTGACATCTCTAATTTTTCAGATTCTGGTGTTGCGCAACCTATAGTATATTTAATTTTCTCAGCAGTAGACTCTCCAATTACGCATCCGTAATTTCTTCTTATCCATGAGGTTATTGACTCATCCATTTTATCCCCACCAATTTTGACAGATTCAGAATAAACAACTCCATTTAAAGAAAGGATAGCAATCTCTGATGTCCCACCGCCAATATCAACAACCATATTACCACTAGCTTCTTCAACAGGGAGGCCTGCACCAATAGCTGCAGCCATTGGTTCTTCTATTAATTTAACATCTCTAGCACCTGCTCCTAATACTGATTCTCGGATCGCTCTTCTTTCTACTTGAGTTGATCTACATGGTACACAGACTAAAACCCTTGGACTTGGTTTGATAAATAATTTTTCATGGACTTTAGCTATAAAATGTTGCAACATCTTTTCAGTTACTTGGAAGTCAGCAATGACACCTTCAGAAAGTGGTCTTATAGCCTTAATATTACCTGGAGTTCTACCAAGCATTTTCTTTGCTTCAGTACCCACTGCAACAACAGTTTTTTGACCACGAGACTCTCTAATTGCCACCACAGATGGCTCATTGAGAACAATTCCTACATCCTTTGTATAAATTAATGTATTGGCAGTGCCAAGGTCTATTGATAAATCATTTGAGAAATATCCCCCGATCACCTTAAATAAATTTAATTTCACTAGATTACCTACAAAATATATATTTTAATTAATTTGTTAGTTAGGTTAATATCCACCCACTAAACTATAATAATATCCTATATATGGACAAGAAAACAGTAACAACAATATCTTACCTTTCGAGGCTTAAAATTGATGGTGAAAAAGAAGAAAAAATCATTAAAGATTTAGATAATATTATTGGGTTTGTTGATAAACTAAATGATGTAGATACTTCAAATATAGAACCATTAACAAATCCGCTAGAAAAAACGGCCAAAACAAGAAAAGATGAGGTAACTGCTAAAAATTTAAAAAAAGAGTTGTTAGAAGTTGCGCCTTCAGCAAATGAAGACTTCTTCTTGGTCCCAAGGGTTGTTGAGTGACTATTAAATACAAAACAATAAAAGAAATTAAAAAAATGATTTCTCAAAAAGAGATTTCAAATAAAGAGATTGTTCAAGAAGTTTATAAACTAGCTAAAGAAAATTCACATTTAAATGCATTCGTAACACTTAACGAAGATAATTCTTTTAAAAAAGCTGAAGATTTAGATAATAACCCATCTGGTTCCTCTTTAGCAGGAATACCAATTGCCCAGAAAGATCTCTTTTGCACAAAAGGATTGAGAACTACCTGTGGTTCAAAGATTCTTAATAATTTTATTCCTCCGTATACAGCAACTGTGATTGAAAATCTTGAAAATGCCGGTTGTATTTCAGTTGGCAAGACAAATATGGACGAATTCGCAATGGGTTCATCAAATGAAACTAGTTATTTTGGGAATGTTCACAACCCGTGGGGCGAAAAATTAGTTCCTGGAGGAAGTTCTGGCGGTTCTGCTTCTGCAATTGCATCAGGAATTGTCCCAGCAGCATCTGGAACAGATACAGGAGGCTCTATAAGACAGCCTGCTTCACTATGTGGAATAACAGGTATTAAACCAACTTATGGAAGAGTCTCAAGATGGGGAATGATTGCTTTTGCATCTAGCCTTGACCAAGCAGGCCCAATGGCTAGAACAGTAGAGGATTGTGCGTTGCTTTTAAATGAGATGTGTTCTCATGATATAAAAGATACTACCTCATTGGATGAAGATATACCTAATTTTGAAGATGATTTAAATCAGTCTTTGAAAGATAAAAAGATTGGGATTATAAAAGATCTTGATTTATCAACCTTAAATAATGACGTCGTTGCAATATATGAAGACTCTTTAGAAGAATTTGTTTCTCTTGGAGCTAAATTGGTTGATATATCTTTACCAAACCTTTCATTATCGGTGCCAACTTATTATGTTGTCGCGCCTGCTGAATGTTCATCAAACTTATCAAGATTCGATGGAGTAAAATTTGGAAGAAGATCTGAGGATCCAAAAGATTTAGAAGAGCTTTATGTTCAAACTAGATCAGAAGGTTTTGGTGATGAGGTTAAAAGAAGAATTCTAATAGGATCATATGTTCTCTCTGCAGGATATTACGATGCTTATTATAAAAAAGCTCAACAAGTCAGAAGACTTATAAAAAAAGACTTTGATGAAGCATTCTCTAATGTTGATGTAATTATGACACCTACAACAAGAGGTCCTGCATTTGAGATGGGTTCAAAAGGGGATGATCCAATTCAAATGTATCTTGAAGATTTATTTACTATTTCTGCAAATCTTGCAGGATTGCCAGCAATGTCATTACCAAATGGAAATATTGACAACAAGCCAATAGGGTTGCAAATAATTGGGAATTTTCTTAATGAAAGCACAATTTTAAATTTTGGTCATATGTATCAAACCAAAACAAATTGGCATATGTACACACCTGAAGGAGTAAAGAAATGAGTTGGGAAACGGTAATTGGTTTAGAGATACATGCCCAACTTTCAACTAAGTCTAAATTGTTTTCAGGTAGTTCTACAGAATTTGGAGCAGAGTCTAATACACATGTTGATCTTGTCGATATGGGATTACCTGGAGTTCTTCCTGTTGCAAATAAAGAAGCTTTTTATAAAGCTATTAGATTTGGTCTTGCAACTGGTGCAGAGATAAACCAAGTTTCATCTTTTGATAGAAAGAACTACTTCTATCCAGATCTTCCAAAAGGTTATCAAATTACTCAGATGACCAAACCTATTGTAGAGAAAGGTTCTATAAAAGTATTAACCGATGAAGGTGAAAAAGTAATAAACATAACAAGAGCACATCTAGAAGAAGATGCTGGCAAATCAATACATGACCTTTTTGAAGGAGAAACAGGCGTAGATCTTAATAGGGCTGGCACACCTCTTCTAGAAATTGTTTCAGAGCCTGAAATTTCAAACGCCAAAGAGGCTGTTGCCTATTTTAAAGCCATAAGACAGCTTGTAACTTTTCTAGACATATGTGATGGAAATATGGCACAGGGATCTATGAGATGCGATGTAAATGTTTCTATTAAAAAAGCTGATGATAAAGAGTTAGGAACAAGGGCTGAACTCAAAAATATAAATTCTTTTAAATTTATAGAAAAAGCTATTAATTATGAAATTGAACGTCAAATTAGATTAATGGAAAATGGTGAATCAGTTGTTCAAGAAACAAGATTATATGATAGTGAAAAAAATGAAACTAGGTCAATGAGGTCAAAAGAAGAAGCAAATGACTATAGATACTTTCCATGTCCTGATCTTCTTCCCGTAGTGATTTCAGACAATGAGTTACAAGAAATAAAAGATAATCTGCCAGAACTTCCAGAAGAAAAAGAAAATAGATATATATCAGAAATTGGACTTGAACAATCTGAAGCAAAAATTATATCTTCTTCTAAAACAATGGCTAATATGTTCGAAGAAGCCTCAAGTAGAACTGATGACATAAATCTTGTAGCTAAATGGCTAGTTGGTGATGTTAGTGCTCTTTTAAATAAAGATAATATTGAAATTGACGAATCAAATTTATCACCAGAAAATTTTGGAAAATTAATTGAAAGAATCTCAGACAATACTATTTCTGGAAAAATTGCTAAATCAGTTCTTGAAGAAGTTTGGGAAAATGGTTCTGATGTTGATGAAATAATTCAAACAAAAGGCCTTGTTCAAATTCAAGATGAATCTTTACTTGAAGATATAGCTAAAAAGGTTATTGACTCTAATGATGATCAAGTAACTGCATATAAGAGTGGAAAAGATAAGCTTTTTAGTTTTTTTGTTGGACAAGTAATGAAAGAAACCCAGGGAAAGGCTAATCCAAAAAGCGTTAATGAAATACTTAAAAAATTATTGAAATAATTTCAAACAATAAACATAGTTAGGGCTTCTGCAACATATGCAGGCTTTTCAACACCTTTAATTTCCATAGTAACTTCAAATTTTGCAAGATATTGACCAGGATTTTTTTCATTAATATCCATACATTTCATTATAATTCTTACCTCAGAATTTACAGGAACTGGACTTAAAAATCTTACCTTATCTAATCCATAATTTAATCCCATCTTGGTTCCTTCTAGCACCATTCCTATTTCTTGTTCAAAAGGTATGCCGGCAATCAAAGATAAAGAAAGAAATCCATGAGCTATAGTTGATCCAAATACTGGAGTTGCTTGCTCTGGATCAATATGAATAAATTGATGATCCATTGTTGCATCAGCAAATTTATCTATCCTTTCTTGATCAATAACAATCCAATCTGATACCCCTACTTCAGTACCTATAACTGATTCAATTTCTGATGTTTTTACAACTTTTAACATACTATTTCTCCATATAGTGATTATTATATTCCTCTCTTAATTCAAACTTTTGAAGTTTTCCTGTAGCGCCATGAGGAAGTTCTTTTAAGAAGACAATCTCATCAGGCAACCACCACTTAGCAACCTTATCGCTTAAAAAATCAATAATACTTTGCTTTTCAATAGGTTCGCCTGAATTAGTTACGATAAATAACATGGGTCTTTCATCCCATTTGGGATGCGGTATTCCAACAACACAAGCTTCTGCAACGTCTGGATGTCCAAAAGCTGCATTCTCAAGGTCAATTGAGCTAATCCATTCACCACCAGACTTAATAACATCCTTAGCTCTATCTTTAATAGTCATGTATCCATCTTCATCTAAAACAGATATATCTCCAGTATCAAACCAACCATCTGAGTCCACAGCATCTTTATCGGCTTTAAAATATTTCTGAAGAATCCAAGGACCTCTTACCAATAAATGTCCTTGCGATTCACCATCATGAGGTAGGTCATTTCCAGCATCATCAACAACTTTTAACTCAACACCATATATTGGTCTGCCTTGTTTAAGTTGGATTGCATACTTTTCGTCTTTACTCATATTTTCCATTTCAGGTGTCGGAATATTTGTGGTTCCCATAGGACTCATCTCAGTCATTCCCCAAGCATGTATTACGTTTACATCATGAACTTCATCAAACTCTTGAAGTGTTGCTAGAGACAAGGCTGATCCACCAATAATAGTATTTTTTACTGAACTTAAAATTTTATTATTTTCTCTGCAATAAGCTAAAAGACCCATCCATATGGTTGGAACCCCGAACGCTAATGTAATATCTTCTTTTTCAATAAGCTCATAAAGAGGCTCTCCTTCCATTTGCATTCCTGGCATTACTAATTTTAGTCCTAACATTGGCCCAAAATAAGGAATACCCCATGCTAAAACATGGAACAAAGGAACTACCATTAAAATAGAGTCATCAGGACTTATAGTCATTGCGGTTAGGGCTGCTTGTGCATGAATAACATTTGATTTATGACTGTATAAAACTCCCTTTGGATTCCCAGTTGTGCCAGATGTATAACAAAGCCCGCAAGCTGCGTCATCTTTTAAAGTTGGCCAAACATAGTTTTCATCTCCACCTTTAATATATTCTTCATATGAAATAGCATTTTTTAAAGAAGTTTCAGGCAATTCATTTTCCTCACATAAAACAATAAATTTTTCTACAGTTGGTATTTGATCTTGTATTGCCTCAAGAATAGGCACAAAAGGAGATTCTACGAAAATTATTTTATCTTCAGCATGATTGATTATATAAACCGCTTGTTCTGGATGAAGTCTGAAATTAAGAGTGTGGGTTATAGCTCCCATTCCAGATATTCCATAATACATCTCTAAATGTCTATATGTATTTAAAGCCAATGTTGCTAATACATCCCCCTCTTTATATCCGTCTTTAGCTAAAACTGATGCCAGCTTTCTAGATCTGATGCATACTTCTTCATAATTTGACCTATGAATTTCACCTGAAACCAATCTACTTATAATTTCTGTTTTAGGATGAACTTTCATAGCGTGCTCGATTATTCCAGCAACATTAGGTGTCCAACTTTGCATATCTCCAATCATTTGAATTGCTCCCTTATCTTGTTTGTTATAAATTATATAAGAAGCAACATTATTTGATAACAAAATTATGAATATAAAAGAAGGTATTGAAAAAAGATTTTCCGTAAGAGCATTTACTGACGAAGTGCCAAAGTTGGAAACAATTAAAGAAATTCTTAAGACTGCGAATGCGGCACCTTCAGGCGGCAATATACAACCTTGGAAAGTATATGTGTTATCTGAGGAAGCTAAGAAACGTCTTGCAGAAAAAACTTTATATAATTTTGATAATGGTGTTCAAGAAGAAATTGAATACGATATATATCCAAAGCCTCTTGCTGATGAGTATAAAAAAAGAAGACATGAATGTGGTCTAGATATGTACGGAGCTTTATCTATTGAGAAAGATGATCTTGACTCTCGTTTTAAACAGATTAGAGAAAATTATAATTTCTTTGGTGCTCCACTTGGGATGATTATCACAATAGATAGATCATTTGGAAATAATGGTTGGGGACACGTAGGTATGTTCCTAGAAAATTTGTGGTTGAGTGCTATTCATTATGGTCTTGGCGTTTGTCTGCAAGAATCGTGGTCAATTTATCCTAAAACCGTAAAAGATCATATAAAACATCCTGATAATGAAATAGTTTGGTGTGGTGTAGCTATTGGTTATGAAGATAAAAGCCATCCCATAAATCAATACAGAACAAGAAGAGAAGAACTTGAATCATTTGTAAAATTTGTTGAATAAATTAATAGTGTCAGATAAGAAAACGTTTAGTTTAAATAATTCTTATGCAAAAGAACTTCATGAAATTTCAGAAAAATGTATCCCAACTGGTTTTAAAAAAGCTGAATTTCTTCTTAAAAATTATGATCTTGCTGAGAAGCTTGGATTTAAAAAAGATTTCTTAGATTCTAAAGAATGTTTAAATATATTCTCAGGCAATAGTTTATTAAAAAACTCTCGACCAATAGCTCAAGGATATTCTGGTCATCAATTTGGTCATTTCAATCCTCAACTAGGAGATGGTAGAGCAATTTTATTAGGTGAAATTAATGACATAGATATTCAGTTGAAAGGCATTGGACAAACTCCATATTCAAGAAGAGGAGATGGTAAATCGGCTTTAGGTCCGGTATTAAGAGAATACGTAATAAGTGAATTCATGTATGCAGTAAAAATTCCAACAACACGATCTCTTTTTGCACTTAAAACAAATGAAAATGTAATAAGAGAAACAGAACTCCCAGGTGGAGTGTTAACCAGAATCGCTAAAAGTCATATAAGAATTGGAACATTTGAATATGCAAGGACACAAAGTAATAAAATCCTGAAAACATTGGCTGATTACTCAATCAATAGGCATTATCCAGAATTAAATAAAACTGATAATAAATATTTAGGTTTTTTTGCTGCTGTTTGTGATAAACAAGCTTCCCTGGTAGCAAAATGGATGAGTCTTGGTTTTGTTCATGGAGTTATGAATACAGATAACATGACAATTTCTGGTGAAACTATTGACTATGGTCCTTGTGCATTCATGGATACTTATGATCCAAAAACAGTATTTAGCTCAATTGATCATAATGGAAGATATTCTTATCAAAACCAGCCAGCAATACTAATTTGGAATCTGGCAAAATTTGCTGAAACACTTATTCCATTAGTTGATGAAAATGAGGAGATTTCAGTTAAAAAACTCACAGAAGTGCTTCAACTTGTAATGCCGTCATATCAAGAATATTTCTATATAGAGCTCGGTCAGAAATTAGGACTTGAAAATATTAATAATAATACAAAAATAATTGATGAATATTTGAAAATACTACATTCTGAATCAATAGACTTTACTTTATCATTTAGAAATCTTGCAAAGATTGTTGATAAATCTATTACTACAAGTAATTCAGTTTTTAATAAATCTAAAAATTTTTCAACATGGTACAACTCGTGGATAAAAGAAATAAATATTAAAACTGTTTCTAAGAAAATAAATTTAAAGAATCCTTACTTCATACCTAGAAATCATCATGTTGAAAATGCACTTATGAATGCTATTGGTGGCGACATGAAAGAAATTAATTTGATGGCTGAATTACTGAAAGATCCTTTTACAGAAAAAGATGAATATGAGATATATGCAACGCCCTCATCCTCAAGTGAACCTTACATTACCTTTTGTGGCACTTAGAGTAATTTAGAAAGAGATGATATTTTTTCTTCTCTGAGATTCTTTTGACTGTTAAGTTCATAAATATACTCTTGAAGATCTTTGATCCAGTCCAGTCTATATGCCAAATTATACTCAGCCATCGCACAATCAGATTGATATAGAATAATGAGTTCACTAATTAAATGAATTATTTTAAAGTTCCTAAAGTAATTCTAGGAAGGTCCTGATAGTCTTTTAAATTAGCAATTTCTGCAAAATGGTTCTTTTTTAAAATATTTTCTACCTCTTCTTGTTGCTGATATCCATGTTCCAAAATAATCATACCTCCTCTCTTTAGAACTTCAGTTGACTGTTCAACAATTATTCTTATATCTCCAAGTCCATTATCTTTTGCTACTAATGCCTTAGCAGGTTCATGTTTTAGATTTTCTAAGTGAGGATCTTGGTCTGCAATGTAAGGAGGATTGGACACTATTAAATCAAAATATTCTTTTTTAAAAGATGAGAGCCAATCTGCATGAACAAGAGAAAAATTATCTACATTAAGGTTATTCTTGTTAATCATAGCAACATCTAATGCGTCCGCTGAGCAATCTGAGCCATAAACTTTTAAACTTGGATTTTGAAGAGCTATTGATATACCAATACATCCGGAGCCTGTACCAGCATCTAGAACATTTATAGGAGATAAAAAATGATTATTTACATAATCGATTATGATTTCTGTTTCTGGTCTTGGAATTAAAACCCTTGAATCAACAAAGAACTCATACTCATAGAATTTAGAGGAATTTAAGATGTAGTCTAAGGGAATACCCTCTTCTTTTTGTTTTAGAAACTTCTCAATTAAAGTTTTAACTTTCTTTTTAAGAACTATGTTTGGATTTATATAAATCTCATTATCATTGAAGCCTAATTTTTCTTTGAGAAAAAAAATAAAATCTTTTTTAATAGCTTCGCTATCAAGCATATTAATGTAATGACTTAATTTTTTTTTCAATTATTCTGATTCAAGTTGTGAAAGCATAGCTAATTGATTTTCAGCCAAAAGTGCATCACAGATTTCTTTAATATCACCATCCATAATTTGATCAAGATTATGTTGAGTTAACTTTATTCTATGATCTGTCATTCTTCCTTGAGGAAAATTATAAGTTCTTATTTTTTCACTTCTATCACCAGTACCTACTAATATTTTCCTTTCGCTTGCAATACTTTCCTGTTGATTATCAATTTCTTGCTGTTTCAACTTTGCAGCAAGAAGTGATAATGCTTTTTCTTTATTTTTATGTTGGGATCTCCCATCTTGGCACTCTACAACTAGGCCTGTTGGAATATGTGTAAGCCTGACAGCTGAATCAGTTTTATTAACATGCTGACCTCCTGCTCCAGAAGCTCTAAAGGTATCTACTCTTAAGTCATTTTTATCAATGTTTATGTCTTGTACTTCTTCTACCTCAGGTAGAACTGCCACAGTGCACGTAGATGTATGGACTCTGCCTTGAGATTCAGTTTCAGGTACTCTTTGAACTCTATGCACACCTGATTCAAACTTTAAAACCTTAAAAACTCCTTTACCGTTAAGCTTTGCAACTACCTCCTTAAGACCTCCTTGTTCTGAAGGCTTGATATCAATAACTTCTAAATTCCAACTCTCTCTTTCAGCAAGTCTTGAGTACATTCTAAATAAATCGCCAGCAAAAATGCTTGCTTCATCCCCTCCTGCTCCAGATCTTATCTCTAAAAAAGCAGATCCTGCATCAGCAGAGTCCTTGGGGAGTAACATCAATTTTAATTCTTGTTCCAATTCTTCAGGCTTATTTATAGACTCCATTAATTCTTCTTCGGCAAGAATCTTAAGATCTTTATCACCAGAATTAATAATCTCATTAGCATCTTGAATACTTTTTGTAATCTGATTATATTCATTAAATTTATCAACGATAGGTTTTAAATCTGAGAATTCTTTGTTGAGCAAAGTATATTTTTCTATGTCTTTAACTGTTTCAGAATCAATAAGAAGGTCCTGAATTTCATTTATGCGATTTTCAAGTTGATCAAGTTTTTTAAACATAGAATCATGCATTAGAAAAAAACCTCTTAATCATTGATTCGATAATATGGTCATCAATTTGTTTGATATCTTCATAATTATTAAGTTTTGAATCATTAATATTTAAAGTTTTAATTGACTTAATTAATGCAGAATAATCTTTTGATTCTTTAAATTGTTTTACTTCTTCATATGATAAATTTTGAAGAAAAGCTTCCAGCTGAACACTAACTTTATCCCTTGATGTTTTTAATTCAAATGACTCTAAAGCCTTTTTAGATTCAACAGCAATGATATTCATTGCTTTTCCTGCTTCAATTGAACGCTGTCCAAAGTTATCTTGAGTAATTTTTTCAATATCATCAATTGAAAAAAGGTAAGCCTGTTCTATATTTTTAATTTCATCCTCAACATTTCTAGGAACTCCGAGGTCAATGATTAATATTGGTTTATTTTTTCTAAAACTTAATGCATTTTCAATTGCGCCCTTTCCAATAAGAGGTATTTCAGCTGTGGCAGATGCAATGACAATATCACAGAATTGAAGCTGATCATGTAATTTATCAAGTGAAGATGAAACTATTTCATAACGGTTTCCTAATTTAATATTTTTAATAGATCTATTAATAGAATTAATATTTTTAATTCCGCTTCTATAAAGATTCTCCATAACACTTAAACCAAGAGACCCTGCCCCAACCACTAAAACATTTTGCTCTTCAGGCTTTTCAAAAATATTATGAATTAACTTCATTGTTAAACCACTAACAGATAAAGGATTTAGTCCTATTTCAGTATCTGTTCTTGCAATTTTTGCGATTTCAATAACTTTTTTTGTCAAATAAAATAGTTTTTTTCCAACCATCTTTTGTTCTGAAGATTTTTTAAAAGCTTTTTTAAATTGTCCAAATATTTCTTGTTCGCCAAGCACTTGGGAGTCTATACCAGATGCCACTTTACACATGTGAGCAAGGGCATTATGGTTAGTAAGAAAGTAAAAACAGTTCTGCGGTATATCATTTATGTCTAAGATTTTTAATACTTCATTAAAAACTTTATCAAGAATTCCTTTTTTACCAACAAAATAAAGTTCGGTTCTATTGCATGTTGAAATGCCAAAAAAAGATTCAAAATCGTTCTTAAAAATTCTTTTTAAATGATTATCTAATATAATTTGATTAGACTCATTTATAATGAATTTTTCTCTCTCGGATATAACAGAGGTCTTATGATTTATGCCAAATAATTGTATTTCCATATTAAAAAAAATTTCTTATATTTTTTTTCTATTTGTTATTGTTTCCTGTGTAAGCATAAATAATGACATTAAAAAATCGACTCCATTTGCTGGAAAAGTATTAATAAATCAAAATAATGTTGAGCAATTCTCTTTCAATATAAATATAAATGTTGCTAATAATGTGTCCATTATACAACTTAAGAAGCCATTTTATGGAAATGTTCTAGAAATAAAAGTTCAAGACGGGAAAAATTTAATATTTTTGCCTACTAAATCTAGTCAACCATTTTTTGTTCCAAAATCTGTGAATAGAAATTTTAAATATTGGATTAGGCAATGTCTCTTTTCCAATAAGCTTGATATTTATGAGAATGACGAAGATATATTCTTTGCTTTTAAGTGCAATAAAGATGGTTCAAGGACAAATTTTTCAATTACATACGAAAATTACTACTTAAAAGGATTTGTTGAAAAAAAATGAATCATATTAAGACACAATGTCCTGCAAAAATTAATCTTTTTCTGAGAGTATTAGATAAAAGAATTGATGGCTACCATAATATTGAAACTTCATTCCAGCTTGTTGATTTGTATGATTTAATGAGTTTTGAAAAAACAGCTAGTGAAATAATTATTGAATCTAATGAGGACCTCCTGAGAGGTGAAGACAATACAATTTATGCATCCGCATTAAAAATTAAGGAATGCCTATCTAATAAAAAATATGGCGTGAAAATTAATATTCACAAAAATATTCCAACTGGCTCAGGTATGGGGGGCGGCAGCTCAAATGCAGCATCAACTATTATTGCATTAAATAAGCTATGGAATCTTAATCTTAGTGAAAAGAAATTAGGCACAATTGCAAAAGAAATTGGGGCCGATGTTCCATTCTTTATGTTTGGAAAAAATGCTTTAGGAAGTGGAATTGGTGATGAATTACAAGAAACATCATCTATCAAAAAAAATATATTAGTCATAGATCCATTGATTCATAATTCTTCAAAGAATATGTTTAGTCTTTTAGAAGAATGGAAAAAAAATGAAAAAAACTCACTCACTAAAAAAAATCATTTCTTTGATGTTTTTATTGAAAAAAATAAAGAAGTAAAAGATTTCGTAGAAAAATTTGGTAACGAATATTTGATTAATCTTACTGGAAGTGGGTCTTGTATGTTTATATGTTATGAAAATGATGAAGAAATTACAAAAATATTAAAAAAAATTCCTTCTAAATGGAGACTCTTTTTCTGTAAACCATTACAATATTCGCCGATATGTTATATCTAAAAGCTTTGGGGTGTCGCCAAGCGGTAAGGCAACGGGTTTTGATCCCGTCATGCGTAGGTTCGAATCCTACCACCCCAGCCATGATCTATAATGTTCATAGAGGAAGATAATGAAAAATAAAAGTGTAGACATATTTACTGGTACAGCTAATCCTGAATTTGCCCAGGAGGTCTCTAATATACTTGGGATTAAAATTTCTGCTGCTGATGTTGGATATTTTTCTGATGGAGAATTAAAAGTTGAAATTGAAGAAAATGTAAGAGGACATGATACATTTATTATTCAATCAACCTGCTCTCCTACCAATAAAAATGTTATGGAAATCATGCTAATTGCTGACGCATTGAAAAGATCATCTGCATCTAGAATCACTGCTGTTGTTCCTTACTATGGCTATGCAAGACAGGATAGAAGAGTTAGATCTGCTAGAGTGCCTATAAGCGCAAAAGTTGTTGCAGATATGTTTGCATCTGTCGGAATTGACAGAGTGCTTACAATAGATCTTCATTCAGAAACTATTCAGGGTTTTTTTGATATGCCAGCTGATAATGTATATGCCACTAAATTTATGGTCGATGATATAAAAGAAAATAATAATAAGAATGAGGTTGTGGTTGTATCGCCTGATGTCGGTGGTGTAGTTAGATCAAGAGCTTTAGCAAAACTGCTTGATGATACAGACCTTGCAATTATTGATAAACGAAGAGCTGCGGCTAATCACTCAGAAGTGATGAATATAATTGGTGAAGTTAAGGATAAAGTCTGTATCGTACCAGATGATATTATTGATACTGCTGGAACATTATGTAACGCTGCTGACGCATTAAAAAATAATGGTGCTAAAGCAGTTAAAGCTTATATCACGCACCCTGTTCTTTCAGGACCGGCAATAGAGAGGCTTAATAAGTCTGCTATAGATGAATTAGTTGTAACAAATTCAATACCTTTAGACAAAGAAGCTAAAAAATGCAGTAAAATACGCGTCATTTCAATTTCAAATATAATTGCTGAATGTATTACTCGTTTAAGCAATGAAGAATCGCTTAGTGAAATGTTTTTATAGAGGATAGAGGAAATTATGACTGATCAAATTATATTAAATGCAGATCCACGAGAAAGAACTGGAACAAATAAGGCTCGAGAGATAAGAAATATTGATGGAATGGTCCCAGCAATAGTATATGGTGATGAAAAAGAAACAATTAATATTAAATTAAAACTTAATGAGCTTTCTAAAGCATCTAAAAATGAACTTTTTTATACACAAGTTCTATTAATTAAGACTGAGAGCGGCGAAGAAAAAGTTGTTCTAAAAGAATTACAAAGAGATCCAGCAAAGGGTAAATTCTTACATGCTGATTTTCAAAGAGTTTCAAGAAAAACAAAACTAAAAGTTATTATTCCAGTTAACTTTATTAATGAAGAGGAATGTGCTGGTGTAAAAGTTGATGGTGGTGTTGTTGCGAAAGCAATAAGAGAAATCGAAATTATGTGCCTTGCTGGAAATATTCCTGAATCAATTGATATTGATATTGCAAATCTTAATCTTGGTGATTCAATTAGACTTACTGAAATTTCTTTACCTGATGGTTCTGAGATTCCTGGATTAACTGAAGAAACAGACCAAATGGTTGTTTCTGTTAATGCTCCTAAAGCAGTTGAAGAAGATCCGATTATTGAAGAAGCTGAAGAAGGTGAAGGACAGGAAGCTGGGGAAGCTACTGAAGGCAGTGGTGAAGATGAGTCTACAACTGCTGAAGAAACTACTGAAGAAGATAGCTCCGAAGAAGGCTAGCTTGATGTACAACCTTTGTATTATTGGGTTGGGTAATCCTGGCAAAAAATACGATAGTACTCGGCATAACATTGGGAAAGACTGGTTAATAAGACTCTCAAAATCCTACAATATAGATTTTTTTACAAAATTAAAATTTGAAGCTGAAATTGGTGAATCTCATAACGGTTCAATTTTATGGATTATACCCACAAATTATGTTAATAATTCAGGTAGAACATTATCTAAAATTATCAAATCAACAAATTTAAAACCTGAGAATTGCCTGATAATACATGACGAACTTGATCTAGATATTGGTTCGTTACGCTTAAAAGATTCTGGTGGGCATGGTGGTCATAATGGTATTAGAGATATAACTAACAAAATTGGTTCTGCAAACTTTTTAAGACTTAGAATTGGAATTGGTCACCCAGGCTCTAAAGATGAAGTTACAAATTGGGTACTTAATAAATTTACTCACAGCGAAAAAAAGAATCTTGTTCAATCGTATTCAAAATTTGTTGATGTGTTTGAATTAATTACTTTAAAAAATATAAAAAAAGCACAAAAACTTCTTCATACAAAATAATATTCATGGGATTTAAATGTGGAATTATAGGACTACCAAATGTTGGTAAATCTACACTTTTTAATGCTCTTACAAAATCTGAAATACCAGCAGAGAATTTTCCTTTTTGCACGATAGACCCTAATGTTGGAAAAGTACCCTTACCTGATAGGCGACTAATAGAATTAAATAAAATTGTTAACTCACAAAAAATTATTCCTGCAGCTTTAGACCTTGTAGATATTGCAGGATTAGTTAAAGGAGCTTCAGATGGTGAAGGTCTTGGGAATGCATTCTTATCGAATATAAGAGAAATGACTGCTTTAGCTCATGTTGTTCGATGTTTTGAAGATCAGAAAATTACTCATGTTGACGGGTCAGTTAATCCAAAAAGAGACGTTGAAGTTATAAATCTGGAATTAATCCTTTCAGATCTTGAAACAGTAAAAAAAAGAATTGCTAAGTGTGAAAAACTAATTAAAACAAATGATAAAAATAATAAAATACAATTAGAAATACTTTTACTTATACAAAAAGATTTAGAAAATGGTCAATTAATAAATCTTAAAAATTTTAAAGAAGATGAACAAAAGATAATCAAAAGTTTTCAACTTTTATCATCAAAACCTATGTTTTTTATAGGAAACATAAATGATAGCGAACAATCTAAAGAATATATTGAGCAATTAAACAAAGTTGCAAAAGAACTTAATACATTTGTAATTACAGTGTCAATAAAAATTGAACATGAGATTTCTACGCTTGAAGAGGTAGAAAAAAAAGAATACCTTGAGGTGATGGGCATGGATGAACCTATCTTAAATAAAATCATACTTGAAGGTTATAAGATGTTAGGTCTAAAGACTTTTTTTACGGCTGGGCCTAATGAAATAAAAGCATGGACAATAAAAGATGGATTTACAGCTCCAAATGCGGCTGGTGTAATACATACTGACTTTGAAAGAGGTTTTATTAAAGCTGAAGTAATAGACTTCAAAGACTACATAACAAATGGAGGAGAATTGGGGGCCAAAGAAAGCGGTAAATTAAGGCTGGAAGGAAAAGAATATCTAGTTAAAGATGGGGATGTAATTCATTTTAAATTTAATGTTTAAAACTAATTGACTCTTAAAATTATAATATTATCATTCAACGATTGGCTATGTAGCTCAGATGGTTAGAGCACAGCACTCATAACGCTGGGGTCGGTGGTTCAATTCCACCCATAGCCACCAATTTTAATTAGTTCTTGTTAATTAAAAAAATTATTATTAAAGAAACAAGTGCAACGATCCCATTGTCACCAATTACATCAAGTACCGCAATTAAATTTGAATACACTATACCTACAAAAGGAGCATCTGGTCCAAAGACAATTCCAAGTAACAATGCAACTGCAACAACAAGTAATAAGACATCAGTGACTTGTTTTAAGTAACTTTTAATTTTGTTTAATGAGTAATAAAAGTCTAGCTTCATAAATTTAGATATCAAAGGGAGAAATAAATCTCCCTTTGAAAAAGTAAATGATTACTTAAGCAATCCTATTAAGATAGCTGCAACAAGTAAACCAACGAGTCCAGCATCACCAAGTGAAGATACAACACCTAAAAGGTTTGTAAGAACATCGCCGAAGAACCATGTATCGCCAAAAACGATACCAGCTACAACACCTAATCCGATTACAGCAACAAGAATCTTAGTAAGACTTGTAACTATATCACCAATCATTTTCATTGCATTATCCATAATAACTCCCCCCTGATAGGTTTATTTATGATTTGCAGGTTTCATAAGACCACAAAAACATTTTTGAATCAAATTCTGTAAGTCACAATATTTGACTTTTTACGTTTTATAGAATAAAAGTGTTTTTAGTCTAAATCTGGGGCATCTTCAGATAATGCCTTCATAGATAACTTCATCTTTCCTCTATCAAAGCCAATCAATTTAACTTCAACTTCTTGACCTTCTTCAAGAACATCATTTACATTTTCAGTTCTTTCGTTTGCAATTTCAGAAATGTGGACAAGACCATCCTTTCCGGGAAGTATATTTACAAAGGCACCAAAATCAACAATTTTTACAACTTTACCTTTATATACTTTGTTTAATTCTGGCTCTTCCAATATTTCTTCAATTATTGTGAGACATTCTTTCATAGATGACTGATTTTGCCCAAAGACTGATACAACACCTTCATCATTAATGTCTACCGTTGCACCAGTTTTCTCTTGCATTGATTTGATAACAGCTCCACCCTTACCAATGATTTCTTTTATTTTATCCTTATTAACCATAAATGTTTTCATTGCAGGAGCATTTTCAGAAAGATCCTTTGGAGATGAAATTACTTCATTCATAATTCCTAAAATATGATTTCTAGCATTCTTTGCTTTAGCTAAAGCAGTTTCCATAATTGATTCATTTATACCACTAATTTTAATGTCCATTTGTAAAGCAGTTATACCTGACTCTGTTCCGGCTACCTTAAAATCCATATCACCCAGGTGATCTTCATCTCCTAAAATATCTGTAAGAACTGCAAAATCATCTCCTTCTTTAATTAATCCCATTGCAATTCCAGCAACTGGACTCGATATTGGGACACCTGCATCCATTAATGATAAAGATGTGCCGCATACAGAAGCCATTGAACTAGACCCATTTGATTCTGTTATTTCTGAAACTACACGCATTGTGTAGCCAAAATCATCAACATCAGGCATTACAGCTTTGATAGCTCTTTTTGCAAGATTGCCATGACCAATTTCTCTTCTTTTTGGACCCATAGGCATTCCAATCTCACCTACACTGTAAGCTGGAAAATTGTAGTGCAGCATAAAATTATCCGTACCTTCTCCCTCAATAGATTCTATCCTTTGTGCATCTCTTGATGATCCCAGGGTGGCAACAACAATTGCCTGTGTTTCTCCTCTAGTAAATAGTGCAGAACCATGAGCAGAAGGTAAAATATTTGTTTCTACATAAATAGGTCTTACAGTATCTAAGTCCCTACCATCAATCCTTGGGAGATTATTTAAAATATTTGACCGCACAATATCTTTTTCAAGTTTTTTGAATGCCGATAATACTTTATTAACCTCAATCTCTTCTAATTCTTGATATTTTTCAAGAATTAAACTTTTAATTTCAGTAAGTTTGTCATTTCTTTCTGATTTTATTGAAATTTTAAATGCATCAGTAATTTCAGCTTTATATTTATTATCTAATTCAGAGTAATAACTATTTTCCTCTAAGTCAGTTTCAATGACCCATTCATCATTGCCACAAAGAGTTTTTAACTGATTACAAGCATTGATTACTGCTTTCATCTCTTGATGGCCAAATAAAACCGCACCCAACATTAAATCCTCATTTAGCTCTTTTGCTTCTGATTCAACCATTAAAACAGCTTCATCTGTACCCGCGACAACCATATCTAAATATGAATCATCTAATTGCTCAAAAGTTGGATTAAGAATATATTCACCATCTATAAACCCAACTCTAGCTGCGCCCATGGGACCATCAAAAGGAACACCAGAAATAGTTAATGCCGCCGATGCACCAATCATCGCAGCAATATCTGGATTTTGTTTTTTATCAGATGACATTACAGTACAGAAAATCTGAATTTCATTTGTGAAGTGTTCTGGAAACATTGGTCTTATGGGCCTATCAATTAACCTTGAAGTTAGTGTTTCTCTTTCAGTGGGCCTAGCTTCCCTTTTAAAAAATCCACCAGGTATTCTTCCAGTTGAATAAAATTTTTCCTGATAAAAAACAGCAAGTGGAAAAAAGTCTTTTGCAGGATCAGCATCCTTTTTGGCAACTACTGTTGTTAACACCACTAAGTCGCCAATTGTAACTACTACTGCAGCTGTAGCCTGTCTTGCTATTTTATTTGTTTCTATTTTTACTTGTTGATTTCCGTACTCAAACTCTACGCATGTAGACTCATAATTTTTATTTTCCACGATTTTCCTACTTATTTACGGTTTTTATCCTCTTAAATTTAACTCTTTCACAATACTATTATACCTTTCAACATCTTTTCTTTTTAAATATGCAAGGAGTTTTCTTCTTAGATTAACCATTCTTATAAGACCATTTCTGGAATGATGATCTTTATTATGTTGTTTAAAATGATCCTGAAGCTTATTAATGTTTTCAGTTAAAAGTGCTATTTGCACATCTGGTGACCCAGTATCACCATCATTTCTCTTAAATTTTTTGACTATATTTGCTTTTTCTTCAGTTAATAATGCCATTTTAATTATCCTTGAAGTGTATTAAATGAAAATGCTAACCTCACACTCCTAAAGTAAGCGAGAGAATAATATAACTAATTACGGCTTTAAACAAGCTGTTTATGTTTTAAAAAGTTTTTATTCACCTCACCAAGACCCAAGAAATCGTCGTTTTCATTATAAACTTTGATACAGTCTCTTTGACTTTCCTCAAATTTAAGTTCAACTCCATTTATAAACTTCTTTGTATCATCTTTTGATATTTTAATTGAATCTATATATTTGAAAGCTTTCTCAATTGTTATTAAATCTTTATACGAGGCATCCTGAATTTCTTTTGCTTGAGATAACCTAAATTCGTGTTGTTGAACTCTTTTAAGGTTAGTCATGTGAGCACCGCATTTAAGTTTATCACCTAAGTCTCTTGCAATAGATCTTATATAAGTTCCTTTTGAACAACTTATTGAAAATTTACATGACTTATCAATAATTTTTATATTGTCAATTTTATTAACAGTTATTTTTCTAGGATCTTTTTTAATATATTCTCCACGTCTGGCATATTTGTATAAAGGGGTTCCTTTATGTTTAAGCGCTGAAAAAAAAGGCGGTACTTGCATAGAATCACCTTGAAATGATAATAGCGCCACCATAATTTCATCTTTATTAGGATTAAAAGTTGATTCAAAGATCACATTTCCCTCTGAATCATCGGTATCAGTGGATCTGCCTAATTCGATTTCTACCTCATAATGTTTATCTGATTCTAAAAAGTAGTTTGAAAATTTTGTAGCTCGATTAAATGCAAGAATCAACAAACCCGATGCTAAAGGATCTAATGTTCCTAAATGACCAACTTTGTTAACTTTAAATATTTTTTTTATTTTTTGAACAACCTGGTTTGAAGATAAACCACTGGGCTTGTTGATTAATAAAAAGCCATTCATTTATTTAAATTTCTTAATAGATTTTCTATATTTTCTGAATATTCAATACTTTCATCGAACCTAAATATTATTTTTGGGATTCTTCGAATTTTTATTTTTTTCGCAATCTTGGATCTAATCATTCCAGAGAATTTTTTTAATATTTGACTATCTATTTCACTATCATCTTTTTTTACAGACTTTCCAATAATTGTATAAAAAGCTGTAGCAATACCTATATCATCAGAAACTTTCACTGCAGTAACATTAATATTTTTTAATCTCGGATCTTTAATTTCATTACTAATGATTAAAGAGATCTCTTTTTTAAGTAAATCTGCAATTTTTTCAGATCTATTTGTGGTCATAGGTCCTATAATACTTGAGCTTCTTCTTTTCTATCAAAAACCTCAATTTTGTCGCCGGGTCTAATATCTTTATAGTTTTTAATGCCCATTCCGCATTCATTACCATTTTTAACTTCATTAACATCTTCTTTAAATCGTCTAAGTGAATTTAGTTCGCCCTCAAAAATTACAATTTCATCTCTTAAAACTCTTACAGGCTTATTTCTCAACACATTTCCTTCTATAATATTACAACCAGCAACCTGACCAAATTTTGGAGAATTGAAGACTTCTAAGACTTCAGCTGTTCCAATAATTTCTTCTTTAATAATTGGATCTAATAATCCACTCATTCTTGATTTAATATCATCCAATAATTCATAGATAATACTGTGATAACTTAAATGTATTTCTTCAGCTTCAATTATTTTTTTTGCAGTATTATCTGCTCTTACATTAAAACCAATTATTATTGAATCAACTGCTATAGCTAAATTTGCATCAGATTCACTAATTCCACCAACGCCGCTTGATACAATTTTTACCTTAGCTTTTTCTGTACTTAGATCATTAAGTGCAGCTAATATTGCTTCGCATGTTCCTCCAACATCCGTTTTAACAATTACATTTAATGTTTTTTTTGCCTCTTGTCCTAAAGACTCAAATAAATCACCTGCTGTATCATCTTTTTGTTTGAGAAGTTTTTTTTCTTTTTCTTTTGTGGCTCTGTATTCCGTGATCTCTTTGGCTTGCTTTTCATTTAAAACAACCTGAAATTGATCTCCAGCATTTGGAACAGAATTTAAACCTAAAATTTCAACTGCAGCTGACGGAGTTGCAGTTTTAATTTTTTTGCCATCACTATTGACTATACTTTTGATTTTTCCAGTTGCATTACCTGAAACAACTAAATCTCCTACCTTTAATGTCCCATTTTGTACTAAAAATGTTGCGACTGAACCTCTAAATTTATCTAATTCTGATTCTATTACAACACCTTGAGCAGGACCCTCATAGTGTGCATTAAGTTCCAAAATTTCAGCTTCAAGTGAAACCCTCTCTAATAAATCGTCAATCCCATCTCCTTTTAGCGCAGAAACTGGGACCATTTGAATATTTCCACCCCAGTCCTCTGGTGTTAAATCTTTTGCAGCTAAGTCACCCTTAACTTTTTCTACGTCAGAACCCTCTAGATCTATTTTGTTAATAGCAACAACAATTGATACATCAGCTGCTTTTGCATGGTTAATTGCTTCTTCGGTTTGAGGTTTGATTCCGTCATTTGCAGCAACAACTAAAATAACGATATCTGTAGTATTTGCTCCTCTTGCTCTCATTGAAGAAAAAGCAGCGTGGCCTGGCGTATCTATAAAAGTAAGTAATCCTTTTGAGGTCTGAACTTGATAAGCTCCAATATGTTGGGTTATACCTCCCGCCTCACCATCAACAACCTTGGTCTTTCTTATGTAATCTAATAATGTAGTTTTTCCATGATCAACATGACCCATAACAGTAATCACGGGAGGTCTTGATTTAGGTTTATCTTTATACTCGATTAAACTAGCTAAATCTTCTTCAAAATTATCTAGCTGAATAGGAATTCCGTTATGTCCAATTTCATCTACAACTAAGATAGCAGTATCTTGGTCGATAATATCATTCGTTGTAGCCATAGTTCCAAGGCTCATAAGATTCTTTACAACCTCTCCACCTTTTACAGCCATTAACTTTGCAAGTTCTCCAACCTGAATAGTTTCAGGAACCTCTATATCTTTTTTTATAAATTCCTTTGGAGCTTCAAACTGATGTTGAGAATCTGTAACAAAATTCTGCTCTTTCTTTTTATATGCATTTACTGCACTAGAAAGTTGATCTTTAACATCAACTTTTTCAGCAGCACTTGAGTCTTTGGCTGTTTTATATTGTTTCTTTTTATGAGTTTGTTTTTCTTTAATAGCTGCTTTTAATTGTTCTTCTCTTTTAATTTGCTGCTCTTTGAGTTGCTCTGAAGCAGCAGCCCTTTTAGCCTCTATATCATCAGAATAATTTTTCGTTGCGCTTATAGCAGATGAGGATTTACCTTTTGAAGTTACTTTGACTCCAGATTCAGATGTAACAGATTTAGATTTTGATTTTGATACGGCTTTTAATGATTTTAGTAGAGCCTGCTTATCTGTTGGAGTAATCTCATCAGTATCTTTCGAATGACTTAATCCAGCTTTTTGCATTCTCTGCAAAAGAGCTTCATTAGATATCTTCAAAGTTTTTGCAAAATCTTTTACAGTTATTGTCAAAATATCTCCTTACTAATTAAACCAATGCTCTCTAGCCTTCATAATCATCTTTGATGCATCATCTTCAGTGATATCAATTATTTCTTGAAGCTCATCAATTGAAAGCTCTGCTAGATCATCTTTATTTTTAATTCCTTTGCTTGCTAATTTAACAATATTGTCTTCATCAAGATTAAGTCCTGCTAAAGACTCAACATTATCCTCTTCTTCTGTAACAGCACCCATAGCCTCAAGTAGAGCAGCATCTTCAGATGCAGATTTGATCCTATTGATCTCTTCTTCAGAATCAATAAATTCACTAAAAATCTTATTATCTGCGTAAGCTATATCATCAAAGGTTGAAAAACCATATGATATTATTTTTTCTGCAATGTCCTCTTGTAATTCCAAGCTGTCAATTATTTTTGCTAAAAATTCAGTCTCGTCTACTTTTAATTTTGCTTCAGCTTCTTCGTTACTGATAATATTTAAATCCCAACCAACAAGTCTAGAAGCTAATCTTATGTTTTGTCCTCTAGACCCAATAGCAAGAGCAAGATTATCTTCATTTACTGCAATATCCATTGATCTTGAATCTTCATCCATAACTATCGATTCAACTTTTGCAGGAGATAATGCATTGATAACTAATTGCGCTGGATTGTCGTCATATATAATTATGTCAATTCTTTCATTTCCTAGCTCAGAAGAAACTGCCTGAACTCTAGAACCTCGCATGCCAACACATGCACCAACTGGATCAATTCTTCCATCATTAGTCTTAACAGCAATTTTTGATCTTGATCCAGCATCTCTTGCAACACCTCTAATTTCAATAATATCCTCGTTGATTTCTGGTACTTCAATACTAAACAATTCTGTTACCATTTCAGGACATGAACGATTCAACATCAGTTGTGGCCCTCTTCCCTCAACTTCAACTATTTGCAAGATGGCTCTAATCCTATCATTAATTTTATAAATTTCGCCAGGCATCAACCTATCTCTAGGTAATAATGCTTCAGCTTCTTGGGTAATATCAACAATTATATTATCTCTTGTGACCCTTTTAACTGATCCAGATACTAATTTATTATGTTGAGATCTAAATTGCTCAACAATTTTCTTTCTTTCTGCTTCACGAACTTTTTGCAGCATAACTTGTCGAGCTGCTTGAGTCTCAATTCTGCCAAACTTAATATTATCTTGCTCTTTTGAAAAAATTGCTCCTAATTCCATTTTTGATTCATCTGGAGTTATATGAGTTTCATGATGGAATTCTTCATTTGTGTCCTCAAATACAATCCAGTTTCTGTGAGTTGTATAATCCCCAGTATCTCTATTAATACTTACAAAAAGATCTGCATCTTCATGAAAATGCCTTTGAGAGGCCGATGCTATTGCAATTTCAATAGCTTCAAAAATTATATCTTTGTCTAAACCTTTCTCGGTTGAGACTGATTCAACAACAGCTAAAATTTCATTACTTTGCATGAGAACGTTCCTTTATTAAATTATTATAATTCGGTTTAAGTTTACATAAATCCAGATCGGCAAACTTAAATTTCATGATATTAGGCTCTTTGATATCTTTTATTGTGAAAGTTACATCATTACAGTCTGTCAGTTTACCAGAAAACTTTCGCTGACCATTGATGAGCTCCTTTGTCTTAAACTCCAAATTTTCGCCAATAAAGTCATTTAACTGAGAAATATCAAAAAATTTTCTATCTATTCCTGGTGTGGAAACTTCAAGTATATAATCATCTCCAAAATACATATCAAGAGAAGGTTCGTATGAAAGATCCTTAGAGATATTTTCGCAATCATTTATATCAACATTGTCATAAGAATCTATAAAAACTCGTAATGTATTTCTTTTTTTACCTCGTAAAATCTCTATTCCCCATAAAATACATTTATTTCTAGTAACTACGGGTTCAACGATGTTATTTAATTCTTCTATATTCATTTTTTCTATAAAAAAAGGGCATATGCCCCACAAAATTTATATATAACTTTGGTAGCGGGGGCTGGATTTGAACCAACGACCTTCGGGTTATGAGCCCGACGAGCTACCAGACTGCTCCACCCCGCAACGCAGCGAACATGAAGTTTATGAAAGTATCGATGATTGGTCAAGTAAGTTTTATATATGACTAATCATAATATTGATATAATCTCATTTTTTTAGCCGAAGTGGTGGAATTGGTAGACACGCTAGCTTGAGGGGCTAGTGAGCGAAAGCTCGTGCGGGTTCAAGTCCCGCCTTCGGCACCAATTGGGTAAATTAATCTAATGGAATTTCATCAGAGAGCTCTTCCTCTTTGACTTCTTCAATTAATGGAGTATCAAAAACGTCTTCTGAATCTTCTGTCTTTAATAAATATGCTAAAAGCAAAGAAAGAATTAACCATATTGCAACTACCGCATATGTTAATTTTCCTAAAAAATCTGACGGCCCTAAGGCTCCAAACATTGAATTGGAAGATCCGCCCCCAAATGCTGAACCAAGATCAGAGCCCTTTCCTTGTTGCAACAAAACCATAACTATTATTACAACAGTTAGTATCACATTAATTACTGTTAACAAAACTATCATATCTATTTTGTACTATTATAAATATTTACTATATTTGCAAAGGTTTTACCATCAAGCGATGCTCCTCCAACCAGTGCGCCATCTACAAATTCTTCCTTAAAAAAGCTTTCAGCATTTTTATCTGTAACGCTTCCACCATATAAAACTTTTGGTATAAGCTTATTTGCAGAATTGGATTGTACAACATCTTTAATATATTTATGTATTTCATTTATATCTTTTGGATGTGGGGTTAATCCGCTTCCGATTGCCCAAACCGGTTCATAAGCTATTATAAAATTTTCTAGCTCCATAGCATCAACTACTTCAAGCTGATTTTTGAGTATATCTTTTGTAATGCCTTTATCGTTTTCTTCTTTAGTCTCTCCAATACATAATATCTTTGTTTTTATATTACTATTATTTAGAGCAATGATTTTTTGTTTTATTAAATCATTATCTTCATTGAAAAACTCTCTTCGTTCAGAATGACCAATAATTGCAAAATCTATACCAAATTCTTCAAACATTCTAATAGATACAGTTCCTGTTCTAGAGCCAGACAAATGATCTATGTCTTGGGCACCAATATTAATATCCCAAATTTTATTGTTTGATTTTTCTTTAAGTGTATCCAAATCCCATTCCAATAAACTGAAATCAGAAATATAAATTACAGGGGGGGCTATTCCAACATAAAAATCTTTGGGTGAGCATGAATTAATAAAATCAGAAGTCCAATCCTGGATCATCATTAACCCTCCGTTTGATTTCCAATTGGCAATAATCATTAAATTTTTGACCTGATTAAATTCTCAATATCATTTACAAACTTAATTGCTACCGACTCTTCTGGTGCTTCAATCATAATTCTAATCTTTGGCTCAGTTCCTGACGCTCTCACAAGCACCCTTCCAACAGTTATATCGCTCTCAATCTCTTTGATCAATAATTTTAAATCTTTGTCATTAATAATATCTTTGTTAGAAACAGTTACAGCCTTGTTGATTTGTGGAATTTTAGTGAAATTTGAAAGTACTTCAGATGGTTTTTTACCTAAAAGAAGCAAAGATGATATTACTTTTAGTGCAGCAATGGTTCCGTCTCCAGTGCTCACAAGATCTTTGCATATGATGTGGCCAGATGCTTCACCACCAAGCAACCAACCCTTTTTTGATAACATCTCACTGACATATTTATCCCCAACATCAGCTCTTTCAAACTTATAACCTAGCTCTTGAAGTCCTTGTTCTAACCCTAAATTACTCATCTTGGTTCCTACAACACCAGCCCATGATCCTGTTCTATTAGGATTTGAAAACGCTAGGATGTAAATTAAGTCATCCCCATCAAGAAGATTACCCTTTTCGTCTACTAAAATTACTCTGTCGCCATCTCCATCAAGAGAAATTCCAAAATCAGCTCTATGTTTAACCACCTCCTCTTTTACAAATTCTGGATGAGTTGAACCGCAATTTTGATTAATATTGTAGCCATCTGGCTCATTTCCAATTGTAATTACTTCTGCACCAAGCTCTTCAAATATTTCAGGGCTAACTTTATAGCATGCTCCATTTGCACAATCTAAAACAATTCTTAAAGATGCAAATGATAAGTTTGAAGGCACAGTAGATTTACAAAATTCAATATACCTTGGTCCAGATTCATCAAACCTATATGCTTTTCCAATTGCAGAGGTTTCGACAGGAATTAATTCTATTGAAAGGTACTTTTCGATTCTTTTTTCAATGTCTCTGGATATTTTTTCTCCATCTTCATTAAAAATTTTTATTCCATTATCTAAAAAGTCATTATGTGAAGCGCTGATCACAACGCCAAACTTGTTTCTTAAGGTTTTTGTTAAGTATGCTACGCCTGGAGTTGGGAGAGGACCCAAAAGTCTCACATTTACTCCAGCAGCTATAAAACCAGCCTGTAAAGCCGATTCAAGCATATATCCTGATAAACGAGTATCCTTTCCAATTACTACGGTCTTCCAGCCTAGTTCTTTCATTACTAGGCCGGTAGCATGTCCAATTTTAAGACAGGCTTCAGGGGTTATAACACTTTCGACGGGTCCCCTAATCCCATCGGTGCCAAATTTTAAATTCATGAGGGAGAATTATAACTCCTCTGCCGCACCTTTTATTGAAGTTTTTTTATTTGATTTACCAGTTGGCTTGTCATCAGACCAACCCTCAGGCTCCCTTGGGGTTGCACCAGCCATAATGTCATCAATTTGGTTTGCATCAATGGTTTCATACTTTAAAAGTGCATCAGCCATGACATTCAGTTTATCCAAGTTTTCTTTTAACAATTTCTCAGCTCTCTTGTAGCATGAATCGATAATCGACTTCACTTCAGAATCAATTAATTTTGATGTTTCTTCACTTCTAGTTGGAGCAGGATTTGATACAGATCTACCTAAGAATGGGCTACCTTCATCTTCACCATATTTGATAGTGCCCAATGAATCAGAAAAACCCCACTTTGTTACCATATTGGTTGCAATACCTGTGGCTACCTCAATATCATTTGAAGCTCCAGTAGTAATACCTTGATTACCATTAATAATACTTTCTGCAATCCTTCCGCCAAAAAGAGTAGCAATTCTTCCTAGAAGATACTCCTTGCTTTGCATATAAGTATCCTCCTCAGGTAAAAACATTGTTACTCCCAATGCTCTTCCTCTAGGAATGATTGTTACTTTATATACAGGATCATGAGTTGGGCATAGCCTACCAACAATCGCGTGCCCGGCCTCATGATAGGCAGTAATTCTCTTCTGTTCCTCACTTAAAATCATAGATTTTCTTTCAGCGCCCATCATGATTTTATCTTTAGCAAGATCAAGGTGAGACTGGTCAATTTTTTTATCAGAATATCTAGCTGCAAAAAGTGCTGCCTCATTAATTAGATTTGCTAAGTCTGCTCCAGAAAAACCAGGTGTACCTCTTGCAATAACAAGTGGATCAACATCTGAAGCAAGAGGAACTTTTCTCATGTGGACTTTTAATATTGCTTCCCTGCCTCTAATGTCAGGTAAATCAACTACAACTTGTCTATCAAACCTTCCAGGTCTAAGAAGTGCTGGATCAAGAACATCTGGCCTATTAGTTGCAGCTATAACAATAACGCCATCATTTCCTTCAAAGCCGTCCATCTCAACTAGTAATTGATTGAGTGTTTGTTCCCTTTCATCATGACCTCCACCAAGGCCAGCCCCCCTGTGTCTTCCAACAGCATCAATTTCATCTATGAAGACAATACAAGGTGCTTGTTTCTTTGCTTGATCAAACATATCCCTTACTCTTGAAGCTCCAACACCAACAAACATTTCAACAAAATCTGAACCAGAAATAGTAAAAAAAGGTACCTTAGCCTCTCCGGCACAAGCTCTTGCAATTAGAGTTTTACCTGTTCCTGGAGGACCTACCATCAAGACACCTCTTGGTATTTTTCCACCAAGTTTCTGAAATTTGGTTGGATCCTTTAAAAAATCTATAAGCTCTTGAACATCTTGTTTTGCTTCTTCACAACCGGCAACATCTTTAAAGGTAGTTTTAACTTTTCCTCCCTCCATTAATTTAGCTTTACTTCTTCCAAATGACATTGGACCGCCTTTTCCAGACATACCTCCTTGCATCTGTCTCATAAAAAAGAAGAAAATTGCCAATAATAGAATTATTGGGAAAGCCCCAACAAGTAGTTGTGAAAAGATAGATGGTTGTTCAATCTTCTCATATTCAGCAATTATCCCATTTTGCTCAATTGCGTTTTCAACAGCTTCATCTCTTTTAAAGATGGGGTGAGTCGTTTCAAATTTAGAACCATCAAGACGATCTCCGATTATTGTCATCTGATCACCTTTGTATACAACCTTAGCTATTCTGTCAGATAGAACTTCTTCTTTGAACTGGCTATAACTAATTTGCTCTCTTGCAGATGAATTATCTATGTTATTAAAAACATAGACCATTAATGAGCCTAAGGCTACCCAAACAATTATATTTCTTAAAAAACTACTCATTTATTATTTTTCTCCATACAAATATATTTCACCTGATTTTTTTTTTGATGCAGCAGGTTTATAAGTTTGAACTATCTTAAAGGATAATTCCATATCTTTTCTTAATGTTTTCAAAAAATTATTTTGAAAGGTTTTCATAATTAGTATTCCATCCCTACATAAAAAATCAGATGCTATATCAATAGTTAATTTATTTAAATCAAAAATATTTTTATTATCAATTAGCTTAATACCACTCAAGTTGGGGGCTATATCAGATATTACAAGATTAAAATTATCTTTTAATTTAAAAATCTGAGGAATATTATAAATCTGTTCAATATCTTGTTTAAAAAATTTTACCCCTTCGATTGGTTCCATATCCAATATGTCAAGAGCAAACACATTTGCATTAGAATTTTTTTTTAAAATAAATTGTGACCAAGCACCTGGAGATGAACCTAAATCTAAAACATACTTAAAGCTATTGGTTCTTGTTTTGTTAAATATTTCTTCTAACTTAAAAACCGCTCTTGATCGATAACCCATCTGTTTTGCTTTTAAAGCCCAGTTATCCAAATACACCATTAGATATGTTTTACTTCAAGGACCTCATAATTTAAATCACCAGATGGAGTTTGAATTTTAATTTCATCGTCAACAAATTTACCAATTAAACCTTTTGCTATGGGCGTTTCAATAGAAATATGTCCATTGTTGGGATCGGATTCAAGATTACCAACAATCTTATAAGTTAATTTCAAATCATTATCGCTGTCATATACTTTTACAGTAGATCCGAAAATCACTCTTCCAGTTTCGGGAATATCTTTAACATCAATAACCTGAGCATTTACTATTGCATTCTCCATTTCAGTAATTTTTGCTTCTATCAAACCTTGAAGCTCTTTTGCTGCGTGATACTCTGCATTTTCTTTTAAATCACCATGCGCTCTTGCTTCAGCAATTGCTTCTGATATTTGAGGCCTTTCAACAAACTTTAAGTTATATAATTTTTCTTTAATTAAAGCCTCTCCTTCTTTTGTAAGTGGAACTCTACTCATCAAAGCATTATAGCAACTTGAATAACTATTTATTAATTTCTTGAAGAGTGCTGTATGTCCAATTTTCTTCAATACTTTTTAAAGCAGCTATGATTGCAAAAGCCCCAAACATTGTAGTTGTGCAAAAAATCTTATTTCTTAAGGCGCTTTGTCTAATAGATGCAGAGTCTTGAATTGATTGAGAACCCTCAGTTGTGTTAATTACTAAATCTATTTCATTGTTGAGCAACATATCAACAATATGTGGCCTACCTTCATTAACCTTGTTGATCTTTGAAACAGCGTAGCCAAGTTTTTCTATATGATCTGCCGTACCAGAAGTTGCAATTATTTCAAACCCTGAATTTATTATTGCTGGAGCAAATTCATCAAGATATTTTTTATCAGAAGATTTGACACTTATAAATACATTGCCTGATTTTCTTAAAATTTTGTTTGCACCTTTTTGAGCTTTTGCATATGCCTCTCCAAAATTAGGGCCAATACCCATAACTTCGCCAGTAGATTTCATTTCTGGTCCCAAAATAGGATCTACATGAGGAAATTTATCAAATGGCATCACAGCTTCTTTTACAAAAGACAAGCCTTTAGGAAGTTTTGATGAAAACTTCTGTTCTATTAAACTCTTACCAATCATTGCTTTAGATGCAACCTTAGCCAATGAATGTCCAATTGCTTTAGAAATAAATGGAACAGTACGAGATGCTCTTGGATTAACCTCAATGATATAGACTTCATTTGCTTTAATAGCAAATTGAATATTCATTAAGCCAATAATTTTTAGTTCTTTTGCTATATCAATAGCTTGCGCTTTCATTTTATTTTGAATTTCTTGAGATAAGCTATATGGAGGAAGAGAACATGCTGAATCTCCTGAATGAATACCTGCTTGCTCTATATGCTGTAATATGCCACCTATTTCAATATTTGTTCCATCTGAAACTACATCTACATCAACTTCGATTGCATCAGTTAAATAGCTATCAAGAAGAATAGGCTTGCTATTTGATACTTCGACTGCTTCACTCAGATATTTTTCAAGCTCCTGAATATTATTGACTAGTTGCATTGCTCTTCCACCAAGAACATAAGAGGGCCTTACAACAATTGGAAAACCTATTTTTTTTGCCTCGCTAAGAGCTTCATCGACATTTTTAGCAGTTGTATTTGAAGGCTGTTTTAAATTTAATTTATTAACTAATTCCTGAAACCTTTCTCTATCTTCAGATCTATCGATTGCATCAACATTTGTTCCAAGAATATTCACTCCTTTTTCAGAGAGAACATCAGCAAGTTTTAAAGGAGTTTGTCCACCAAACTGTATAACGACACCTTCTGGTTTTTCAATATCAATAATATCTAGAATTTTTTCAGCAGTTATTGGTTCAAAATATAGTCTATTGGAAACATCATAATCTGTAGAGACTGTCTCAGGATTACAATTAACCATAATCGATTCATAACCCTCCTCTTGCATTGCCAAGGATGCATGAACACAACAATAATCAAACTCTATTCCTTGTCCGATTCTATTTGGTCCACTACCTAAAACTAATATTTTTTTCTTTGAAGTTGGATTACTTTCACACTTTCCTCCATATGTAGAATACATATAGCAAGTTGATGTTGCGAATTCGGCAGCACAAGTATCTACTCTTTTATATACAGGAGTTATGTTAAATTCTTTTCTAAGTGCTCTTATTTCATCTTCATCAACTCTTACTAGCTCAGCAATTCTATTGTCAGAAAAACCCTTCTCTTTAATTTGAATAATTTTATCTTTGTCTAAATTCTTAATACCTGCATTAACAAGCTCATTCTCAAGATTTATAAGTTCTTCAATTTGTTCTAAAAACCAGAAATCAATTTTTGTGTAACTATGTATCTTTTCTATGGACCAACCTTTTCTTATTGCATCTGCTACATAGAATAGTCTTTTGGGTCCTGGTATTGTTAATTCGCTTTGTATTTTTTCATCAGACGCAAATTCCTGATCTTTTGCTAAGGAATTAATTCCATTTAATTCTTCTTCCATGCTACATAAGGCTTTTTGAAATGATTCTTGAAAGCTGGAACCAATCGACATAACTTCACCAACAGATTTCATTTGTGTCGTTAGCTTTGGACTTGCTTGTGGAAATTTTTCAAAAGCAAATTTTGGAATTTTCGTGACTATATAATCAATACTTGGTTCAAATGATGCAGGGGTTAGGCCTCCTGTAATATCATTTTTTAATTCATCTAAAGTAAATCCTACAGATAATAAAGCTGCAACTTTAGCTATTGGAAACCCTGTCGCTTTTGAAGCTAACGCGGATGACCTGCTGACCCTTGGATTCATTTCGATAACGACCATCTTTCCATTTTCTGGATTGACTGCAAATTGAACATTAGACCCTCCGGTATCGACACCAATTTCTCTTAAAATTTTAAAAGAAGCATTTCTCATTATTTGGAATTCTTTGTCCGTTAAAGTTTGAGCAGGAGCAATGGTTATTGAGTCTCCAGTATGAATTCCCATTGGATCTAGATTTTCAATAGAACAAATAATAATACAATTATCTTTGCAGTCTCTAACTACCTCCATCTCATATTCTTTCCAACCAATCAAAGACTCATCTATCAAAAGCTCATTGGTTGGAGATAGCTCAAGACCTTTCTCACAAATCGTTTTAAATTCTGATATGTTATAGGCAATACCTCCTCCGGTACCTCCCATTGTAAAAGAGGGTCTTATAATACAAGGGAAACCAATTTCTTTCTGAACTCTTAAAGCATCTTCAATAGAATGTGCAATTCCAGAGGCAGGTGTTTCCAGCCCTATTGCCTGCATTGTTTCATCAAAAAGCTGCCTATCCTCAGCCTTATCTATTGCCGTTCTATTTGCTCCAATTAAAACAACATTATGTTTTTCAAGAACGCCATTTTTATCTAATGTTAGTGCTGTATTTAAAGCTGTTTGGCCTCCCATAGTAGGCAATATCGCATCAGGTTTTTCTTTTTCTATTATTTTTTCAACAGATTTCCAATGAATTGGCTCAATGTAAGTTGCATCTGCTAATAAGGGATCTGTCATAATTGTTGCAGGGTTAGAGTTTACAAGTATTACTCTAAAACCCTCTTCTTTTAGGGCCTTACAAGCTTGAGCGCCTGAATAATCAAATTCGCAAGCCTGACCAATAATAATTGGACCTGCACCAATAATTAAAATCGATGAAATATCTTTACGTCTTGGCATAATCTTTTACCATGATGCTAAATTTTGTAAATAGGCTTTGGATTTCTTGTGGACCAGGACTTGCTTCAGGATGTCCTTGGAAGCTAAATGCTGGAGTATCTTTAAACTCAATGCCTTGAAGTGATTTATCAAATAAAGAAATATGTGTGGTCTTTATATTTGATGGTAATGTATCCTCATCTACGGCAAATCCATGATTTTGACTTGTAATGAATACTTCCTTTGACTCAACATCTTGAACAGGATGATTTGCACCATGATGACCAAATTTCATCTTGTAAGTTTTTGCTCCTCCAGCCAATGCTAATAATTGATGTCCTAGGCATATTCCAAAAATAGGAACTCCTTCTTTCAAGAATTTCCTAATATTATCAATAGCATATGTACATGGTTCTGGATCGCCAGGACCATTTGATAAAAATATACCTTTTGGAGAAAGTTTCATAATTTCTTTAAAAGGAGTTTCTGCATTTACAACTTTGACTTCTCCAACATGGTCTGCAAGAAGCCTTAGTATGTTTTCTTTAATACCATAGTCATAAGCAACAACCATGTTTGAATCTTTAGTTTTCTGATTTTCTGGCCAAACGCCCTTATTCCATAGATATTCATCCTTTGTTGAAACCACTTGAGCAAGATCCATTCCCTTTAAGCCATCAAATTCTTGCGCTTTTTTAATAGCATCTTTTTCAGAAATTTTTGATAAAGAACCAATGCAACAATTCAATGCACCTTTTTCTCTTAAAATTGTAGTGATTTCTCTTGTATCCACATCAGAAATAGCCATCACATTATTTTCATTTAAAAATTCTTCCAAAGATTTTACAGAACGCCAGTTGCTTGGCTTCTCACAAAATTTATTTACAACAACACCTGAGGAATGAACTTGATTTGACTCATTATCATAATTATTTATTCCAGTATTGCCAATATGAGGATGAGTAAAAGTTATTATTTGTTTTTTGTATGAGGGATCAGTAATTATTTCTTGATATCCAGACATTGAGGTATTAAAAACTAATTCTCCAACATCAAACTTTTCTTTTCCAAAACCTCTTCCATAGAATACACTTCCATCTTCAAGTGCTAATATAGCTGGAAATGACATTATAAATTTACCTCAAACAAGAGAATTTTAAGGAAAAAATTAGGAATACTATTTAAAGAATTTTTTGAATTTAATGAGCTAAAATAATACGCTGACATTAAAATTGTACTTTATAGATTAAGTTGGCTAATGTCTAGATGTAAATGAAAAAAAATGAAAATATCAGTAAAATCTAAAAATGATATAGATAAAATGAGGGTTGCTGGAAAGCTGGCAGCCGAAGTTTTAGAAATGATTTCACCTCATGTGGTTCCAGGCATATCAACTGGAGAGTTAGATGAAATATGTTTTAACCATATTGTAAATGTTCAAAAAGCAATTCCAGCTAATGTTGGTTACAACGGTTATGAGAAAACTATATGTGCTAGCTTGAATCAAGTTATATGTCATGGCATTCCTAGTAACGAAAAAGTATTAAAAAGTGGTGACATATTAAACATAGATGTAACTGTTGTGAAAGATGGTTGGCATGGTGATACCTCAAAAATGTTTCTTGTAGGAAAATGTGCTCCTCATAATGAAAGATTAGTAAAAGTTACACAAGAGTGTCTTTATAAAGGCATTGAAGTGGTAAAACCAGGTGCCTTCCTTGGAGATATTGGAAATGCAATCCAAACACATGCTGAAAAAAATCATTACAGCGTTGTTGAAGATTATTGTGGTCATGGAATTGGTACTGTATACCATGAAGAGCCACAAGTTCTGCATTACGGAAAAGCTGGTACAGGAATAGAATTGAGAGATGGAATGTGTTTCACAATAGAGCCTATGATTAATCAAGGAAGAAAGTTTTCAAAGGTACTAAAGGATGGATGGACTGTTGAGACAAAAGACGGAAGAAATTCTGCTCAATGGGAGCATACTATTTCAGTTACAAAAGATGGTTATGAGATTCTGACAAAAAGAAGTGATGAATATGTATGAAAGAAAAGTTCGAATCAATAAATAAAGATTTCTTTAAGAATATTTCAGATATATATCTGGAGCCAACAAAGATTAATAAATATCTACGAAAACATTCAAATGTTATAGAAAATTCAATCAAAAGGAAGTTTAAAGATCTTAATTTGCATGAAAACTTTGCAATCTACGCAAATGGTGGCTTTGGTAGAAAAGAAATGTTTCCTACATCTGATGTTGATATATCAATTGTTGAAATTAAGAAAAATAAAAACTTTAATAATTTAGAAAAATTTATAAGTTATTTGTGGGATCAAGGCGTCAAAGTTGGACATTCGGTTCGAACGGTAAAGGACATAAAAGATATATCAAAATCGGACATAAAAGAGTTTACCTCTTACCTTACTAGGCGCTCAATCATTTCAAATAAAGATATTGATAAAGAGATAACTATGACTTTGTCCAAATTATGGACAAAAAATAATTTTTACAATGAAAAATACATTGAGCAGCAAAAGAGACATAATCAGTTCTTTTCAACTGCTTTTAATCTTGAGCCTGACTTGAAAGAATCACCCGGTACCATGCGAGACTTTCAAACTGCTCTGTGGATACTGCAACACTGCTTTGATCTTGATTCTCAACCTGCAATCAAAAAATCGAAACTATTAGATGGTCAATATAAAAATACTTTAATTGCCTATAATTTTATTAAATTTCTTAGGTTTCACGCCAATCTCTTAACTGACAGAAATAGACTAAGCTTTGAATCTCAAATAGAAATCTCCAAGAATATAAATTCTATCTCCGAAAAAGATACTAAATCAACTGTTGAGAAGATGATGAGAAAATATTACGAAATGGCTGAGTACATATCATATTTTAACAGTACAGTGTTTGAAAAATATAACGAAACATACCCAAAAAATTTATTTAAAAATGCAAATCCAATTTATAAACATAAAAGTAAAATCGGAATAAATGAAAACATTGACATCAAAACAAATAAAGATCTTATATTTAAGTTATTTTTAGAAATAGGCAAAAGTAAAAAAATAAATTTAATTGATACCGAAACAAAAGCATTGCTAAGAAAAAACTTAAATCTTATTGATCAAGAATTTCGAAAAGATAAATATTTTGCCGAACAATTTCTAGATATCTTAAAGTCAGAACATAATCTTTCATCTATTCTTAAGACTATGAAAAGCCTTGGAATTCTTCAAAAATATATTCCTGAATTTGGTGAAGTCGTTGGACAAATGCAATTTGATTTATTTCATGTTTACACAGTTGATGAACATTCATTAAAGGTTGTTAGAAATATGCGTCAAATGAAACTTTATGAACAAGAGAGATTTCTACTTGAACATGAGTTAATTAAAAAACTTCCTAAGATTGAAATACTATATATTGCAGGTTTATTTCATGATCTTGGAAAAGGCAAAGGCGGAGATCACTCAGAAATAGGAGCAAAAACAAGTTTCAATTTTGCCAAGAGACTAGGAATGTCTTCAACGGATGCAAAACTAATATCATGGCTTGTAAAAAAACATTTAATAATGTCCTCAATTTCTCAAAAAAAAGATATTTCAGATCCGCTAACAGTAAATGACTTTGCTAAAGAAGTAGAACAGAATGAAAAATTAAATTACTTATATTTACTGACCGTAAACGACATCAGAGCCACCAACCCCGCACTATGGAACGGTTGGAAGCATCAGTTATTAAGAGATTTATATACTCTTACAAGATCTAAAATTAACAAAAATCCAATCAAAGCATCCTCTGATATTGCTTTAGATAGAAAAAATTCTGTTCTGTCTGAGCTAAATAAAGATGAGAAATCCTTTATTAAAAATTATTTTTCTAAGTTCAGCGATAGCTATTTCAATAAGAATGCAACTGAGTCGTTAAAATGGCAATCTCAATTAATCATTCAAAATAAAAATTGTGATTTAGTTATAGCATGTAAAAATAAGTTCGACAATTTACTCGAAATATTCATTAAAATGGATAACTCAAAAGGTCTTTTTTTAAAATTAACAAAAACTCTTGAAAAGTCTGGTCTTGAAATCATTGATGCAAATATTTTTACCTCAACTGATGATAAGCTGGCAGCAAATACCTTTATTACAAAATTTTCACACCATGACAGGGCTCTTAATCAAAGTGAACTTAGAGAATTATCTATAAGAATTATCAAAAATTTCAATAATTATGATGATTTTTCTGACAGCATCAAAAATGCTAAGAAAAAAATTAAATTCCAAAACAAACTTAATATTACAAATACGCACAATACTAGTATAGGAAGAAATCTTATTACCATTGAAACGTCAGACAGGCCTGGGTTGTTATCTGATATTGCCAGAGTATTTTATGACAATAATCTTTCAATATTTTCAGCAAGAATTAACACCCTTGGCGACAAGGTAGAAGATATATTTGAACTCGAAAATTTAAATAAAACACTAATACCTAATAAAAAGATGAAAGAAATTATTGCATCATTAAAAAAAGTGGTGTGAATTGAGCTAATAAAACTATAATTTAACCATGAAGATTATTGCAAAAGGTATTGCCAATATTTCATCTCAAGATGAAATTCTAGATGTGTTTTTTCCATGCATTCAGTTTGGTGATAATGAAGTTTTTAAAGAAATTAATGATATCGATAAGAAATTTCAAAAACTTGTTGAAATTGCCTGGAACGAAGAGGATCTTTACAAACCAATCGAAAGTGTTTCCGATGCCTATTTAAAGCTTCATTTGATATCTTATAAATTTGTCTTACCAAATACGCTTAATCTTGAAAATTTATTTAAGATTCTTCCAAATGTAGCTTGGACTAACAAAGGCCCAATTTCAATGAATAATATTGAAAATGAACTACATTTATCTAAAGAGAAAAATAACGATCTCTTCATCAGATCCTTAGATAAATTTCCATGTCTTACGGATTATGTTATTCCAAAAAAAGTACGTATAGCTGATGCTAGCAGAGTTCGATTAGGTGCATATCTAAGCGAGGGGACGACAATAATGCAGGAAGGTTTTGTCAACTTTAATGCGGGCACATTAGGGAAGGCCATGATTGAAGGAAGGATCTCTGCTGGCGTTGTCGTTGGAAATAATTCTGATCTTGGTGGCGGTTCTAGTACTATGGGTACTCTTTCAGGAGGAAATAATGAAAAAATTTCACTTGGAGAAAATTGTCTTTTGGGGGCGAACGCTGGTATTGGTATATCTTTAGGTGATAACTGTACAGTTGAAGCAGGGTTATATATTACATCAGGAACCAAGATTCACATCATAGAGTCAGATGAAAAAGAAATAAATGTTATTAAAGCTAAAGAAGTTTCGGGCCATTCAAATTTATTATTTTATAGAGATTCTCTTTCTGGAAAGGTTATTGCAAAAAGGAATCACAAAACTTCAAGCTTAAATGAGGAGCTCCATAACAATGATTGAACTTCTTCAGAGTTTAATAAAAATAAAATCTCTTTCGCCGAAAGATATGGGTTGCTTTGATTTAATTGAAAAAGAACTTAATGAATTAAATTTCAACATTAAAAGAATTAATTATCAAAATGTAGAGAATTTATATGCTTCTGTTGGTAGTTCTGGAAAATTATTTTGTTTTCTTGGTCATACAGATGTAGTTCCAAGCGGTCCTGAAGAAAAATGGAAATACCCTCCCTTCTCAGCGACTATTGAAGATGACCTATTATATGGAAGAGGTGTTGCAGACATGAAAGGATCTGTTGCAGCATTTATAGAGGCCTCAAAGGACTTTCTAAGTTCTTCAGAAGATCTAAATTTTAGATTAGCAATCTTGCTGACATCCAATGAGGAAGGTACATCCAAAGATGGATTTATAGACAAGATTATTGAAAATATGATTCAAGAAAATGAAATTATAGATTACTGTCTAGTTGGAGAACCCACCGCAAGTAAAAAAGTTGCAGATTGTGCCAGAATTGGAAGAAGAGGATCGCTTGGCGGACATTTAAAACTATTTGGAAAACAAGGACACATCGCCTATCCAGAGAAAGTAATAAATCCAATTCTTAAATCAGGTGAATTAATTTCAAAACTTAACAATAAAATTTGGGATGATGGAAATGATTCCTTTGATCCAACAAGCTTTCAAATATCTAATATCAATTCTGGTACAGGAGCTCACAATGTTGTACCAGGAGAATTGGAGCTTACATTTAACTTTCGATTCTCACCTGAATCAACTGAAGAAAGTCTAAAGTCTAAGTTTGAGGCATTACTAAAGGAGTTAAATTTAAATTATAGTTTAACTTGGGACCTAAATGGTCTTCCCTACTACACACAAAATAACTTTTTTAAAAATATTGTTTCAAACTCTGTTCAGGAAGTTGCTGGATATACTCCAGAATTTAATGCTAAAGGTGGAACCTCAGATGGGCGTTTTGTTGCAAAAATGAATACTGAAATAATTGAATTAGGTCCAGTAAACAAATCAATCCATCAAATTGATGAACATTTAAAAATTAGCGAACTTTTTACTTTAAAAGAAATCTATACAAAAATTTTAACAAAAGTTAATCAAGCTTCTTAGGCTTATTTTTCCGATTATATTTAGTTTTATCACGATGAGTTTTTGGTTTATGGAATTTATCCATATTTTTTTTTACAGGATCTTTTTTCCCTTTAACTGGCACCATGCATCAATTTTTTAAGTAGTGGTGTTATTACGGCCAAAAATATTCCACATCCAATTGCAATAAGTCCTACATCAGTATAGACATCCATAAATCCAATTTTCTGATAAATTGTAAATGTATCTTCAGGAAGGTTCATGACTTGAAAATAGATTCTTTCTGCAATTTTCAAAACAGGATCTCCAGCAGTACCTTTAGCAATTAAACTAGCAACATAGTTTCCAGCTGCAGATGCAAAAAACCACATACCCATCATAAATCCAACAATTCTCTGTGGTGATAATTTAGTAACAGATGATAATCCCACAGGCGATAGACAAAGCTCGCCAAGTGTGTGTAATAAATAAATTAATACAATCCAAATGACTCCTGTTTGAAGACCCTCAGATGAGTTCATTCCATAAACAAGAGCTAAAAATCCAAGCCCTACAAGCACTATTCCAATAGAAAATTTTATTGGTGTAGATGGTTCCATATTTCTTTTTGCAAGAGAAATCCATAAAAGAGCAAAAAGAGGTGCTATAGTAAATATAAATCCAGCGTTAAGTGATTGAAACATTGATGCTGGAACTTCCCATCCTAATATTACTCTATCAACACCCCTATCAGTCAGAATGTTTAATGACGATCCTGCTTGTTCAAATAAAGCCCAAAATATAAGTGAAAACAGAATTAAAATTCCGACAACTATCAACCTATCTCTTTCTTCAGGTGCACATTTCAATAATGCATATAACAACCAAGCCCCGATAAAAATAACTCCAAAGCCGCCCAATAGTTGACCTACTAACTGTGAATTCTGAACTAAAAACCATGTTACAAGGACCATTACAACGCCAGAAATATATGCCCAATTTTCATATGAAATACCATTAACCTTAGTCATATATTTATTTGATGGCGGCTCTGCCAATCCCTCAAGATATTTTTGGCCCCACAAAAATATAAATAACCCTAGCAACATTCCAATTCCAGCTGCCCCAAAACCATATGCCCAGCCGATTTCTTCACCCAAGTAACCACATAAAAGAGTTGCTGTAAAAGCACCAATATTTATACCCATATAAAAAATAGTGAAGCCTGAGTCTCTTCTAGGATCACCCTCCTCATACAAAGCTCCAACCATGGTTGATATATTTGGTTTTAGAAAGCCAACACCAGATACAATTAAAGCAAGAGATAGATAGAAAATCTGTTCATTACTCTCAACAGTCATCCCTAAATGTCCAAATACTAATAAGATAGCTCCATATGTAACAGCTTTCTTTGAACCTAAAATTTGATCAGCTAACATTCCTCCAAAAACTGGCATTATGTAAACTAATGACGTATAAGCTCCATATATTAAATAGCTAGTTGCATCAGTAAATTCCCAATGCTTAGTTAGATAAAGTATGAGTAGTGCTCTCATTCCGTAATATGAGAATCTTTCCCACATTTCAGTAGCGAAGCAAACAAACAAGCCTTTTGGATGACCTAGAAAATCAGATGATGTGTTCATATTAATTAATTTATTTTTTTAAATAATTTAGTACTATACCAAAATGAACCATAAATCATATATTGTATTTCCATTAAGAAGATTTGCCGCATGCATTTATGATTTTTTTCTTTTATTAGGTGTATGGTTTGCTGTTGGATCGGTTGCAGTTTGGATTAACGGAGGCATCATAGAGGCAAAATGGGTTGGCCCACTTCTAATTTTTGTAAGTACCTGGTGTTTTTATGGTTATTTCTGGACACATGGCGGAAAGACTCTTGGCATGGCAGTTTGGAAATTCGAAATATACAGCCTTGATAATAAAAAGATAAATATAAAAAAAATATCTCTAAGATTTTTTATGAATTTGATAACCTTTGCGCTATTTGGCATCCCTTTGCTATATATGTATATCTCAAAAGACAAGCTATCCCCTAGTGATATTGTTTCTCAAACATCTTACAAAAAAATTCTTGATCATACTGATGATAATAATGATTTAAATTCTTTTAAAAGATAGAAAAGACATCAATAAAAGCATCAAAGAAGGTAATATTACGCCAATAAAAATTGGTAATTGATAGGAAATAAAGATTCCAATAGATAAATCTTGAAACAATTTATAAATAAAAGCTCCTGTTACTGCGATTAAAACTCTTCCACCAACACTAGAATCACGTAATGAATTAAAAGTTAGTGAACCAAAAAACATTATTAGCAACAAAATTGATACTGGTGAATACATTTTCTTGTATAGCGCTTTGTCTAAATGTGATTTAAATAAAATATCTTGTTCAATAGAGCTATTTGAAAGAAAGTTTCTATAATCAATAAGATCTGATATTCCTAAATTATCAATGTGCTTGATTGAAATGGTAGATTGGATTGGGATTTCAAAAGTCTCTTGATTAGAAACAGACGACTCTCCATATAGCTTAAATAAAGATTCCTTAGGAAAAATAATATTTTTTTTATTAATTTGAGCAGCGCTAGTGGAAATTGAATACTCAAGTTTATTATTTTTTATTTTAATAAATCTTGGCTGATAGATATTATTATCAATGATTCTTTCAAAGCCTAAAAACGACTCATCATAATTTACCCATATTTGATCCTGGTCTTTTTGAAGGGTCTTTCCTAGAGTAATATTTCTTTCTACCTCGGCTTTTACAAAAGTTTTTCTAAATACTATTTCATCAAACATTAATAAAGATGCACTTAAAATCAATGCGCCAATCGAACTAACAAAAACAATATTCATTGGAGACTTCCCAGCTGTCCTTAAAGTATTTAGATTGCCTTCCTGATTGGAAAGTCCTAATGCAATCATGACACCCAAAAGACTAGCGCCCTCTACAAAATCCATCAAACGATGCGGGGTGGTAAAAATTACATACTTTAATATATTTGAAAATGTATATTTTTCTGAAAGGTTTTCTAACTCTGAAAGAAACATAAAGATTGAATCTAACAAACCAAAAGCAGCCAAAATAATGAATGAAAAATAAAAAGAACGCTTTATTAAATATATATAAAATATTTTCATCATGAAGCTATCCATAAAAATATTAACAATATAATTAGCAATAAGACTGCTCTGGATAAATTACTTTTTCTTATGATGCTGGTAGCATTTATTGAAATATTTATATTCAAATTTGATCTAAGCATTGCGTAAACTCCAAAAGCAAAAAAGAATGAATGCACATACCATGAATAAAAGTGAGTTTGGTGATTGTTATCCTCAAAAGATTCTCTTGCTAAGATTAATAAACTTAAGTAGAGAAAGTATACAAACATAGAGGGAAGTAGTACTGCTAGTCTGCCTTGTCTAGGACCTACCTTTGAAATGTGAACTCCAATAATTAGTAGAATGAAAATTGTTATTGGTATAGAAATATTCCATTGCTTTTGAGATTTACTAGATTTTTCTGAATAATCAAATACTTTAGAGAGAGTTTGTATATCCGAATGTTCTTTATCTTTTTTAAGCGGAAAATTAAACTCACCAAACTCAGATATAAAAGAAGAGTCTTCACTAAAAATGTTTTGATAAACCAAGCCATCCTTAAGAGTAAGATCTAGCATTGAGTCTTTATCATTTGAGGTTAGTTTATCTGCTAGAACTAATGAAAAGTTTTCATTTGATGATGATAAAAATGCAACCTGATCTAAAATATTTCTATTCTTATCCTTTGCGAAAATGAATCCTTCAAAGTCATTAAATATGATTATTTCATTAGGCTTTATTGAATTGAACTGTTCTTCTAATGAATCAGTAGATAAAAGATTCTTAGAAAGCTCTTTTGTATATGGGGCTATGTAAACGCTTAATGAAAGAGTTATTAAGAAATATATTATTGCTTGTGGTATCAGATATTTTATCAAATCATTTTGAGAAAGGTTGCCAGTGAAATAGCCATAAATTTCTTTATCGGCATACATTCTACTAATTGTGATTACAACACCTAAAAAGAAAGACAAAGGAATTAACAGTGTGACGAAATCTGGAAATCTTAAAAAAACAACCTTAAAAATTATGTTTGGATCAATTAGCCCTTCTGCAGCCTGATTAAAATATTCAACAAATCTAGAGCTTACAACTAAAAAAAAGAAAATTAATAGAATTCCGAGCGTAGATTTAAAGACCTCAACATTCAAACTTTTTGAAAGAATATTTTTTTTAAACATGCCTTGTGAAGAATGATGCATTACAATATTTATCTTATCAGTAAATACCATTACAGGAGAATATAAATGGCGTATAAAGTTTTAAATAATGTTCATTTAAAGGACGCAATAGGTGTATCTTCCCTATCGACAGATATGCTTGTTTTAGTTATTAATAAAAATACAAAAAATGACACGTCTTACATGGAGCTAAATAAAAAATCTAAGAATTATCTTTCTAAAACTATCAAATCTCACTTAGATCAACCAGGCAGTAGTATATTGCTTCCAAAAACAGATGGAATTAATGCCAAGCATATTCTTCTTGTTAAAGGTCTTGATGTAGATGCGCCCACTCATAAATGGCTTAGTCTGTACCAAAGCATTGCACAAAAAGGTAATCAAAATAAATGTAAGGATATATCTGTCATGCCTGGAACAGTTTCGCCAAAAGGTAAAGATGAACTTTGGTTAATTGAGATGGTTTCTAAAACAATTGAGTCTAATGTTTATATTTTTTCTGAAACAAAAAATAAAACCTCTAAGAATCCAAGTGTTAAAAGACTAACTATCCTTACAACAGGTTTGACTGGATCTAAATTAACAAAAGCTAAACAAGCAGCAAAGGTTGGATATGCTATTGGTGAAGGAGTTAATACAGCAAAATATTTGGGGGATCTTCCAGCTAATCATTGCACGCCAAAAATAATTGAAAAAAAGGTAAAAGCAATGACAAAAGATTTTCCTAAGCTTAAAGTTAAATCTTTTAATGAAAAGCAGATGCAAAAAATGGGCATGGGTTCATTTTTAAGTGTTTCTAGGGGAAGTGAAGAGCCAGCTAGAATGATGGTTATCGAATACATGGGAGGCAAATCAACTGATAAGCCTATTGCATTAGTTGGCAAGGGTGTCACATTTGACACTGGAGGAGTTTCAATCAAACCAAGTCCTGCAATGGATGAGATGAAATGGGATATGTGCGGAGCTGCAACTGTGTTTGGAGTCATGTCTACCCTAGCAAGATTAAATGCTGATGTTAACGTAGTTGGTGTTATGGGTTGCGCTGAAAACATGTGCTCATCTAAAGCCACAAAACCAGGCGATGTTGTGACTTCAATGTCTGGTCAGACTATTGAAATACTTAATACTGATGCTGAAGGAAGATTAATTCTTGCAGACTGCCTAACATACGTTGGGAAATATAAACCATCGTATGTTATCGATATGGCTACACTAACAGGAGCTGTTGTCATTGCTCTTGGGAGACATGCAAGTGGAGTTATGGCAAATGATCAGTATCTTGCAGATAAAATAATTGAATCTGGTGAAGAATCAGGTGATAGAGCTTGGCAACTTCCATTATGGGATGAGCATCAATCATGTACTAAAACTAAATATGCAGATTTAGCGAATATTGGTGGAGGAAGAGAAGCTGGAACAATTCATGCTGCTGCTTTCCTTTCAAAATTTACTAATGATTATAAGTGGGCGCATATTGATATTGCTGCTACAGCTTCATATAGCACTCCTGTAAAAGCTGGAACTGGAAGACCTGTACCACTTATAAGTCAGCTAATTCTTAGTAAGAAATTAAAATAGTTTGATGAAACTTTCTTATGGATAAACAGTATTACCCAGCAGAAATTGAAGAAAAATGGTCCAAGATCTGGTCTGAAAAAGTGCTTTCAAATAAAGATTCAGACACTTCATTTTCTCAGGTAATACCTCCACCAAATGTTACTGGTACTCTTCATATGGGCCATAGCTTCCAGTATGCAATCATGGATTTCTATACAAGATATCATCATATGTCTGGCAAAGATGCGTACTGGCAGGTTGGTGCTGATCATGCCGGCATAGCTACGCAAATGGTTGTAGAAAATAATCTTGCAAAAAAGAATGTAGCCAGAAAAGAACTTGGAAGAGAAAAATTTCTTGAAGAAGTTTGGTCTTGGAAAGAATATTCAGAAAAAAAAATAACTTCACAAATTAAAAGACTTGGATGCTCTGTTGATTGGAATAAATATAGGTTTACCTTAGATGACGGATGCAATGATGCTGTTATAAAAGCATTCGTTGAATTGCATAGAAGAAATAAAATCTATAGGGGTTATAGGTTGGTTAATTGGGATCCATCCCTAAAAACTGCTGTTTCAGATCTTGAGGTTGTAAGACAAGAAAAAGATGGCCTCCTTTGGCATATTAAATATCCAATTGAAAATACAGAAGACTTTTTAATAGTGGCTACAACTCGACCTGAAACTATGTTTGGAGATATGGCAGTTGCTGTTAACCCTAATGATGATAGGTATAAAGATTTTGTTGGTAAAAACGTGGTTCTTCCCTTTGTGGGCAGAAAGATACCAATTTTAGCCGATGAGTATGTTGATATGGAATTTGGAACCGGTTGTCTTAAAATTACTCCAGGTCATGATTTTAATGATTACGAAATAGGTAAAAAATATGCACTGCACGAGGTAGATGATCAAGTAAAGACTTCAAATACAGTAAGTGACTTTGAGCCTATAAATATATTTAATGAAGATGCATGTTCGAATGAAAATGTGCCAGAACCATTTTCAAATCTTGATCGTTTTAAAGTTAGAAAAGCTGTATTAGAAAAACTTAAGGAGCTAGATCTCTTGGAAAAAGAAGAAAAGCACCATATAAGTGTACCTCGTGGTGAGAGGTCTAATATAGTTATTGAACCTAAATTAAGTTATCAATGGTATGTCAAAACTGAAGAAATGGCGGCTAGAGCAAACGACGCTGTTAACAAAGGAGAAATAATATTTCATCCAAACAATTGGCTTAAGACATATTTTAATTGGATGGATAATATTGAGGATTGGTGTATCAGCAGGCAGATATGGTGGGGTCACAGAATACCTGCGTGGTATGACTCTGATGATAATGTCTACGTTGGTTATAGTGAAGAAGAAGTCAGAGAATTTTATAAACTTGATGGCAGAGAACTCATACAAGATGAAGATGTTCTAGATACTTGGTTCTCATCAAGTCTATGGCCTTTTGCATCATTAGGATGGCCTGAAAAAACTGAAGATTTTAAGAGACATTTTCCAACCTCTCTTCTCGTTACTGGATTTGATATTATATTTTTCTGGGTTGCAAGAATGATGATGATGAGTCTTGAGTTTACAGATCAAATTCCTTTTAAAGACATCTATGTTACTGGCCTCATTAGAGATGAGAATGGACAAAAAATGTCAAAAACTAAAGGTAACGTTATTGATCCATTGGATTTGATTTATGGCATCTCCCAAGATGATTTAGTTGAAAAAAGAACTACAAATCTTATGCAGGAAGGTATAGCAAAAAAAATTGAGAATAAAACAAGGAATCAATTTCCAAAAGGTATTGATTCATACGGAACAGATGCTTTAAGAATGACATTTTATTCACTTGCAACGCATACCAAAGACATAAGCTTTGAAATGGGTAGACTTAAAGGGTATAGAAATTTTTGTACTAAAGTCTGGAATGCAGCAAGATTTATTAACGGATATCCAGCTGGAAATGACAAATTCCAATCAACAAATAAAACTGATGAGTGGATATATGAGGAATTTGAAAATTCAAAAAAGCAAATTGAAAAAAATATCAAAGACTATAGATTGGATTATGCTATTAATGAAGTTTATGAGTTTTTTTGGAACAAGTTTTGTGACGTCTATATCGAAGAATGTAAAAAAAGTGGAGAGACAGATAATCTAAGGCCTCTTTTAAAAGAAATACTAATTATGATGCACCCTTTTGCTCCATTCATTACTGAAGAAATTCATAGTTTATTGTTTGATAGTCCAATTATTTAATTATTAATGGCCTTACTTAAGAATGGTTTATTTAATACTCTTGTGGCATCAAGCCCAATTAGAGAAATACAGCAAAAACCTTTACGTAAAAAACTAAACAGAATTACTTCCAAACAAATTTTCACATCTTCTAAGTCTCAGTCAATCGAAATATTTGAGACAAATTTATATAAAAAGAAGGTAGTATTTTTTCCAGGCTGGTTGGGTCACAAAGATTCAAAATATTTAATCCCTTTAGCTGATCTTTTGCACATCAATAATTTTGATATTATAAGAATTCATCCTATAGATCATGGTGATACAGAGCACTTAAACAAAGATTTTTTTAGAGCTACTGATATCCAAACTCTAATTGAAGCAGTAGAGTTTATTGGCAAAAAATATCAAGACAACGAAATACACTTAATTGGTTTTTCTCTTGGAGGCAATATCGCATTGAGAATATCTGCTTGCGAATCAATCAATTTTTTAAAAAGTACTATTGTGATTTCTCCTGTAATCGATCCAGAGATTTCAATGCGTGCAATGGACAATACTTCATGGATTCTAAAAAAATATTTTGTTAATAAGTGGCGCAGAACATTAAGAAGAAAAATGAGATTACATAACATTTCTAATGTAGAGGAATCGTTAAGATACAAAGATCTTGAGAAAATGACAGAATTTTTTACAAAAAACTTTTCACCACATAAGAATGTCAAAGAGCTTTTTGCTGAATACGCTATAACTCAAGATACTATTAATAAGATAAAAAATAACACACTAATATATTCATCTGTTGACGATCCATGTGTTCCTATAAAACCTCTTTACAGTCTAGATCAAACTAATAATGTTAAATTCAAACCTCAACAGTATGGTGGACATTGTGGTTTTATAGATGACTTCAAGTTTAACTCTTCTGTATATGAAGAAATAGTTAATAAACTTAGCGAAAATGAAAGCTAATTTTATTTTGATGGTAAATACATTTGAATATGATCAATATTATCTTCTAGATAAACTTCACCTCTAGGAATAAATCCCATATTAATATAAAAATGTTCTAAACGATGTTGCGCTGAAATAACAATTTCATGATTCGGATATTCTTTAACTAAAAAATTTACTCCCAATTGTGTTATCTCTTTTCCTAGGCCTAATCTCCTAGAACTTATCTCAGTAACAATTCTTCCCATAGAAGCACCCTCATATTTTATTCCAGGTTTAAAAGCTCTGAGGTAACCAATTAAGTTATCGCCTTTATATCCCAACAAATGAAATGCATCTTGATCTGTGTAATCAGCGTCTATGTATGGACAATCTTGTTCAACAATAAACACTTTCTGCCTTAAATTTAATATGGCATACAGATCATCTAAAGATAATTCATCAAACTTCTTCCATTTGTAGTCTATTTCTTTGCCCATATTACTTAACTCACACGATGAAAATCTTTTTGCATAATATATAATATCAGCACATTCTCGCACACATATTATTTATACATGAAATCTATATATGACTTTACTGTAAAAGATGCAGATTTAAATGATTTTTCTTTAGAAGAATATAAAAATAAGATACTGCTTGTTGTGAACGTTGCAAGCTATTGTGGTCTTACTTTTCAATATAAGGGCTTGGAAAAATTATATAAGAAATATAAAGCCCAAGGATTTGAAATTGCAGGATTTCCCTGCAACCAATTTGCACTTCAAGAGCCTGGTACAAATGAGCAGATTAAGAATTTTTGCGATACAAACTATGGGATCACTTTTAAGATATTTAATAAAATTAAAGTAAATGGAGGTCATGAGGATCCTTTATACAAATTTTTAAAAAAGCAGCAAGCTGGAATTGGAGGGACTCCACAGATCAAATGGAATTTTACAAAGTTTCTAGTGAATAGAAATGGAACGGTATTAAAAAGATTTGGGCCACAGGTAACGCCTGAAGAGATTGAAGAAGAAATAGCAAAAATTTTATAGTTATATGGCTAAACTCATCAAAACAGCATCATCTGAATTTTCGCCAGTGTAATAATTTACTCTGACCGCATCTTTTATAAAGTTATATTTTTTATAAAACAGTATTGCTTTTTCGTTTTTAGATCTTACTTCGAGGTATACTTTTGAAACTCCCATCACGCTTGCTTGTTTCAGCATAGTTTCCATTAATAAACTACCAATGCCCTTTTTTTGGTGTTCAGTATGAACTGCTATATTTAAAAGATGAATTTCCTTGTTTATAACGGAAAAGATAATAAAACCAACCATTATGTTATCAATCCTACATATTAAAGATTTATGGCCTACCTCATATGATGAAAAAAAATTTTCTTTAGACCATGGGGATGGATTTGTCTGTTTTTCAATTTTATATGCCTCCTTCAAATCAGAATGATCCATAAGAGACACTTTATACATTTTATATATTTAAATTTTCTTTGATCTCTTTCCAAAGATTTTTTTTAAGATCATTTGAATTTACTAGCTGATTTATTGATGGAGCTTTAATTTCTTTAGAAATGCCAATTCCTTCTAATTCACTCCCAAAAATAATTGTAAGTTCAATGTTTAATGAATTTGATATTTTATCTTTGAGATCTTTTTTTGATTGAAAACAAAAGGAGGTAAAATATTCATTACCATTATCAAGTTTAGTGGAGCCAACAATTGCTCTTATTAGATTCTGCTGTTCATCTACAAAATTCTCAAATGGTTTATCAAGTAGTGTTAGAATTAAGCCCTTTTGGAAATAATTTAAATTTTTTTCTTCTGATTTAGGTTGATTGGTTCTGTATGAATATCTTTTAATACCTATCTCTTTTAAAATAAGATTGGTTTTTATTTCTGGAGTGAGCATGAATAACATAATAACATTTAGTTTATAAAGAATGGATAACCCTATAGATAAATATTCACCTTTTTTGCCTATTGATTTAGAGAATAGAAAATGGCCAGGTAAAACAATTAAACAGGCTCCAATTTGGTGTTCTGTTGATTTGCGTGATGGTAATCAAGCACTTATTGAGCCAATGGGCTCTGAAAGAAAAAATAGAATGTTTGATTTGTTGTGTAAATTAGGTTTTAAAGAAATTGAGGTTGGATTTCCTTCTGCTTCTCAAACTGATTTTGATTTTGTAAGAGATCTCATAGAAAATAAAAAAATACCATCAGATGTAAGTATACAAGTTCTAACTCAAGCAAGAGAAGAATTAATTCATAAAACCTTTGAATCGCTTAAAGGTGCATCAAAAGGAATTATTCACTTTTATAACTCAACTTCAACTCTTCAAAGAGAAGTGGTATTCAGTAGGGATAAAGGTGGCATAAAAAAAATAGCCACAGATGCTGCTACTCTAATAAAGTCGTTGGCTAAAGAAAATCCAGATACTGATTGGAGTTTTGAGTATTCTCCTGAAAGTTTCACTGGTACTGAACTAGACTATGCAAGAGATGTTTGTGACGATGTTGTTGAAATACTTAAACCTGCAACAAAGCATAAGATAATAATTAATTTGCCTGCAACCGTAGAAATGTCTACTCCTAATATTTACGGAGATCAAATTGAATGGATGAATGACAATCTCAAGAATAGAAAAGACATCTGCTTAAGTTTGCATCCTCATAATGATAGAGGAACTGCTGTTGCTGCATCTGAATTTGGATTGATGGCAGGAGCGGACAGAATTGAGGGAACACTTTTTGGTAATGGAGAAAGAACTGGAAACGTAGATGTTGTAACAATAGCATTAAATATGCTCACACAAGGTGTAGATCCTAAACTAGACTTTTCAAATATTAATTCAGTAATGAGAGAGGTTGAATACTGTAATCAACTTCCTGTTCATCCTAGACATCCTTACGCAGGAGATCTTGTTTTTACTGCTTTTTCTGGATCTCATCAAGATGCAATAAAAAAAGGTTTTAATGCGATTAAAAAATCAAATAATCCAAAATGGGAAGTCCCCTATCTACCAATAGACCCTGCAGACCTTGGAAGAAATTATGAAGCAGTAGTTAGAATTAACTCTCAATCAGGTAAAGGTGGTGTAGCATTTCTATTAGAAAAAGATCATGGAGTATCTTTACCAAGAAGACTTCAAATAAGTATGAGTCAAAAAATTCAAAAATTAGCTGATGAAACGGGAAGAGAAATTGTAAGCTCTCAGTTGTGGGAAGTTTTTGAAAAAAATTATCTCAAGCCAATTAATAACTTTTCATACATTAAACACAACTCTTCTACAAAAGAAGATATTCACAACCTGAATTTAACTTTGCAAATGAATGACGAGCAAATCATTATTAATGGAACTGGGAATGGTCCAATTGATTCATTTATAAACGGATTGTGTAACAAGTTAGATATTGATATTAAAGTTGCAGATTATCATCAGTCAGCCATCTCTTCAGGTTCAGATGCAAAGGCGGCTGCTTATATTGAACTTGAAAAAGATGGTAAAACTTTTTGGGGTGTGGGAATTAACCCTAATACTACTAGAGCATCTTTTGATGCGATAATTGTTGGCCTTAGTAAGCTCCTGAATACTTAATCGAAATTTGGTTCTCTTTTTTCAAAAAAAGCCTTAACAGCTTCTTTGTTTTGTGGGCTTACAGTTAATTCATTTTGGATTTCTGCTTCATTGTGGAATGTATCCCAATAACTTACTGCTAATGATTCTCGCATTAATTTTTTTGTATGCTCTAACGATTGTGAGGACCTTTTTGCTAATTTTTTTGCCCACTCCAAAGTCTTGGATTCTAATTTGTCACTTGAAACAACCTTGTTTGCTATACCATATTTTAAACACTCTTCTGCAGTTATTTTCTTTGCTTCAATCGCATATTCATATGCCTTTGAGTATCCCATATATTTGGGAAGATACCATGACAAACCTCCATCAGGTACTAATGCGATATTTGAAAAAACTGACAATATATAACTGTCTTCTGACATTATTCTTAAATCGCATGACATTGCTATTGCTGCACCAATGCCTGCTGCAGGACCGGAAATTGATCCAATCACTGGCTTAGGCATATTAACAATATTTTCAAAAAATGGTTTGTATCCTCTTATGAGTGCATCTTTTGATCCTTTCCAAGAAGCTTTTCTTTCACTTAAATCAGCACCTGCACAAAAACCTCTCCCTTCTCCAGCAATAATTACGACCTTGATAGTCGAATCATCTTTTACACTTTCAGTTGCATTTTGAAAATCCCACACTAGCTGTTCATTAACCGCATTTAATAAATCAGGCCTATTTAATTTTATTACAGCAATATTTCTATCTTTAATTAAGTTTATTGTTTCTAGGCTCATATATTCTCCATTATTTCTTTGAGATCAGTAAAAAACCATTTTTATAGGTTATGCTACCTCCAGGTTCTTCCTTATCAGATCTTGACCATGATACTTGTGATTTTGGCCCAGGATCTGAATTTATAAAAGTTTTAATTATTTCTTTCATTATTTTACTATTAGGTACTGCAAGATTGCATACATTAATGGAATATCTTAATACATCAATGATTAACGATTCTTGTAAGGTTTTCAATTTATTGATATCTATTTTATGCCCTACCAGCTCGCCGTATTTTTCCAAGAATAGATTTGTGTAGTTAACATTTCTTTCTTGAACAATATGAGACATGCTATTGATTCTCTGAGCGAAATTATTCCATCTACTATCAAGCAATGGAAAAATCTCGTTTCTTAAAAAATTTCTATCAAAGTCATTAACTTTATTAGAGTCATCTTCAATATAATTAATATTGTGATCTTTTAAATAATTTAAAATTTCTTTTTTAGGAATGTCTAAAAAAGGTCTGATTAATGTGCCAGAGCCTAGTTTTCTATACTGTTCGATACCATTAAGACCTTCTACCCCTGTCCCTCTTAATAATCTCATCAAAATAGTTTCTGCCACATCATCGCTATGATGACCCAATAGAATCTGGTTGTCCTCTTCTAGTATGTTTTTAAATACCTCAAAACGCGCTCTTCTTGCTGCCGATTCAATTCCGCCACCATCAGAGTTAATATGAACTGATTCAATAATAAGATCAATGTTGCATTTAGAACAAAAATCTTTGCAATGTTCAGCCCATGCAGAACTATTTTTGGATAAATTATGATTGATATGAATTGCTTTAATATTACCTAAGAATTTTGAATCTACCTTTGATAAGAGATGAAGCAGAGCAGATGAATCAGGGCCTCCGCTAAAACCAACAAAAATTTTTTGATTAAGATTAACAGTAACACGTAATAGGCTTTGGCTTAGCAATTTAGGAGCCAATCTCTAAAATTCTTTTATATCTTCTATCAAGCAAATCATCTAAAGACAGCTTATTAAGTATAGATAAATTTTTAATTAAAGAACTTTTAATATTTTCAGCAATTAAATCATAGTCCCTATGAGCTCCACCAAGTGGCTCGGTAATTATTTCATCAATTATATTTATTTTTTTTAGATCTTTGGAAGAAACTTTCATAGCTTTTGCTGCTTCAGGTGCTTTCTCAGCCTCGCGCCATATTATTGAGGCACATGCTTCCGGAGATGCTACAGAATATATTGCGTATTCAAGCATACTTAAATGATCTCCAACACTAATAGCTAGAGCTCCACCTGAGCCACCTTCTCCGCTAACAACCACTAAAATAGGAGTTTTTAGTTCAGACATCGTAGCAAGGTTTCTAGCAATTGCTTCACTTTGACATCTCTCCTCACCTTCTATGCCAGGATATGCACCAGCAGTATCTACAAAAGTTATTACAGGTAGTGAAAACTGCTCAGCAAGCAACATTAATCTTTTAGCTTTCCTGTAACCCTCAGGATTTGTCATTCCAAAATTTCTTTTTAATTTTTCGTCAGTATCTCTGCCTTTTTCATGGCCAATTACCATAACAGGCATATTTTCTAAAAGTCCAATACCTCCAATGATTGATGCATCATCTCCAAACTGTCTATCTCCATGTAACTCATCAAAATCATCAAAAATTCTTTTTATATAATCTGATGTATGTGGTCTATTAGGATGCCTAGCGACTTGAACAATCTGCCATGTGTCTAATTTTGAGTATATTTTTTTTGTTAAAGCTCTATTTTCCTCCTCTAAACTTTGAATTTCAGTATTTAGAGCTGGAGAATCGACTGAAGCAGTTCTAAGTGCACTTAATTTTTGAGCAAGTTCTTTTATTGGATCCTCAAAACTTAAAAATTTTTCATCGCTCATTTTTTAATCTCCAATATATTTTTACCAAATATATCTTCAAGGTAAGATAGATTCTTTAAAGATGGACTAAATTTATAGTCATCACCTAAATCTATTATAGCCTCAGATTGTTCAGACATTACTTTAACATTTAATGAACAACTGCCATCTAACCAAAACTCTTTATTAATTGAATCAAGTTTTGCTGACAAATCTTCAAGCGAAGTGGCATCTGATCTTTGCACATCAATTATTACATCTTTAATTAATCTTATTAACTCATTATCTATAGCTTTTGCCTCTCTAATTCTCATTCTAAACATAGTATTGCCTAATTCTTTGGATCTATAATCATCACGCTCAACCAATCCCTTTAAATTAACAATTTCTCCTTCTTTGATAGTGCTATGACAATTCTCTATAACATCGCTTGAAATTATTCCATCCATAGATCCTGTTCCATCACTAAAATTTACAAATATGAGAGGCCGGCCTTTTCTATCTTTTATTTGTCTAACATTATTTATCAAACATACTAACGACGCTTTTTGAGTATCATTTGTTACTTGTTGAATTGCGAGGGTGCGTAAATTTTTTATTTTATTCTCAATTGCTAAAACTGGATGCCCAGATAAATAATATCCTAAGGATTTTTTTTCAAACTCCAACTTTTCAGTTAATTTTAATTTTGGTAAATCTTTAAATTTTTCATAAGGATTGAAATCTTCTTCAACTTGTGCGAATAAGTCGCCACTTTTAAGATTATTTTTTGCGGGCCTATTAGCTCCATCTCTGACCATATCTTTAACACACTCAATTGCAACATTTCTTGAGGGCGCCAATGAATCAAATGCTCCAGAATAAGATAAGGCTTCTAGTGATTTTTTTCCTCCAAGTTTTACATCTATTTTCTGTGAAAAATCCCATAAGTTCTTAAGTTTAATACTAGATCTTTTTTCGCATACATGATCGATAAAAGAACTAGCTACACCCTTTATTGCTCCTAAACCATACTCAATTTCTTTATTAGCATTTACAAAAAATCTTTTTTTTCCTAAAAGGATATTTGGTTTTAATACCTTAATGTTCATTCGAGAACATTCTTGAATTAATGAATATATTTTATCGGTATTGCTCAGTTCAGATGATAAAACTGATGCCATAAAATACTCTGGATAATATGTTTTAAGATAAGCTGTTTGATAGGATATTAGAGCATAAGCTGCGGAATGAGACTTGTTGAAACCATACTCAGCAAATTGATTTATTAGATTAAAAATATGTTCTGCATTTGTAGTTGAAATATCATTTTTTGCGCAGCCATTTACAAATATCTCCCTTTGCTCTTCCATTTCCTCCTTTTTTTTCTTGCCCATTGCTCTTCTAAGGATGTCTGCTTGTCCTAGTGAAAATCCTGCTAATACTCTAGCAGCTTCCATAACTTGTTCCTGATAAACAATTACTCCATAGGTTTCTTCTAATATTGGTTCTAATAGTTTATGAGGGTATGTAACTGGACTATTTCCGTGTTTTCTATCTACAAATTCGTCATGCATCCCAGAATTTAAAGGGCCTGGTCTATATAATGCTAAAAGTGCTGTTATCTCCTCAAATTTAGTTGGCTTTAGTCTTTTAATCAAATCTCTCATTCCAGAAGATTCCAATTGAAAAACTGCTGTTGTTTTTCCAGATGAAAGAAATTTAAAAACATTTTCATCATCAAGAGGAATTTTATTTAGATCCAACTTATTAAATTCATCTAAATCTTCATTTATTGATTTAACAGCTCTATCAATAACTGTAAGTGTTCTTAGTCCAAGAAAATCAAACTTAACTAAACCTATTTTTTCAACATCATCTTTGTCGTATTGAGTCATGATAGAATCTGAAGATCGGTCTACATACACTGGACAAAAGTCTGAAATACTCCCAGGCGCAATTACAACACCGCCTGCATGTTTTCCAACATTTCTAGCAATTCCTTCAAGCTTATATGCTAGATCTACAATTTCTCTAACTTCACCCTCTTTTCTTATAGTTTCTGCAAAAAGAGGCTGTTCTTTTTTAGCTTGATCTAATGTAATTCCAGGAGTAAAAGGTATCATTTTGGCGATTCTATCTCCCAAGGGGTGAGGCTTGCCTAATGCTCTTGTAACATCTCTTATCACTGCTCTAGCAGCCATAGTTCCGAATGTTGCTATTTGTGATACAGCCTCAGAACCATATTTTTGACTGACATAATCTATTACTAAATCTCTTTTTTCCATACAAAAATCGACATCAAAATCTGGCATTGATAGTCTTTCAGGGTTAAGGAATCTCTCAAATAAAAGTCCATATTTTATTGGATCTAAAGTTGTAATTCCTAGTGCATATGCAACCAAAGATCCTGCACCCGATCCTCTTCCAGGACCAACTGGCACATCATTATTTTTTGACCACTCGATAAAATCATAAACTATTAAAAAATAGCTAGAAAAGCCCATTTTTTTAATTTGATCTAGCTCATAATTTAGCCTTGATTTATATTCATCTTGTTTGTCTTTTGCTAAATCAGAAATTAAGTTATTTAATCTGTCAGAAGATAATTTTTTAATGAAAGAGTCAAAATCATGCTCTTTAGGTACTGGATATTCAGGTAAAAAATATCCTTTAGTACTTAAAGAGACATTACACTTTTTAGAAATTTCATTTGTGTTATCAACTAAAGAAGAGTGGTCACTAAAAAGAAGTGACATCTCTTTGGATGACTTGAAATACTGTTGATCAGAAAATAGTTTTTCTCTATTTGGGTCATTAAGTGTTTTCCCAGTATTAATACATACTTTCGTTTCATGTGTATCATAGTCATCTTGATTAGAAAATAACACATCATTAGTCGCAATAAGAGGTATATTCTTTTCATAGGATATGGGCAGAATATTCTTAAAATATTCTAATTCATCGGATCTGTTAGTTCTTTGTACTTCTAAGATAAAATCGTCACCAAAAGATTCTCTAAATTTGTCAATTTTTTTGATTGCATCTTCGAAATTATTGATTTTTAAATATTCAAAAATATGAGTTCCTCTTCCACCAGAAATTATTAAAATATCATCTTTTAAGCTAATTAAATCATCAAATCTAATTATAGGAACATTAAAGGAGTTGCTATTGTGAGCATTAGATATAATCTTCATCAAGTTTTTATGACCTATATTTGTTTTTGCAAGGCACAAAATTTCATAAGATTTGTCATCTCCATCAAATATAGTTCTTATAGTGACGCCTGAAATTGGTTTTATGCCTGCTGATTCACATTTATTGAAAAATTTGACCATTCCAAACATATTTGACTTATCTGTTAAAGCAACAGACGGCATTGACAATCGCGAGGCATTTTCAACTATTTGATCTATAGTCAATAATCCCTGTGATATGCTGAATTCTGAGGAAACTCTTAAGTGTGAAAACAAATGGCTCATTTAATAATTACACCATTAAATGTTGTTCTATGAATTTCGCAATGTCCAAAATTCTTTAAAGCTTCCAAATGTTTTTTTGTTCCATACCCCTTATTACCCTTTAGGTCATAAACAGGAAAAATTGAATCATATTTAATCATTAAATTATCTCTGTAAACTTTAGCAATTATTGATGCTGCGCTTATTGCATTCTCAGATGAATCGCCACCTATAATTGCCCTCATTGGAATATCTAAATCAGGTTTAAAAGTACCGTCAACTAAAACCATAGAAGGTCTAACAGGCAAGTTAAGTATAGCTCTTTTCATTGCCAATAAAGAAGCATTGAGAATATTAATTTTATCAATCTTATTATTGGAGACTACTCCATAAGCAAAAAAAGAATTTTTTGAAATTAAATCAGCCAAAAATTCTCTTTTTTTAGGAGAAATCTTCTTTGAATCAGTTAATCCTGATACATCTTCTTTCAAAATTACAGCTGCTGCAACGACCGGTCCTGCCAGACAACCTCTACCTACCTCATCAGTACCTGCAATCATAATTTTTTATATTAAGAATATCTCTTTAGCTGCATTTTCAAAACCAACACCCTGCAATTTAGCTCTTAGGGTATTTGCAATATTTTCTGAATCTTCTTTTAATGAAGATATATCCTTGGAGGCATTATAAATGCTCTCTTTTGTACATTCATTTTGCAATAATTCACTAAAATACCTTCTTTCAAGAAGTAAATTTGGAAGTCCAATATTATCCACTTTTAACATTTTAGAAATAATGGCGTAATTTAGAAAATTTGTTTTGTAACAAATTATAGGTGGGCAACCTAAAATAGCTGACTCAAGAGTTGCAGTGCCTGATGTCACAACTGAAAATTCTGAGATTGATAAGAATTCTTTCATTGAATTTTGTTCTATAACAGTATTAGCATTTAGGTCATTAGGTAATTTTTGTACTAGATCCAAAGTTTTATTATCTGCAACTGGAATAAGAAAAATATGGTCTTTGTTTTTTTCAGAAAATTTCTTCATAAATTCAACATAAGTTGGAAGCATATTTTGTATTTCACTTTTCCTACTTCCAGGAACTATTGAGATATATTTTTTATTACTACTCAAATTTTTGTTGTTTAGAGTAATTTCTCTATCTATTTTATTTAAATTAGAAAAGGGGTGACCTAAATGAATGCTTTTATGATTATGGTTTTTATAAAAATTATGCTCAAAGTCAAACAAGCACATTGTTAAATCAATATATTTCTTAATAGGATTTATTCTATTCTGTCTCCAACCCCAGACAGAGGGACTAACAATCTGAATATTTTTATTTGTAAGGTTAGTTTTTAAAGCTTTATGAATTCCTATATTAAAATCCGGAGAGTCTATACCAATAAAAAAATCAATTTTTTCTTCTCTAAAATTTTTTATTAAAGATTCTCTCAATTGTGATAGCTTTCTATAATTAATTAGTGGATCAATTAAGCCCATAATATTAATTTCAGAAAAATCGAATAATGAACTTACACCTAGTGCTTCAAGTTTAGGTCCACCCACACCAAATAAATTAAGATCATGTGTTTTTTTTAACTCAGTTATTAATTCAGCGCCTAACCTGTCCCCCGAATGTTCACCACAAACAATCCCAATCTTAAGAGGACGATTTTGTGTCACTTATCTCAGAATTCCTCTTTCAGATGCCTCTATGGAAGCTATAAAAGCATTGAGATAAATATTTTGAGAATCGTGATTTAATTTCTTCATTTCATTTATGGCTGCATTTATCTTTAAATTCTTTTTATAAACAAGTTTATATGCTTTTTTTATTAGGCTTATTGATTCCTTTTCGATGCCATTTCTTGTCATGCCTACTGTATTTAATCCTATTACTCTTGCTGGATCTGCAGCCACCTTAAGATATGCAGGAATATCCATATTAATTGATGTATTCATACCAACAAAACAAAAATCGCCCAACTTACAAAATTGATGAACAGTTGTTAATGCTCCAATCGTTATGTTGTTACCTACGTTTACATGTCCTGCTATTCCAGCATTATTTGCAAAAACATTATCATTTCCAACAACACAGTCATGAGCAACATGACTGTATGCCATTAATAAATTGTCAGAGCCAATCTTGGTTAATCCTTTATCTTGAACAGTACCTCTATGAACAGTTACTCCTTCCCTAAAAATATTATTATCTCCAATTTCAAGTTTTGTTTTCTCTCCTTTAAATTTTTTATCTGGAGTGTCATCGCCAATTGTTGAAAATTGATAAAAAGTATTATTGGCACCTATAGATGTTGGACCTTTGATAACAACATGACTTAGCAGCTTTGTATCCTTCTTGATTTCAACATTTTCTCCAACGATACAGAATGGTCCAATTTCAACGGAATCATCTATCTTAGATGATGGATGCACAATTGATGTTTTATGAATAATCATAATGCCTTCCTATCTGCACATAAAATTATAGCTGAGCAAACCAGTTCGTTGTTCAATTCTGCTTTACAATCAAATTTCCAAATTCCTCTTTTTTCACTTACAACAGTGCTATATAAATCTATATTGTCGCCGGGTCTAACTCTTTTTCTAAATCTAACTTTATCTACCCCAGCTAGAACATAAATTGAACCCTCTTCTGGTGTTTTTCCCATTGAAACAAATCCCAAAATACCAGACGCTTGACCCAAAGCTTCAATAATAATTACGCCTGGAAATATAGGATTCCCTGGAAAGTGTCCTTTAAGGAAGTATTCCTGATCTGAAATATATTTTTTAGCATGAATGTCGCTATTTTTATTTATATTTAAAACCTCATCTACAAACAAAAATGGTTCTCTGTGCGGAAGATACTTTTTTATATCATCTTTTGAAATCTTCATTTTTATTTACTGAGTTTTTTTATAAACACTGATGACTTTGCCCAGTCTTGATGCTTTTGAGCAGGCATAATTCCAACGTAATTTCCAGGCTTATCAATATTCTTTGTAATTAGTGTATGAGCACCAACTGTTACATCATTGCATATACTTAAATGGCCTAATACTCCTGATAATCCGCCCATTTGAAAATTTTTACCAATCACCGAAGACCCTGCTATTGCACAAGATGCTGCAATCGCACTATTTTTACCAAGTACGACGTTATGAGCAATATGAACTAAATTATCTAACTTTACTCCATCATGGATCTGAGTATTATCAAGAGCACCTCTGTCTACTGTACAGTTAGCGCCAATTTCAACGTTTTTCCCTAAAGATAAGCCTCCCAATTGTTCAATTTTTACATAGCCGTCATCAGAGGGCGCATAACCAAAGCCTTCTGAACCTAAAATAGTTCCATGATGAACAATTGAATGCGAGCCTATGGTCACATCCCTTACTAGTGAGCAATTTGCATGTATTTCAACACCACTATGTACTTTGCAATTTGGGCCAATAAATACATTAGGTCCTATATAAACATCTTCATGGATTTCTGCATCTTTTGATACTGTTGCTGATTTATGAATAAATGGTATTTTTATTTCAGAGTCACGTTTAAATATTTTTGAAAGTTTGGCATAAGCAATATAGGGATCGTTGCACTTTATATAATTAAATCTATTGTCCTCTTTAAAACTTATATCGACTACTATTGCAGAAGCCTTTGAATTATTCAAAAGATCAATATATTTAGCATTTGATAAAAATGTTATAGAAGAACTATTAGCATTTTGAATAGTTGATAAATTATCTACAACTGCGTTGGAATCACCAACAACTTTTCCATTAATAAGTTTAGCTAGCTCCTCTAATTTAAAACTTATTTGCTTTGACACTACTCAGACTGAGAAGTCGCCTCAGCTGCTGCAACATCAAGCATAGAAGTAACATCATCTGTTAGGTCTAAAGCAGGATCACTAAACAGCATAGTCTCATTTTTTGCTAAAAGAACTTTAATTTGTTTTGCAGCAATTAATTCGCTAATAATTTTCTGCATTGCTGGTCCACTCTGAGCAAATACAGCTTGAGCTGTTTCTTCTTGAGCTTGTTGGATTTTACCAGCTAGGAATTCTAAATCTCTTCCTTTGTCAGCAATATCCTTTTGCATTTCAGCAATCTGCTCTTGTGATAAAGTTTCTAATTCTTTTTGTAGCTTCTCTGCAATGGCTTGTCTGTCTGCTTGAAGTGATTTAGCTTCCTCAAGATTTGAAGAGTACTCTGAATCCTCTTCTAATGCCTTAAATGCCTCTGCAGCTGCTTGTGTAGATAGAACAGCAGTTCTCATATCTATTACAGCAACGCCATCAAGCGCTGATAGTGGTGCAGCAATAAACAAAAATGAAATTATGTAAAATTTAATTGTATTTCTCATATGTACCCCTTAATGGATTTGATCATTTTATATTAACTAGAAAACATTTCCTACTGTAAATTGGAATTCTTCAGTTCTCTCAAGAGGACCTGCATTTGTAGGTTTGGCAATTGCCAAACTCATTGGACCAAAACCTGTTATCCACGTTATACCTACTCCATAGGAATATCTAAGCTCATCAACAGATAGTTCTGAACAATTGATTTGATATTCTTTACAGTTATCTGAAAAAACATTTCCAAAATCAAAAAAGAAGGCTGATCTTAATGATCTTTGATCTTCAATGAATGGCAATCTAAATATTAATTGTAAACTTCCTTCAACTTTAATATTTCCGCCTATTGGAGCATCCCTATATCTTGATCGCTGTCCCTGATTTGCATATGGATTTAAATAAGGCGCATCTGCTTCACCATCACCATCAGTATCAAGTAGATTTGGGCATGTCCCTTCTTCGTAATTAAATTCATAACATGGAGCATCTGTACTTCTGGGTCCAAGAGTATTAGATTCAAAACCTCTTAATGATCTTGGTCCACCTGCATAAAAATTTTGGAAAAATGGTATTTCTTCTGTATCACCATAAGAATCTAAGTAACCGATTTCACCCTGGAAGCCAAAAACAAAATCTGACGAAAGTGGTTGATAATACCTCTGTCTGATATTAAATCTATAGTAACTTAAATCACTTCCCGGAATAGTTGAGCTGAAGCTTACAACTGTTGAAGCACCATCTGTTGGAAAAAGTCCCCTGTTAAGAGTTACTTGCTGCCATGATAGCTGAGCAGTCAAAGTCTCAAAAATATTACCTTCAACTGAGACGAAATCATATATCTCTCTAGCAGGTAATGTACCTATATCAATATCAGTTTTATCATAGGTTATGTTGAACCCTAACCTTGATATATCTGATATTGGATATCCAAATTGAGCGCCAAAACCATTTGAATTTGTTAAATAGTTTGCAACATTAAATTCTCCATAGTCGGTTTCTCTAAAAAATACGTTGTATCCTAAACTGACTGCATCCCTTGTTGCATAGGGATTCATATATGAAATGTTATACATTTCACTATAAATATTTTTATTAATTCCAATACCTACAGTATTTCCACTGCCTAGAAAGTTTTGTTCCTGTAAATTAAATCCCAGCATCAGACCAAAATCACTGTAGCCTATATTTCCTCCTACACTTCCTGTAGTTTCTTCTTCAACACTATAGACAATATCGATCTGGTCTTCTGTGCCTGGAACTGGAATGGTCTCAACATTAACCTCTTTGAAATAACCAAGTCTTTCCAATCTCACCTTACCAGCTTCTATACTGTTATCAGAAGTCCATGCTCCTTCAAATTGCCTCATTTCTCTTCTTAGAACATAATCTTGCGTTATATCATTACCAGTAAATAAGATTTTTCTTGTGTAAGTTCTATTTCCTGGCTGAACAGAAAAAATCAATTTTACTTCGTTGGTGGCTTCATTAATTTCAGGATTTCCAACCACTTCAGCAAATGCATATCCTCGATTACCGAGAACATTTGTAAAAAACTCTTCTATTGATGTAATTTGAGCTTGAGAATAAGTTGTATCTTTTAACCTATTAACAATGTCTATATATACATCCTCATCAAAAGGTATCTCACCAACCACATCAACGTCATTGATAGTATATTTTTCTCCTTCATTAACGTTAAAGGTTATAAAGATTAACTTTTTATCTCTAGAAAGGCTTATTTGAGATGATTCGATTGAAAATTTTAGATAGCCCCTATCTCTATAAAATGATTCTAAAGATTCAATATCTCCCTTAAGTTTTTCTCTTGAGTATTGATTATCATTTGATAGGAATGAAAAGAAAGATCCTTCCGAGAGCTCGAAACTATCAAGTAATTCTTCATTTGTATATATTTCATTACCTATGATGTTAATTTTTTCAATTTTAGCGCTAGTGCCCTCATCTACAACAATACTAATTTCGATTCTATTTCTTGGTTTTACAATCTCATCAATTTCTACGTCTGCGCCATACCTTCCATTTGATGCATATGATCTTACAAGCTCTGACTTTACTCTTTCTAAAGTTGATCTTTTGTAGACTTCACCCTCTTTGATTCCTACTCCATCTAAACTTTCAATTAATTGTTCAGTCTTTAATGCTTTATTTCCAGAAATATCAATCTCTGATATTGATGGTCTTTCAACCACAGTTATTATTAAAGTGTTACCGTCTTTACCTATTTGAATGTCATCAAACTGTTCCGTTGAAAATAATGATTTAACGATGTCATAAGATTTTCTTGAATCAATCCTGTCCCCAACACTTATAGGAATTACATTAAAAATACTTCCTGTTGAAACTCTTTGAAGTCCAATAATTCTTATATCGCTAACTAGAAATTCTTCAAAAGAAAAAAGATTTAAACTAAGAAAAAACGAAAGCAAGACTAACTTAAATTTATGCATTTTTATAAAAATCTAGAAATATCGTTAAAAATAGCAAAAATCATCAACATAACTACGAGGACAGTGCCACCTGTATAAATCATATTTTCTGCTTTTTCAGGCAATGGCTTACCCCGAACGGCCTCAATACCTAATAGTGTAAGTTGTCCTCCATCTAAAACTGGAATGGGCAGCAAGTTTATTACAGCCAAACTAATGCTTAATAATGCCATAAGATACATAAATGGAAGTAATCCAGCTTGAGCAGTATCTCCAGCCATTTGTGCAATTCCTATTGGACCACTTAAATTTTCAGTTCCCATGTTTCCAGTAACCATTTTTCCAATAAACTGAAGAGTTTTAGTACTTAAGTTATAGGTCTCATACACACCTTTTGTAAAAGCCTGCCAAAAGCTTCTAGAGGTTCCAAATTGAACTCCCAGAAAACCATAAGTTTGATCTGAGACTACTCTTGAACTGATATCAACAGGTACATAAAAAATATTGTCATCTCGACTAATTTTGAAATCTAGTGTGGTATCTGGATTATTAGATACTATATTTTGAATATCTTCAGCATAATTTACTTTTTCGTTACCAATTTCTAAAACTAAGTCATTAGATTTCAGGCCAGCATTATCTGCTGAACCACCCGAAACAATTCTTCCAATTATTGGTTGCATTTTATAAGCAACTTCTAGGCCCATATATTTAGCTGGATTACTTTGAGATTCTGATGTGGGTAAAAAATCTCGGACTTCAATACCAATTAATAACGGCATATCGTCTCTATTTATACCAAAATTTATTTCTCCTGTATGGCCCGCATAAGATAACAATTCAAGATTAAAATCTTTTGCATCTTTAATAGTAGCTCCATTTATTGAATTTATTTTGTCGCCCTCTTCAAATGAAGAAGCGTAATATGTTTTAGTGCTATCTTCAAAAACCTTTTCAACTACAGGGACTGTTTGCGGATCTATTGTACTTATGAAGATAGAAGTAAATATGAATATCGATAAT
>CACHII010000001.1 GCA_902579825.1 uncultured SAR86 cluster bacterium | reverse complement strand
ATTCTTCTAATGAGGATCAAATAAATCAATTATTATTTATTTCTATGTTAGAAAATGCTATTTCAAATCTTGCTGATCATACTCTTGATTTATTTAATAAACCTAAAGATAAAATTAGTAAACTTAATTACATTTATAAATGGAATTCACTTAAAGAATATGAATCTATCAAAAATATAGTTGAAAATGAGTTTAAAAGTGATGGTCTTCTGTGCATCGTTGAAGATGCAAAAGAAAAACTTTTCAAAGAGGTTGAAACAAATTTAATTTTATCAAATGAAGCAAACAGCTTGAAAAAATTTAATTTAATATTAAATAAATATAAAACATTCAAAGACTTACTTCGCAAAGTACTTGATGAGTGTTAAGCTAAATCAATTAAGGAAAATAATGACGAACTATTTAGAGCTAGCGCAATTACCAGACGGGTCAATCGTTTTAAGAAGATCTGATGACAAAGAAAATCCTATTGTAAAAATTGAGTTTTCAAATGAATCTAAAGATTTTTTAAGAGGGCAAGAACTAGATGTAGCCAAAGAAATGATCAGGGCAGGTATTGAAAGTGTTAGCGGGAATGTCAGCGATTTAGATGAATTTTTCGAAAAACAAAGAGATAAGTTTTCAAAAAAACAAACTATAGTCCATTAATTTTTTCTTAGTAATCCCACACTTTTACCTTCAATATGAAAATCTTGATACTCTAGATCTACAACAATATTTTCATAATCTTCATTTGCAGGCTCAAGTTCAACTATTTTTGGAGATTTCCTCTGAAAAAACTTAACAGTAACTTCATCCTCAAGTCTTGCAATAACTATATCTCCATTACTAACCTCATTAGTTTTTTTAACAGCTATGAGATCATCTTCCATGATACCTACATCTTTCATGCTCAAACCTTTAACTTTTAAAAAATAATCAAAACCTGAATCAAAAAATTTATTTGGACAGTTTATTGTTTGTTCTATATTTTCTTGGGCAAGAGTAGGAGAGCCTGCTGCAACAAGACCGATTACAGGGTATTCATTGTCAGCTTGAGTAAGCTTGTTATCATTATTAATAATAGAGATGCCTCTTGATGTTCCACTTTCAATTGAGATGAAGCCTTTTTTTTCAAGAGCTCTCAGGTGAGTTTCAGCAGAGTTTGGGGACTTAAAACCCAATTCTTTGCAAATATCTGCTCTTGTTGGTGGAAAACCTGTTTTATTTAAGTAAATTTGAATACAATCTAATACTCTTTGTTGTTGTGATGTAATTTTTTTCATAATAATAAATATACTGAATATATGTACAGTATAATACGAAATATAATATATTTCCAATATTTATGAGTAACAAAAAATCTAAATTAATAATTGGTATATCATCTAGAGCTCTTTTTAATCTTGATGAAAGTCATGAAATATATGAAAAGCAGGGTTTGAAATCTTATCAAGATTATCAAATTGAAAATGAGGACAATACTCTTGCTCCCGGTGAAGCTTTCAACCTGGTAGAAAAAATTTTAAAAATAAACGATCTTTATGAGAGTTCAGATCGAGTAGAGGTTATTCTTTTGTCAAGAAACACATCTGATACTGGATTAAGGATAAGAAACTCAATAGAGGATCATAACTTAAATATTTCTAGGGCTGCATTTTGTGGTGGAGAAAGCCCTCATAGATATGTAAAAGACTTTGGCGTACATTTATTTTTATCTAGCAGTATTGAAGATGTAAAGCTTGCAATTGAAAGTAACGTTGCTGCTGCAACAATTATTCCAAGATCTGCTGAAAATCATAAAGAATCAAAGTCAGATTTATTAAAAATAGCTTTCGATGGAGATGCTGTAATATTTTCGGATGACTCCGAAAAGATTTATCATGAAAAGGGACTTGAGGCATTTATTGAAAACGAGGCCAATGCAGAGACAAATCTTAAGGAAGGACCTTTTAAATCATTTTTAGTGGAATTAAACAAAATTCAGAATGATTTTGAAATTAATGAGTGTCCAATCAGGACTGCGCTTGTAACAGCCAGATCAGCTCCTTCTGATAAAAGAGTTATAAAAACTCTTAGAGAGTGGGGTGTCAGAATTGATGAATCATTATTTTTAGGTGGAATGTCTAAAAGTCAATTTCTTGACTCTTTTGATGCAGATATCTTCTTCGATGATCAAAAAAAGCATATTATGGGCGCAATAGATAACACCACATCCGGTCATGTTCCCTATGGAATTAAAAATGAATAGATTATGGAAATAGTATGTCTAGACATGGAAGGAACTTTAACGCCAGAAATTTGGGAAAGAGTCGCTTTAAATACTGGTATTGAGGAACTGGGTCAAACAACTAGAGACATACCCAGTTATGAAAAACTTATGGATATGAGGTTACAAATCATGTCTGAAAAAGGGATTATGCTATCTGATGTTCAAGAAGCAGCAGCATCGCTTGAATTATTACCAGGTGCTTTTGACTTTGTTTCTAATTTACGAAAAAACTTTCAAGTAGTAATACTCTCAGATACATTTCATGACATAGCGAAACCTTTAATGAAGAAGCTAGGGTTTCCTTTTTTGCTTTGTCATAATTTAGAAATAGATAATGATCAAATTATTTCATATAAACTAAGGCATCCAAAGGCAAAACATCAAGCAATTTCAAATTTTAAACAAATGGGATATAGATGTTTTGCAGCAGGCGATTCACATAATGATATTCAGATGTTTGAGATAGCTGACAAAGGTTTTTTTATAAATGCACCAATAAAAATATCTTCATTGCATCCTGAAATTGATTCTTTTGATAGTTATAATGATCTCGAAGAAGCAATACTTACATATTCAATTTACGTTGATCATGAGTGAAAAGTACAAATTAGATAACTATAAACGGCCTGAACTTCAGTTGCCCAACAATGAAGATAAGCTTTTATTGCATAGTTGTTGCGCTCCATGCTCAGGAGAAATTATAGAGGCAATTGCTGCATCAAATATTAAGACTACAGTATATTTTTATAATCCAAATATTCATCCAATAGATGAGTATGAAATAAGAAAAGATGAAAACAGAAGGTTTTGTGAAAAAGTTGGTTTTGAGTGTATTGATGGAGATTACGATAAAGATAATTGGTTTGAGAGAGTCAAAGGTCTTGAAGATGAACCAGAAAGAGGTGAAAGATGCACAAAATGTTTTGATATGAGATTTGAAAGATCAGCTTTATTTGCTCATGAAAACGGATTTAATATATTTGCTACCACCTTAGGAATTTCTAGATGGAAAGACATGAATCAAATTAATGATTCAGGTCACAGATCTGCAGCAAGATATGAAGATATTAGTTTTTGGGATTTTAATTGGCGTAAAGATGGTGGTTCATCACGAATGATTGAAATTTCAAAGAGAGAACATTTTTATCAGCAAGAATATTGTGGATGTGTTTATAGTTTAAGAGATACTAATAGATGGAGAAGACAAAACAACAAAGATAGAATTATTAGAGGAGTTAAATTTTATTAAAATGCAGGCAGGTCAAAAATTTAGAGATGCTCTCAATAAAAACAAACCATTAATCATACCCGGAACTATAAATGCATATTCTGCGAAACTAGCAGAAAAATCTGGACATAGCGCTATTTATTTATCAGGTAGTGGAGTTGCGGCTGCTTCATATGGGTTACCTGATTTAGGTGTTACCACTATGCAAGATGTTTTAATTGATGTGAAAAGAATTAGTTCTGCGACTTCATTGCCTTTGCTTGTAGATATTGATACTGGTTGGGGCGAGTCTGATCAGATTGCAGAAACTATTATTGAAATGGGTAAAGCTGGTTGCGCAGCGGTGCATATTGAAGATCAAGTTTTTGACAAAAGATGCGGACATAGACCTAATAAACAATTAGTTTCTATAGAAGAAATGAGAAGCAGATTGAAAATTGCTATTAATTCAAAAGTAGATGATTCCTTTTTTGTTATGGCAAGAACTGATGCAATTGCATCTGAGGGTATTGATGGAGCAATCAAAAGATGTAAATCTTATATTGAAGAGGGTGCGGATGGCATATTTTTAGAAGCTGTAACATCAATAGAGCAGTATAAAGAACTCAAAAATCATTGTTCAGTACCAGTTTTAGCAAATATTACAGAGTTTGGAAAAACGCCTTTATTTACTCAAGAACAACTAAAAGAAGTTGGTGTTGATATGGTTCTTTATCCACTCACAGCTTTTAGAGCTATGAGCCAATCTGCAGAAAAAATATATAATTCAATAATTAAAGACGGGACACAAGAAGCTCTCTTAGATATAATGCAGACCCGTGAGGAGTTGTATGAGGTTTTAGATTATTATAACTTTGAGAAAAAGCTTGACGATAAATTGTCAAAAAATTAAGGGATATAAATGACAAAAAAATTAGAAGGAGCGGGCCTAAGAGGCCAAGTAGCTGGAGAGACATCTCTTTCTACGGTTGGTCAAATAGAAGGACTTGCTTATAGAGGCCATAAAATTGAATTACTTGCGGAAAAAGCAACATTTGAAGAAGTAGCTTATCTTTTACTTTATGACAAACTACCCAATCAAGAAGAATTAAATAACTACAAAGCATTACTAAGAAGCCAAAGAGATCTCCCAGACTCCTTAAAAGAAGTTCTTCAAAAAATACCTGCTACAGCTCACCCAATGGATGTGATGAGATCTGGAACATCTATGCTGGGAAATCTAGAGCCTGAAGGTAACTTTTCAAATCAATTAGATTCAATTAATAGAATGATAGCAACCATGCCATCAATTGTTACTTACTGGTATAAGTTTTCACACGAAGGACTGGATATTGATTTGGTCAATGATGAAGATTCTATGGCTGGACACTTTTTACATATTCTTCATGGAGAAAAACCCTCTGAATTGCACAAGAAAGTTATGGATGTATCTTTAATTTTATATGCTGAACATGAGTTTAATGCTTCTACGTTTACAGCAAGAGTTTGTGCTTCAACAATGTCAGATATTCATTCCTGTGTTGTTGCTGCGATTGGTTCCTTAAGAGGTCCATTGCATGGAGGTGCCAATGAAAAAGCTATGGAATTAATAGAAAACTGGACATCAAAAGAAGAAGCTAAATCTAACATTATTGAAATGTTAAATAACAAAGAAAAAATTATGGGTTTTGGCCACGCTGTATATTCAGTGCGAGATCCAAGAAATGCAGTTATCAAAGAATACGCCAAACAATTATCTGAACTTGCTGATACTGATACGCTATATCAAGTAGCTGAAGAAGTTGAAAAAGTTATGGCGGATGAAAAGAAGATGTTTGCAAATGCAGACTTTTTCCATGCTCCTGCATATTTTTACATGGGTATCCCAACAAAATTGTTTACTCCAATATTTGTTATGTCTAGAGTTTCTGGTTGGGCAGCGCATTGTATGGAGCAAAGAGCGAACAACAGAATTATTAGACCAAGTGCTGAATACATCGGAGTTGAATCTTCAGACTGGGTTGAAATAGCAGATAGGCCCTAAAATATGTCATCAAATGTTGATCTGAATGTCAGGCCTGGCTTTGATGGACTTATATCCGAAATCGCTAATTATGTTTCAAATTACGAAATTAAATCTGATTTAGCTTTAGATACTGCAAGAAACTGTCTAATGGATACCATTGGATGTGGTCTTTTAGCACTGCAGTTTTCTGCCTGTACAAAGATGCTTGGCCCAATTGTAAAAAATACTAAAGTTCCTTTTGGTGTGAGAGTTCCTGGTACAGATTATGAATTAGATCCTGTAAAAGGAGCTTTTGACATTGGCTGTATTATCCGATGGCTTGATTATAACGATACTTGGCTTGCAGCAGAATGGGGTCATCCTTCTGATAACTTAGGTGCAATATTATCGGTATGTGATTTTGTTTCACAACAAAATGTTGCTAATGGAAAAGAGCCATTGACCATGAGAACTGTTCTTGAATCTATGATTATGGCGCATGAGATTCAAGGTGTTTTAGCTCTTGAAAACAGTTTTAATAAAGTTGGTCTTGATCACGTTATATTAGTTAAAGTTGCATCAACAGCAGTTGCTACAAAATTATTGGGCGGTTCAGTGGATCAAATTAAAGATTCTGTAAGTCAGGCTTGGGCAGATGGTCAAAGTTTAAGAACATACAGACATGCTCCAAATGCAGGCTCTAGAAAAAGTTGGGCTGCTGGAGATGCTACCAGCAGAGCAGTTAGGCTAGCTATGATTACTATGTCAGGAGAGATGGGATATCCAGGAGTTTTATCTGCACCTGTATGGGGGTTTGAGGATGTTTCATTTGATGGAGAAAAACTTTCGTTGCCTCAAGCTTTTGAAACGTATGTAATGGAAAATATACTTTTTAAAATTAGCTTTCCAGCAGAATTTCATGCTCAAACTGCAGTGGAGGCAGCAGTAAAGTTGCATCACGAAATCAAAGACAAAATCGATGATATAAAATCTGTTGAGATTACAACGCACGAATCTGCGATTAGAATTATCTCAAAAGTAGGTGAGTTAAACAATCCTGCTGATAGAGATCATTGCTTGCAATATATGGTTGCTATTGGTTTATTAAAAGGTAATTTAGTTGCAGAAGATTACGAAGATGATGTTGCAAAAGATTCAAGAATCGACGCTCTAAGAGAAAAAATGATTATCAATGAGGATAAAAGATATTCAAAAGAGTATCTTGAGGCAGATAAGCGTTCAATTGCAAATAGAATTCAAATCCATTTCAATGATGGTACAGCAACAGATGAGGTTGAAGTTGAATATCCTATAGGCCATAAAAGAAGAAGAAAGGAAGGGATTTCAGTTTTAGAAAAGAAATTTAAAGATAATTTGGCTATCACATATGATGAAGAAGTTTCTAATAAAATATTCAATCTTTGCATGAACCAAAAGGAACTCGAAGAAACATCTGTTATTGATTTTCAATCATTATTTTCAAAAATCCCATAAAATAAGGCTTTTTTAGCTTTTTGGACTATAATTACCGCCATGTCAGGCAATACGTTTGGAAAAATATTTAAAATTACGACTTTTGGTGAGAGTCATGGTATTGCTATGGGATGCATTTTAGATGGTTGTCCACCCCAAATAGAGTTAACAAAAGAAGATATTCAGCACGAATTAGATAAAAGGAAGCCCGGTCAATCAGATGTAACTACCCAAAGAAAAGAGGATGATGCTGTAGAGATTCTATCTGGAGTTTTTGAAGGAAAAACTCTTGGTACACCTATTGGAATGATTATTTATAACAAAGATCAGAAGTCTAAGGATTATTCAAATATAAAAGATGTTTTTAGGCCAAATCATGCTGACATTACTTATCAAGCAAAATATGGTCACAGAGACTATAGAGGTGGTGGAAGAGCAAGCGCAAGAGAAACTGTAAATTGGGTAGCTGCCGGTGCGATTGCAAAGAAAATACTTGAAAAGGAAGGAGTTTCAGTTCATGGTTTTGTTTCTGAAATAGGACAAGTTATGGCTGACTCGATTAATCATAAAGATATTAATAATAAATACTTTTTTTGTGATGAATCAAAATTAGCTGATTTAGATTCAATGTTTAATGATTTAATTGAAGAAGGTAATTCAGTTGGTGCAAAATTGGGTGTTGTCGTTGAAAATTGTCCTGTAGGACTTGGTGATCCAGTCTTTGAGAAGCTTGATGCCAATCTTGCCAAAGCAATTATGACAATTAATGCTGTTAAATCTGTATCGATTGGGAATGCAGATGATCTTTTAAACTTAAAAGGTTCTGAGGCAAGGGATGAAATGACCTCATCAGGATATGCTTCAAATAATTCAGGTGGAATTTTAGGAGGCATTTCAAATGGAGATGATATAAGCCTAAGTTTTATTATCAAGCCAACTTCAAGCATTAAATCAAAAGGTAAAACAGTAAATAAAGATGGTGAAGAAGTTGACATTGAAGTAACTGGAAGACATGACCCTTGTATAGGCATAAGAGCAGTTCCTATTGCTGAAGCTATGGTGAGTCTTGTGTTGGTAGATCATTTATTGATTAATCGAGCACAATGTTCGGAAGTTAAGCAGGAATTACCGTTTAGTGAATAAAGATAATGAAGACCTTATACGACAAACTCTGGGAAGAGCATCACGTTACCCAACTGGATTCGGGCGAGTCATTACTATATATTGATAGACACTATTTACACGAAGTAACTTCACCTCAAGCCTTCGAAGGACTTTCAAAGAAAAATTTAAAACCATGGAGACTTAAAGCAAATATTGCAACACCAGATCACAATGTTCCAACCACAAGAGGAGATGACTTTGATTCTGAAAAAATTAAGGATGAAATATCAAAAATTCAAGTGGTTGAGTTAGATAAAAATTGTAATACCTATGGAATCAAACAATTTGATATCAAATCAACTAAACAAGGCATTGTTCATGTTATAGGTCCAGAGCTTGGATATACATTACCTGGAATGACAATTGTTTGTGGTGATTCTCATACATCAACACACGGTGCTCTAGGTTGCTTGGCAATGGGAATAGGCACTTCAGAGGTTGAGCATGTGTTGGCAACACAATGTCTCAAAGCATCAAAACTTAAAAATATGCGTGTTAAATTTGAAGGAACGCCACCTGAAAATGTTTCATCAAAAGATATAGTTTTGTATTTTATTGGGCAGATTGGAACTGCTGGTGGTACAGGATATGCAATAGAATTCGCTGGAAGTTATATTGAACAAATATCAATTGAGAGCAGAATGACCATTTGTAATATGGCTATTGAAGCTGGTGCAAAGGTTGGCTTAGTGGCTCCAGATGATAAGACTATAATGTATGTTAGAAAAAAATCTTTTCTAGACAAAGAGCTTTTATTAAAAGCAGAAGATCATTGGTCCGGTTTGAAATCAGATGAGGATGCATTTTTTGACAAGGAGGTAACTATAGATATTTCTAAAATTAAACCTCAAGTAACTTGGGGTACATCTCCAGAAATGGTGGTTAATTTTGATGATGATATTCCAAAAATATCAGACTATTCAGAACAAAATAAAAAAAACATAGAACTTGCAAGACATTATATGGGCATTAAAGATGAGTCAAAGCTTTCTGATTTAGTATTTGATAAGGTTTTTATTGGCTCATGCACTAACTCTAGAATTGAAGACCTAAGACAAGCTGCTGGAATAGTTAAAGGAAAATTTGTTGCCAAAAATATTAGTGAAGCAATAGTGGTACCAGGATCAGGTATGGTTAAAGAGCAAGCTGAACAAGAGGGTTTAGATAAAATCTTTACCGAAGCTGGATTTATTTGGAGAGCTCCAGGTTGTTCTATGTGCCTTGGTATGAATCCAGATCAATTAAAGCCTTATGAGAGATGCGCTTCCACTTCAAATAGGAACTTTGAGGGTAGGCAGGGATATCTCGGAAGAACACATCTAATGAGTCCTATTATGGCTGCATTCACTGCAATTAATGGAACAGTAGGAGATCCATTATGAAATCAAATAGTGACGGATTAATGATTGATGGAATCGTAGGGTATATTGATCGAGATAATATAGATACAGATCAAATCATTCCAACAGAGTACTTAAAATCAATTAAAAAATTTGGTTTCGAAGATTATTTATTTGATGGTTGGAGATATCATGATGATGGAAGATTAGGGGTTAAAAAAGAAGAAAGAGAAGTTAACAAAGACTTTATTCTAAACATATCTCCATATAATAAATCTAAAATACTATTGGCCAAAGATAATTTTGGTTGTGGGTCATCAAGAGAACATGCAGTATGGGCCCTAAGAGATTTTGGTATAAAAGCAGTCATTGCATCTTCTTTTGGAGATATCTTTTATAACAATTGCTTTAAAAATGGCGTTCTACCAATTCAGCTTCAAAAAAATCAAATTGAGGAATTATTTAAAACAGTCGAAGATGAAATTGTAGAATTTTCAATAGATCTTCAAGAAAGAATTATTATTAATGGTGATAAAGAAATAAGTTTTGATGTAGAAGATCATCTTATAGACAGAATAATCTATGGATTAGATGATGTTGATATTACCTTAAAAGAAAAAGACAAAATTTATAATTTTGAAAAGAATAGAAAAGAAACCAGACCATGGATTTTTATAAATGAGTAAAAGTATTCTAATTTTACCTGGTGACGGTATTGGGCAAGAAGTTACTGCCTCTATGGTTGAGGTTCTAAATTTTTTGATTAGAAAATATAATCTTGATTTTGATGTTACTACCATGAGTGTCGGTGGTACATCATATAATGAATACGGAACACCACTACCTAATAAGGTTTTAAAAAAAGCAAAAGAGTCAGATGCTATTTTATTTGGAGCAGTTGGTGGAACAGAATGGGATCATTTAGATTGGGATGATCGACCAGAAAATGCTTTATTGTCCCTAAGAAAAGAATTAAATCTCTTTGCGAATCTTCGACCAGCATTTTTATTCAATGAATTATCAGAAGCATCCCCTCTAAAAAAAGAAATAATAAATGAATTAGATATATTAATAGTTAGAGAGCTAACTGGTGGTATTTATTTTGGAGAGCCTAGAGGCATAGTAACAAATGAAAGCCCTAATTATGCTTTTAATACTATGATTTACAACCAAGATGAAATAAGGAGAATAGCTAAGGTTGCTTTTGAATCAGCGCAAAAAAGAAATGGTAGATTGTGTTCAGTTGAAAAAGCTAACGTGCTTGAAGTTTCAAAATTTTGGAGATCAATTCTAACTGAAATGTCTGAAGATTATCCAGATGTAGAGCTTTCACACCAATTGGCAGACAATGCAGCAATGCAGTTAGTTTTAGATCCAAACCAATTTGACGTAATTGTTGCAAGCAACCTTTTTGGAGATATATTGTCAGATATTGCAGCAACACTCACTGGCTCCATAGGCATGCTACCGTCTGCGTCTTTAGATAGTTCATTTAAAGGAATGTATGAGCCATGTCATGGAAGTGCTCCTGATATAGCAGGGCAAGATTTAGCCAACCCAATTGCAATGATTGCATCACTTTCTATGGCATTAAAATACTCCTTAGGACAGGAGCATGTATCTGATAAGATTGACATGGCTATTAGTAGCTTCATCAAGAAAGGTTATAGAACAAAAGATATAGCTATTGATGAAAATTATCTAAAGACATCTGAAGTAGCAAATAAACTAATTACAACAATTGAAAATGAGTAAAAGCATAAATTTAGCCTTGGTGGGCGCTTCTGGAGTTGTAGGAAGTAAGATTATTTCAATTTTTGAGAAAAAAAATATAGCAATTAATAATTTTTATCCCTTAGGCTCATCTTCAGTCGGCAATAAAGTTATCTTTAATGGCCATGAATATCAAATTGAAGAGCTTGCAACTTTTGATAGTAGCCTTGCTGATATAGCAATTTTTTCAGCAGGATCAAAAGTTGCTAAACAATATGCAGAAAGTTTTGTAGATAAAGGTACATATGTAATCGATCTCTCATCAGAATTTCGAACCAAGGATGAGGTGCCTCTTGTGATTCCTGAAATTAATGGAAATATTTTAAGCGAACTAAATGGACCAACTTTAATCGCTAATCCTAATTGCTCAGTTTCACAATTGTTGGTTGCACTTGAACCTATCCATAGAAATTTTAAGGTTGATATCTTAAATATCGCAACATATCAGGCAGTATCAGGAACTGGAAAAGAGGCTGTTGAAGAACTAACAAATCAAATCAAACATGATAAATCTGATGTAAATGTTTATCCAAAACAAATCGCTTTCAATGTAATTCCTCAATGTGATATCTTTCTCGAAAATGATTTTACAAAAGAAGAGATGAAAGTGGCATGGGAGACAAAAAAAATCTTAGACCCATCAATTGAAGTTCAAGCAACTTGTGCAAGAGTTCCAGTGATAAATGGTCATTCTGAAGCAGTTTTTTTTAGAACTGAAAAAAAAGCATCAAAACAAGAGATATTAGAGCTTTTAGAGTCTTCTACTGGCATAAAAGTTTTAGATAATCCTGCCTTGTTGGAATATCCAACGCCTTTAGAAAATGCAAATGATACTGAAGATGTTTATGTTGGCAGGGTGAGAAGCCAATCTATTAAAGATGAAAATTGGATAAGTATGTGGATTGTCGCGGATAATGTTTATGGGAAGGGCGCGGCGCTTAATACTGTTCAAATATTACAGAATTTAATTGAGAATAATAAGTTGTGTTGAGATATAGTTATCCATTAATTATATTTTTCTCCATTCAAATAAATTCAGATATTTTTGTATCATCACCAAAAATTAAATTAAATACAGATCAACAAAGGATTATTGAGCTTAAAATTGAAAATATTAAAATCAGTGATTCAGACGTAATTTTATTCAAATACAAAACTAATGAACTTATAGATAAAAATGATATTGCATATACATTAATTCAAGATTATGACGATTACTATACTTTTACTATTGCTTTGTCTGATAGTTATTTACAAGACTACTTCAGTTTTAAAATAAATATTAAAGATGAGTATATTAAAGATATTTTTATATTTTTACCCTCTAAAATTAGAAATATATATCAAACAGAATCCCCAAACTTATACAAAAAGAGCCCTGTGATTTCTAATCAACAAGAATTGGTGCAAACTAATTCAGCATCTTTAAATGAAATAGAAGAACCATTAATAGATGAACAGGAAGAAGAGCAAACAATAATCAAAGGTTCTGAAATTACAACCATATGGTCAATGGCAAAAGAAATTAAAGGAAGCAATGATGATGTATCTATTTATCAAATTATGTGGTCACTTTATCTTGGCAATAAAGATGCATTTATCAATGAAAATATTAATCTTGTAAGACAAGACATTGATATTTTAGTGCCTAAATTGACAGATATTAAAGGTGTTTCATATCAGATTGCTAAAGATTCTATAATTGCAATGAACGAATCTTTTTCTAATAGCTTCTCAAATGCCGCAAAATCCCTTTTGGTATTAACTGCGCCTCAAACTCCTGAGATTATAGAAGAGGTAGATTTTTCTGAAATTGAGCAAGAAGAACCAACATTCATAGGTTTTGATCAACCTGATAATCCTGAAACTTACATTGAACAAAATACCAAACAAATTACTTTAGGAATTGAAAATGAAGCGCTTGATAAGTTTATTGAAGACAAAGATGAATCAATAGCTAATGAAGATTCTACTTTTGAAATTTTTGATTTATTGTTCATTGCATTAATTTCTCTCGCATCAGGTATTTTGCTAGCCTTTATTTTTATATATCTCAGAAGCATGCAAGACTCTAAAAACATTCAATATGATTTTGAAGAAGCATATGACGATGGATTTAATTCTTCTTCAATGCCATCTGGACTGAGTATAGAAAATAATGCGAGTCAACAGCAATTAGATTTAGCAATAACTTATTTTGAAATGAATGATCTTGATAATGCAAAAAAACTTTTAAAAGATTTATTAAACAGTGATGATGCAGACATACAGAAAGCTTCAAAAAAATTATTAGATAAATTTAATTAATCATGAAGTTAGCTTTTACATTAGAGTACGATGGAACTAATTTTTCAGGCTTTCAGCGTCAAAAAAATGCTGAAACTGTTCAAGAGCATTTAGAAACAGCTTTGGAAGAAATCACGGACACAAAAATAACTATAAATTATTCTGGAAGAACCGATGCAGGTGTGCATGCGCTTTCTCAAGTATTTGATTTTCACACTAATATAGAGAGAAGTGCAGAAAATTGGATAAAAGGCATTAATTCAAATCTACCTAAAACTATTTCTGTTAAGGATGTATTTGAAATGCCTCAGAATTTTGATTCAAGATTTTCTGCAATTGAACGAAGATACTCATATGTAATATATAACTCAAAAAATAAACCTCTTTTTTTTGATGGATTTTCACATTGGGTAACTAATGAACTAAATACTGACAAAATGGAATCACAATTAGGAATGTTTTTAGGAGAGCATAATTTTAATTCATTTAGAAGTTCTAGCTGCAATTCTAAAAATCCAATAAAAAATATTAGCTATGTTGAATTAAAAACTATTGAAAATTTTATTATTATTACTGTTTCAGCGAATGCTTTTTTACAAAATATGGTTAGAATTATGGTTGGAACATTATTAGATATTGCTAAAAAAGAGATTGATTTAACTATTAAAGAAATCTTAGATAAGCAAAATAGACAATATGCAGGCAAAACTGCTCCAGCAAAAGGGTTATTCTTTTTGGGCCCTAAATATAAGGAAGAAAATACTATTAATAGTTACGTACCAAATTTATTTGATAGACTTAAAAATTAATGAAACCTTTAATTAAAATATGTGGCATTGCTGATAAAGACAATCTCATTAAATTAACTAAGATTAAAAAAATTAATTTTTTAGGCTTTATTTTTTATGAGCAAAGTCCAAGAAATGTGACCAAAGACCTTATAAATTCAATTAGCCATGTAGATTTGAAAAACAAGAGAGCAGTTTGTGTTTATGTAAATGCGGACAAAGAATTTATTGAAGAAACTTCATCATATTTTGTAAATCCGATACTGCAGTTTCATGGAGATGAAACAAATGGATTTTGTAAGTCTTTTAAAAAAGATTTTTGGAAAGTTATCAGAGTCAAAGATGCTGAAAGTACAAACCTAGCAACTCATTATCCAGATGCTTCAGGTATTCTTTTTGAAAACTATGAGACTGGTATATATGGAGGTACAGGTAATTCTTTTGATTGGAACTTAATGAATAATATAAAGGATTTAGATATAAAAATTATTCTTTCAGGTGGCATAAATATTAAAAATGTTGATAATGCTATTGATATAAATCCTTGGTGTATTGATATTAATTCTGGTGTTGAATCATTTCCAGGATTTAAAGACATTAATTTAACAAATAAACTTATAGAAAAAATTTAATATATGGAATCTAATAATAATTTACCTGATAAAAATGGTTTCTTTGGTGAATACGGGGGTAAATTCGTCCCTGAGACTCTAATGTATGCTCTTGAGGAGTTAGAGAATACTTATAATAAATTGAAAGACAATAATGAATTTAAAAAACAATTTTATAAAGATCTTTCAGAGTTTGTAGGCAGACCATCTCCACTCTATTTTGCAGAGAGATTAACCAAACATTATGGAAGCGGATCAATTTGGTTAAAAAGGGAGGACCTTAATCATACGGGTGCTCATAAAATAAATAACACAATTGGGCAAATTCTTCTTGCAAAATACATGGGAAAAAAAAGAATAATTGCTGAAACTGGAGCTGGCCAGCATGGTGTAGCAACAGCAACAGTTGCAGCAAGACTTGGTCTTGAGTGCCATATATATATGGGCGCAGAAGACGTACAAAGACAATCCTTAAATGTATACCGAATTAAACTTCTTGGTGCCCAAGTTCATTCTGTAGATTCTGGATCTGCAACGCTGAAAGATGCATTGAATGAGGCGTTAAGGGACTGGGTAACGAATGTAGATGATACTTATTATATTATTGGAAGTGTAACCGGACCACATCCTTATCCTATGATTGTCAGAGATTTCAATTCTGTGGTTGGCGAAGAGCTTATAGAACAGTCAAAAGAATCATTTAATACAATGCCAGATGCCATAGTTGCATGTGTTGGTGGGGGATCAAATGCTATGGGAGCTTTTTATCCTTTTATTAACATAAATCAGACAAGATTGATTGGAGTGGAGGCTGCGGGTAATGGCCTTCAGACTGGTGAGCATGCTGCTCCGCTAAATGATGGGTCACCAGGAGTTCTTCATGGTGCTTTAAGTTATCTTATGCAGGACGAAGCTGGTCAAGTTAAAGCTACTAAGTCTGTTTCTGCTGGATTAGATTATCCTGGTGTTGGTCCTGAACATTCATGGTTAAAGGATTCTGGTAGAGCAGAGTATGTAGCTGTTGATGATGATGAAGCTTTAGAAGCTTTTCATCAAGTATCAGAGTTAGAAGGTATCATCCCTGCGCTTGAAACTGCTCATGCTTTTGCTTATTTAGAAACTCTAATGAAAGAGTTTGATGATCAATCAAATATTATTGTCAACGTCTCAGGAAGAGGAGATAAAGATATAAATACTGTTGCTGAAATCGATGGAATCAAGATTTGAATAGATTAACTAAAAAGCTTTCAAAAATTAAATCAAATGATAAGAAAGCATTGGTAGGTTATCTAGTTGCTGGTGATCCTGATATTGAAACCACAGTCGAGCTAATGAAACTATTTTCATCCTCTGGTGTTGATATTATTGAAATTGGAGTGCCTTTTACTGATCCTATTGCGGAAGGACCGATCATACAAAAAGCACATGATAGAGCTTTGAAAAAAGATATCTCGTTAGTATCAATATTTCAAATGATAGAAAAATATAGAGAGTTTGACGACGTGACCCCATTGGTTTTAATGGGCTATTTGAACACCTTTATATACCATAAAAAATTGATTGAAAATAATCAGAATAATGCTGTTGATTCGATATTGGTAGTTGATATACCTGGGGAGCTAAAACTGGAGGATTATGGAGTAAAAAGTAACAATATCAATACTATTTCTTTAATTTCACCAACTACTAAAAAAGATAGAGTCAAATTAATAGCAGAAAATAGCACCGGTTTTGTTTACTACGTTACTTTAAGAGGAGTGACTGGATCATCTAATTTAAACATTGATGAAATCAAAATAAATATTGAAGAAATTAAGAGACATGCTTCAGTGCCGACACTTGCTGGATTTGGTATAAAATCTATAGAGGATGCAAAACTTTTAGCGGATTGTTCAGATGGAATAATAATTGGATCCTCACTAGTCCAAATGATTGAACAAGGATCAGAAAAAAAGGAATTTGATAGAATAGGTAAGTATATAACCGAAATTAAAAAGGCAATATCATGAATTGGTTAAGAAGGTTAATACCTTCAATTGGCACGTTTAAGTCAAAAAGTAAAGTTCCAGACGGTCTATGGGTTTCATGTAAAAAATGTGAATCTGTCTTATATGTTCCTGAATTAGAAAAATCTTTACATGTTTGTCCCAAATGTGGCTATCATATGAGAATTGGTGCAAGAAAAAGAATAGACATTTTCTTAGATAACAGCTCCTATGAAGAAATTGCACCAAATTTAACTACAAAAGATCCTTTAAAGTTTAAAGACTCGAAATATTACACATCAAGAGTGAAAGAGGCAGTTGCAGCTACTGGAGAAAAAGAGGCTCTAGTTGTTGTAAAAGGTATGCTTGAGGGTAAAAGCATTGTTGTGGCTGCCTTTGAATTTAGGTTTCTTGGCGGTTCGATGGGTAGTGTTGTTGGTGAAAAATTTGTCCAAGGAATAAATACTGCTATCAAAGAAAAGGTTCCTTTTGTATGTTTTGCTACTAGCGGTGGTGCAAGGATGCAAGAATCAATGATTTCATTAATGCAGATGGCGAAGACTTCAGCAGCAATACAAAAATTAAAAAAAGAAAAGTTACCATATATTTCTGTTTTAATAGATCCAATATATGGAGGTGTGTCTGCAAGTATTGCGATGCTAGGCGATATAAATATTGCAGAACCAAATGCATTGAGTGGTTTTACAGGACGCCGAGTAATAGAACAAACCGTAAGAATTGAACTGCCTGATAATTTTCAGAAATCAGAATATTTGTTAAACAATGGTGCTATAGATATGATTGTCCCCAGAAAAAATTTAAGGTCAAAAATCAGTAGCATTTTAAACAAAATTTACAAATCATAATTATGAAACTTGAAAGATTATTAGGCCTCTTAGCTTTGTCAGGCATAACTCTTTTGGCATTATTTTTATTCTTTCCATCTAGGCAAACAGATGACATTTTTATTGTTGGCTCGACTACAAAAACAGATTTAGAGCAACCAATTTTACCTATAACAAACGATTTTAAAATCTTAAGTGAATCAGATTTTGATTTCTATGTTTATAGAGCTCACGTTCTTTCATCTGAAAAGAATGCTCTAAGACTTGCTGAGCAAATTAATAAGGGTGGGATGCCATCGTTTGTAAAAACATTCAATGAGGAAAAAAATTTATTTGCAGTATATGTTGGGCCTTTTTTATCAGAAGATGATATTCTTAACAATATAGATATTATTAAAAAATTATCTGAATCTAATCAAGGAGAAGTGAAACCATGGAAGCTTTAGGATTAAATTTTGTAGATTGGACGATTATAGTTGTCATTACAGCATCAGTAGTGTTATCGATCACCAGAGGTTTTGTGAAAGAATTTCTCTCATTATTTATTTGGGTGATTGCATTTTTTGCCGCAGTAAACTTTGAATTCCTTGCAACCCCTAAAATAAACGAGTTTATTGGCAATCCTGATATATCAAAAATAATTTCATATGTCGTTGTCTTTATTATTGCCTTATTTCTTGGTGGTTTGGTAATAAAATTTTTAAGCGGTCTTGTTAAATGGTCTGGCGCATCTGGATTTGATAAATTGCTTGGTGTGTTATTTGGCTTCACTAGAGGCTTTTTGATCTTATTTGTCATTTTTTTACTTCTACCTGCGAGTGCAAAATCGAATGAATCAATGATGAATTCAAAACTTGTACCAATTATTGAAAAATATGCACCACAAATTGAAGCATTTTTTAGAGAATTGATTAATAATAAAGACGAATTAATTGACCAGGCTTTGGATAAAATTGATCCTTTACTTGATGATGTTATTCCAGAGCAAGAAACAGAAGAGGACGAACTTGGGGAATCATAATGTGTGGAATAGTAGGTATTTCTGCTGAATCTAACGTAGCTGCAGAAATATATGACTCTTTGCTTATGTTGCAGCATAGAGGTCAAGATGCAGCAGGCATGTCTGTTTGTGATCAAAACGATAAATTAACAACAAGAAAATCTATGGGTTATGTTCGAGATGTATTTCAGCAAATGCATATGGATAAACTTATAGGTAATTATGGAATTGGGCATGTTAGATATCCGACAGCTGGAGGAAATGGTAAAGAGTTTGCACAGCCAATGTATGTTAATTCTCCTTACGGCATTAGTCTGTCTCACAATGGAAATCTTACAAATTCAAGTCAGTTATCTAATGAGTTGTTTCATGCTGAAATGAGACATCTTTTAACTGATTCTGATTCAGAGGTTCTTTTAAATGTTTTTGCTCACGAACTTGGAAAACAAAGAGAAATATATCCTACAGCTGAAAATATTTTTAAAGCTGTGACAAAAACTCATATAAGATGTGAAGGAGCTTATGCGGTCCTTTCACTAATAACAGGCCATGGGATTTTGGCATTTCGTGATGAAAATGGAATAAGACCACTTTCTTTAGGTACAAGAAAAGGCAAATCAAGAGATGAATATATTATTGCTTCCGAGGACTCATTATTTATACCACTAGGTTTTAAAAAGTTGAGAGATATTGAGCCAGGCGAAGCTATCTTTATAGATAAGGAAGGTAATTTATTTTCTCAACAATGTTCTAAAATGCCGCGAAAGAGACCATGTATTTTTGAATATGTTTATTTTTCAAGACCAGATTCTAAGATTGATGAGATATCAGTTTATAAAGCAAGAATGAGAATGGGATCTAAACTAGCAGATCAAATAAAAGAAGTCAGACCAAATCATGATATTAATGTTGTAATACCTATTCCTGACAGCTCTACAACTGCAGCTCATCAACTCGCAGTGGATCTTGGTGTGCCATACAGAGAAGGATTTGTAAAAAATAGGTATATTGGAAGAACTTTTATAATGCCATACCAAGAAGAAAGAAAAAAATCAGTACGAAGAAAGCTAAATATCTTAGATTTGGAGTTTCAAGGAAAGAATGTTTTACTTGTTGATGATTCAATTGTAAGAGGTACAACAAGTAAAAAAATAATTGAAATGGCTAGGGAGGCTGGCGCAAACAAAGTTTATTTTGCTTCTGCAGCTCCTGCTATTAAGTATCAAAATCTATATGGAATTGATATGCCCGCCACATCAGAACTTATAGCTTCTAATAAAACTGATGATGAGGTAGCAAAAGAAATTAATTCAGATTGGCTTGTTTATCAAAGATTAGAGGATCTTATTGATGCAGCAAAAATAGGTAATCCTGAAATTGAAGATTTCGAAACTTCAATATTTACAGGTAAATATATTACTCCGCTTGTTAAAAATTATCTTGAAGAACTTGAAAATACAAGAAAGGATGAACTCAAAGTGCAGAGGGAAAAATCTCAAGCTAGTTGATGCTTATAAGGGGTTAACAATATTTATTGCGGGAATCTCTGCAGAATTTGCGCTTTCTACATAACTATCAATTTCATTAAAATTTAAATACCTGTAAATCTCATCTGCAAGAGGATTAATGTCAGACATATACTTGTGATATTCATCGACTGTTGGCAATCTTCCTAGTACAGATGATATTGCAGCAAGTTCAGCAGAAGCTAAGAAAACATCTGCTCCATCTCCAAGTCTGTTTGGAAAGTTCCTTGTAGAAGTAGAAACGACTGTTGAATTTGCAAGCACTCTTGCTTGATTCCCCATACATAAAGAACAGCCTGGAACTTCTGTTCGTGCTCCAGAAACTCCAAATATATTATAAATTCCTTCTTCGATTAATTGTTTCTCATCCATTTTTGTTGGAGGAACTACCCATAATCTTGCTTTAGTTCCGTTATATTTTTCAAGTAATGTGCCTGCTGCTCTAAAATGACCAATATTTGTCATACATGAACCAATAAAGACTTCTTGTATTTCAGTATTTTCTACAGCAGAAAGAGGTTTAATATCATCTGGGTCATTTGGACAAGCTAACAGGGGTTCTTTTATCTCATTTAAATCAATTTCAATGATTTCTGCATATTCTGCATTCTCATCTGGTTCTAATAATTCTGGTTTCAATATCCACTCTTCCATTGCTTGTGCTCTTCTTTCAAGAGTTTTAGCATCACCGTAGCCTGAAGCTATCATCCATCTCAACATAACAATATTTGAATTAAGATATTCAATTATGGGTTCTTTATTTAATCGAACTGTGCAACCAGAGGAAGATCTTTCAGCCGATGCATCTGATAATTCAAAGGCTTGTTCAACTTTCATATTAGGAAGTCCTTCAATTTCAAGACATCTTCCCGAGAAGACATTTTTTTTGCCTTTCTTTTCAACAGTTAGAAGACCTTTTTGAATTGCAGCGTATGGGATAGCATTAACCAGATCTCTTAAAGTAATTCCTGGTTGCATTTCTCCATGAAATCTGACAAGAACAGATTCCGGCATATCAAGTGGCATTACACCAAGGGTTGCAGCGAATGCTACCAATCCAGATCCAGCAGGAAAACTAATACCTATTGGGAATCTTGTGTGACTATCACCACCGGTGCCAACAGTGTCTGGTAAAAGCATCCTGTTCATCCATGAATGGATAATGCCGTCTCCTGGTCTTAATGAAACGCCACCTCTATTCATAATAAAATCAGGCAGGCTATGTTGTGTTTCAATATCAACTGGTTTTGGATAAGCAGCAGTGTGACAAAAAGACTGCATAACTAAATCAGCCGAAAAACCTAGACATGCTAATTCTTTTAATTCATCTCTAGTCATTGGTCCTGTCGTATCTTGTGAACCTACGGTTGTCATTCTAGGCTCACAATATGTGCCAGGTCTGACTCCTTCAACACCACAAGCTCTTCCAACCATTTTTTGTGCCAATGTATATCCCTTATTGGAATCATCTTCAGAGTCAGGTCTTCTGAAAATATCGGTTGGACCCATACCCAGAGCTTCTCTAGTTTTATCAGTTAATTGTCTTCCAATAATGAGTGGTATTCTTCCATTTGCTCTTACTTCGTCAAGAATCACGTCAGTTTTAAGTTTAAACTCTGATATGACTTCATTAGTTTTAGCATCCAAAACTCTTCCATTAAAAGGTTCAAGTATGACTTCTTGTCCATTAGTCATTGAAGTTACATCCATTTCGATTGGAAATGCTCCAGAGTCTTCTAATGTATTAAAAAATATTGGAGCAATTTTTCCCCCAAAACAAAAACCACCTTCTTTTTTGTTGGGAATACATGGAATATCATCTCCCATATGCCAAAGAACAGAATTGGTAGCAGATTTTCTTGATGACCCAGTTCCAACTACATCACCTACAAATACTAACGGATTACCTTTCTTTTTAAGTTCTTCAATAGTTTCCAGTGGTTTATCGAGACCTTCTCTTGGCATTTTGAACATAGAAAGAGCATGTAATGGAATATCTGGTCTTGACCACGCATCTGTAGCAGGCGATAAATCATCAGTATTAATTTCGCCAATAACCTTAAAAACAGTTAATTTAATTTGTTTATCGATATCTTGTTTTTCAGTAAACCATTTTCCTTCAGCCCATGAATTGATTACATTTTTTGCATGATTATTAGTTTTTGAAAGTTCATGTATTTCATTGAATGCATCAAAAATTAAAAGAGTTTTACTTAAAGCCTCAGAAGCTACTTCACCAAGCTCGTCAATTTGTAAACATTTTATTAAGGGTTCAATATTGTAGCCACCTAGCATAGTACCTAATATTTCAACTGCTTCTTTTTTAGATATGTAGGGACTTGATGTATCTCCAGAAGCAATGTCTGATAAAAATGCAGCTTTAACATAAGCTGATTGGTCAACACCTGCAGGTATTCTTTCTTTAAGCAAATGAATTAAGAGTTCTGCTTCAGCATGTTCAGACTTTAACAATTCAACTAATTGCGAGGTTTGATCAGCATCTAAGGGCAGGGGAGGTATATTTTGACTTTTCCTCTCCTCGACATGTTGTTTATAACTATCTAACATCGTCTGGTCTCCGATGGGTGTATTTTACTCCTATGGTGAAAGATAGCCACAAAATAAAGCAAATTTATTTAAAAATAAGTTATTATTTTCATTATGACCAAAATGCATAAAAAACGCTCTTCAACTCCGTGTCTAGGAATATGCTCTACAACATTTGGTGATGAGGTTTGTAAAGGTTGTAAACGTTTTGCTCATGAAATTGTTAGTTGGACCAAATATAGTTTGGAAGAAAGAGAAATAATTAACGATAGAATTGAAAAATTTAAAATACAAATACTTTCTGACAGATTTATAGTTATTGATGCAGAATTATTAGCTTTAAAGCTTGAAGAAAAAGCTATCAATTTTAACCATTCATTAGAACCTATTACTTGGATTTTTGATTTGTTCAGAGCGGCTGGTTCACAATCTTTTGATCTTAGTAATTATGGAATAAAAAGTTTAAAACAATTTGAACCCAAAACAATTAAAGATGAAATAAATGATGAACTTCTTGAATTGTCAGAAGCCCATCATGGAAGATATTTTAAAAAACTTAGCTAAAATCTTTAAGCATTATTTTTAACTCAAGCGAGTGCTGCTCCTCTTCTCCTATTTGTGATCGAGCGTATTCTTCTAGATAAACAGATTTATTTTCAACTGAAGTTAAAAGTTTTTTATAAAGACTTAAGGCGTGAAGTTCATGTTCTAAACTTTCCTCAAGAATATCTTTTATAGTGTGTCTATTAGTTTCTTGTATCTTAGCTATTTTTTGACTAGGGTGACCATCTAAGCCTGCAATTTTTTCTCCTGCTAACTGAGCATGCATTAAGGATTCTGAAGCTTGCTCTTTTAAAAAGGTTACAATCGGTAGTCTATAAGGGCCACTCACCATCATAGAGGAATGTGTATATCTAACTACACCAGCTAATTCGTACTCCATAATCTCATTCAAAATATCACATACTTCGTTAGTATTGATTTTATTGTTGGCCATTATATTTTTCTCCAATTATAAATTTGATATGATTAATTATAATGTTATTATATTGTTTGTAAACTATTGATATTAGGCACTATTTTAATGATAATTGTTTTGATTATCATTCTCATTTAGAAAATATTTTATACTTATAAAATAGCAAAAATGCTAAAATTGAATAAATAAACTTAGCTGTCTGTTTAATAACTGGTAAAGAAGTTAGAGTAGCTAGCCAGTTATATCCTTGGGTCCTTCTCCAAACATAGATGAAGGCATCAACTCCTGATAATTCTTTTCCATCCTGAAATCTTACATGAAGCTTTTTAAGATATTTATCTCCCATTTCACTGCAATTAACAAAATTTAAATCTGATCTTTTTTTGTAATGTTTTATTTCAAAATTACAAATGGCACATTTTTCATTAAACAATATTTCTGACTTTTTCATTTTATTTGAATTAAATTTTATATAATTATTCTATACATTTTTAAAATTTATGAGGAATTATATGAAATTTATATTACTAGTAATTTTTTTATTACCAAACTTTGCTATAGCTGCTAACGACTCAGATGATAGAAAAGTTAGCGAATTGTCTATTGATGAATTAAAACAAATTGTTCGTATGATTGTTGAAGAAAGTATTGAGCAATGTACAGTTACTGGAACAATGGAAGGAAGAGCAAAAGTTAATCTTAAAGTTGAAGGTGAAGTTGTTGCAAAAATGTCATGCGAATTTGAATCTAAAAAATAATGTCAGAAAAAAACTTTTTTAAATTTTTTAAAACTGGTTGGAATAAACTTTTTGGGAAAGAAGAGGATCCAACTTCACTAAGAAGCAAAAGTTTATTTCGTGCAGTAAAAGGCATCCAAAATGTTGGAACTCCCCACGACTGGGAAGATTATGAAAAATACAAGAAAGAGCTAGATAAAAATGGAACAGATTAATGTTTTTGATGAGCCTATTGAAGAATGTTGCACTAATCCAATAACAGGATTTTACAGAGATGGGTTTTGCCACACTGATGAATTTGATAGAGGTCTTCATGTTGTTTGTGCTCAAGTAACAAATGAATTTTTAAATTTTTCTAAATCAAGAGGCAATGATTTATCAACTCCCAGACCAGAACTAAATTTTCCCGGTTTAAAAGAGGGAGATTCTTGGTGTCTTTGTGCTGAAAGATGGAAAGAAGCATATAATCATGGCTTTGCTCCAAAGGTTTACCTAAAAAGGACTAATAAGAAGGCTCTAACCATAATAGATATAGATATTTTAAAGGATTACGCTATTGACTTGGCTTAATTTACCTTGGGTAAGTGATACCAGTTAGTTGTATATTTTGGTGAGGTCATATTTTGTTTCATCGGTGACCATTTCTTTGTATTTTGTGAAGCAAAATAGATTTGAGTTTCATAAGTGTTCATTTTGTCAATATAACGCATAAACTCTGTATTTTCTTTGGGACTATTTAGATCTTTAAAAAGCAACTGCTGCCTAATTGTTTCGTCAGAGAACTTGTTTAGAATTATTCCAGCTTTTGCATAGTCATATCCAGATCTAAAGATTGGTAATAATCCTTTTTTGGTTGCTGCCAAAATATCTCTTGTATCGTTTGTTGGAGAAAATAATTCAATTGTTTTGATACCGCTATGCTGAGGTTTATTTTGGTTAAAAGGACTAGTTCTTACAAAAACAGATATTTGGGAACATTTTCGTCTTTCATGTCTTAATTTTTCTGCTGCACGAACAGCAAAATTACTAACAATAGGTTTTAAAGTTTTTAAATCAGAAACTCTCTCTCCAAAACTTCTGCTCACAACAATTTGTTTTTTGGATGAAATATCATCATCCAGATCCAAACATCTTTCTCCCTTGAGCTCTCTTACAGTTCTTTCCAAAACAACGCTAAATTGCTTTCTAATATTTCGTGGACTCACATTTGCAAGATCTAGTGCTGTTAATATGCCAGCATTATTTAAATGGTTAGTTAGTCGTCTACCAACTCCCCATACTTTATGGACAGGGGTATGCTTAAGAGCTTCTTCAATTTGCTTTTCAGTTGACAAGTGCATCACAGAGGTTGGTTGATTCGTTCTTTTAATTTCATTGATAGCAATCTTGCTTAAGGTTTTATTGGGAGCTATACCTATTCGAACTGGAATACCTGTCCATTGCCTAACAATTGATCTTATATGACAGCCAAAATCATACAGATTGTAATTTTCTTTCAAAGAATCTAAGTCTAAGAATGCTTCATCGATGCTATAAATCTCAACTCTTGGAACGAAGCCTTCAAGTATATTCATTACTCTGGCCGACATATCGCCATAAAAAGTGAAGTTTGAAGAAAATACCTGACCGTTTTGTTTTAAAAAAAGTTCTCTTACTTTAAACCAAGGAACACCCATAGCGATGCCCATTTTTTTTGCTTCTGTACTTCTTGCGATAACACAACCATCGTTATTAGACAGAACTACAATAGGAATGTTTTTCAAATCAGGTCGAAAGACTCTTTCACAAGATGCATAAAAACTTTCGCAGTCAACGAGAGCAAAGGCCATTAGAATTTATTAATTGCAGCTGTGACAGTTCCTACTATTTCTAATTCTTGTCCATGATTAATAAAGATAGGAGGGTAGTCAGGATTATCAGGCATCAGACACATTCTGGGTTTGAGTTTTAATCGCTTACATACAAACTCGCCATCTATCGTAGCAACCACAATACTGTTATGAGAGGGCTTGATACTTCTATCTACTATTAAGACTGCTTGATCAGTAATACCTGATCCAACCATAGATTGTCCTTGAGCCCGAACTAAGAAAGTTGCAGCTCCGTTTTTAATTAAGTGTTTATTTAAGTCTATGGGACTTTCAATATAGTCGCTTGCAGGGCTGGGGAACCCTGCATGGACCGATTCAAGAAAATAGGGCACAAATATTGCCGGCAGATTTTCTTCAGAAATTTTTCCGATATAGTTAACTTTCATAGGAATTACTAAATACTGTATAAATATACAGTATATTACAATTCAAAACAAGACAGTTTTTAAATTTTAAATTCTTTTAAATCTAAATCATTATCAATGATTGATAGATACCAACCAGAGCTACCCCAATCTCCAAGTACTACTCTTTTGATAGCATCATGATGATGTATTTTTGGTCGATGAGTATGACCATGAATAAAAATATTTGGATTATGCTCTTCTAGAAAACTATCTACAGACTCTAAATTAACGTCCGTAATTTCAAGAGATTTTTGAGATGTGGCCTGCCTGCTATCATTTCTCATTGTTGAAGCAATTAATTTTCTTTCATTTAAATCTTTAGATAAAAAATCCTTTTGCCAATCTTTAGATCTGACAAGACCCCTAAAATTTATATAATCTAAATCATCAGTGCAAAGGAAGTCTCCATGACTGAGAATGACTTTTAAACCATTTATATCGACAGTATAAGGATCGGGTAGAAGTGAAATGCCCACTTCTTTTGCAAAATCTTGACCAATTAAAAAATCTCTATTTCCGTGAATAAAAAATGTCTCTGGTCCATTTATAGTGAATTCAATTAGTAACTCTTTTATTTCTTGATGATAAGCATTGTTATCATCATCACCAATCCACGCTTCAAATAAATCACCTAGTATAAAAAGATGGGAACAACTTTCTTTTGACTCATTTAAAAACCTCTTAAAAGCATTTGTTAAATGTGAATTATTCTCGCTTAAATGAATGTCTGATATAAAGCGTGGTTTCATTCACTAATAGTAACAGACTCTATAGTTATTACTTCTAGGGGAACATCTTGATAAGGACCAACATTCCCAGTTGCTACATCAGCTATTTGATCTACAACATCCATACCCTCAGCTACAGCACCAAATACGGCATAACCCCAACCCTGTGGATTTTCTCCAGTATGATTTAAAAATCCATTATCTTTATGGTTTATAAAAAATTGACTAGTTGCTGAATGAGGATCACCGGTTCTGGCCATTGCTATAGTTCCTCTATCATTTGACAGTCCATTATTTGCCTCATTTTGGATTGGACTTGTTCCGCTTGATTTATTATTCATATCAGCAGTTAGACCACCACCTTGAACCATAAAACCATTGATAACTCTATGGAATATAGTCCCTTCATAGTATCCAGAAGCAGCAATAGTTTTAAAATTTTCAACTGTCAAAGGCGCTTTCTCATTATTAAGTTCAAGCTTAATTTCGCCAAGTGAGGTTTGAATAGTTACTAGTGTCATATTTTTCTCCGTATCATTTGCAATTTTATCATTCTCATTCATATTTTCTTCTTCGTATGCTGGATTTTCCAAAATAGCTTTGAATTCATCAAAAGTTACATCTGCATCTGGTATGGCTTCAATAAACTCATTATATTTCTCTTCATACCATTCATCCGTTCCAGGCTCTGGTGGGCTGCATGCAGTTACAAAAAAGATTAAAGCAAAAAGGGTTATTATTTTCATAAATATATATTTTAATAGATTTTATATTTAATACTGTTTTGTAAGGATATATTCTTTGAAATAATTTTCTATCAATTTTGGAGTTAAACCGAACTCTTCAAGTTTATAAGTATGTTTTTGTTTTTTAAGATTCTTTTGTATCAGAAGGTAATCTAGCATTTTATTTTCAGTTTCTATATCCATATCAAGTCCAATTGTTGTGTAAGCCTTCTTAATAACATTGATTGGATCTGTAATGAATTCTTGATAGCTTATGTTGGCAATTTGATTCTCATCTAAACTTTTTTTATGTTCCATGCCTTGATATAGCTTATACTTCCAAAAATCTATAACCATATTTCCAATATTTTCATTATCAACACTTTTAGTAAAACCCAATCTAACATTTTTAGTTAAACTGCAAAATGAACCTATTGATTCTGTAGGATCTCTGTGAATATTTATAAACTTAGCATTCGGATAGGTTTCGAGTATCTCTGGTATATGACCAATATGGCTGGGATCTTTTAATAGCCACCTTTTTGGCTTGCCAGTTAACTCTAACATTTGGAAAAATCGTTTATGCCACATAAAAACAGATTTGAAGTTACAAGTCTTGAGATACTCAGCATATTCAGGAACGTCTGCCATGCATAAATAAACGACGCTTCTGATATTAATAGTTGCTATAAGCATGCATTCTTCTGGCGTCTCTGCTCTTATATGATGCATAGCTCTTAGTTTAGGGATAATCGTTCTAGCAAGTTTTAATTGCATGTTTATTTTTCTTTGCCTGTATTGTTTTTGTTTATCAGTTTTTGCCAGGGGCAGGGGATGCATTATTTCCCAATATTTTGGTGATCTGTGATTTGAATCTAGTGCAAGCAAATTAAACAAAAAAGTTGTCCCAGACCTTGGTAAACCTGTCACAAAAATCATATCTGATGGTTCTGGCAAATCATGATCTTTTACAAATTTATATAGTTCACTGCGAACTTTAAGCCTATCTTTAAGTTGATCTTTAAAAGCAATCGAACCAAATAAGTTGAATTTATTATGTCTATTTGCTGAATCAATTAATATATTGAGTGGCTCAGTATAATCATCTTCACCTAAGGAATCCTTCAATCCGCCAAGCATTTTTTCAGTTGTAACTTTTCCAAACATATATATAAGATACCTTTATAAATCATAATTCTCAATTTAAAATCATATAAATGAATATTTTATTTCTATGCGTTGGAAATTCTGCTAGAAGTCAGATTGCTGAAGGTCTTGCTAAAGACATGCTGCCAAGCACATTCAATATTAGAAGTGCTGGATCAAATCCAGAAGAAAATGTTCACAAAGATGCTATTTCAGTTATGGCTGATATTGGTATTGATATTACAAATTGTAAACCAAAATCAATTGACAGCTTGGAACAAGAATTTATAAATAATTTAAATTTTGTAATCACGCTATGTGCAGAAGAAGTATGCCCAACTATACCACCTACAACAAAAGCATTTCATTGGCCAAATGAAGACCCTGATAATAATGGATTTAATGATCTACAGTCAAAAAATGCTTTTATTAAGACAAGAGAAAATATTTTCAATCTTCTTAAAAAATTTATAATTACAGAGGGTATTAGAAGTTGATTGTTTATTAACTTAAGATACAGTAAATTGAATGGCTCCTCAGGTTGGGATCGAACCAACGACCAATTGATTAACAGTCAACTGCTCTACCGCTGAGCTACTGAGGAACGCTTCAGCAGAGAATTATAATTAATTTTTATTATTTTATATATAAGTAAATGACAAAAGGATTACAGGTAATTTCAGACTTTGAACCGGCTGGATCACAACCAGAGGCAATAAAAAATTTGGTTGACGGTTTAAATGATGGTCTCTTGCATCAAACACTTTTGGGCGTTACTGGCTCTGGTAAAACTTATACCATGGCAAAGGTCATTGAAAAGACGCAGAGACCTGCAATTATCATGGCTCACAATAAAACACTTGCTGCTCAGCTTTATGGTGAGTTTAGAGATTTTTTTCCAAATAATTCTGTCGAATATTTTGTTTCATACTATGACTATTATCAGCCTGAAGCATATGTCCCAACCTCTGATACCTATATTGCAAAAGATGCTTCAATTAATGAGCACATTGAGCAGATGAGATTATCTGCAACAAAGGCATTAATTGAACGTAAAGATACTGTTGTAATAGCAACAGTTTCATCAATATATGGATTAGGTGCGCCTGAGTCTTATTTAAAAATGGTGGTTCATTTAGATAGAGGGGATATGACTTCTCAACGAGATTTAGTTTTACGATTATCTGCACTTCAATACACAAGAAATGATTTAGATTTTAGAAGAGCTACTTTTAGAGTTAGAGGGGATACTGTTGACGTTTTTCCAGCCGATTCTGATAAAGAGGCTCTAAGAATAGAATTCTTTGGTGATGAGATTGAAAGGCTTTCTTGGTTTGATCCTATCACAGGTGTTGTGATTAATGAAATACCTCGAGTTACTATTTTTCCAAAAACTCACTATGTAACCCCAAAAGATACTGTTACTAATTGTATTCCGGACATAAAAAATGAGTTGAAAATTCGTTTGGAGTTCCTCAGAGATAACAACAAGCTCGTAGAGGCACAGCGTCTTGAAGAAAGAACAAATTATGATATTGAAATGATGCGGGAGCTTGGTTATTGTCAAGGAATAGAGAATTATTCCAGATATTTAAGTGGAAGAAAACCTGGCGAGTCACCTCCTTGTTTGTTTGATTATATTCCAAAGAATGCAATCGTTTTTATAGATGAATCTCACGTGTCAGTCCCTCAAATAGGGGCCATGTATAAAGGAGACAGATCAAGAAAAGAGACTCTGGTTGAGTATGGATTTAGATTGCCATCGGCGCTAGATAATAGACCATTAAAATTTGAAGAATGGGAAATGCTTGCGCCACAAAGAATTTATGTCTCAGCAACTCCTAGTAAATATGAAAACGAGAAACAGGATAATTTAGTTGAATTATTAGTGAGACCAACTGGGTTAACAGATCCTGAGGTTGAAATCAGACCAGCCAGTACTCAAATCGATGATGTAATTGGCGAATGTAATGATCGAGTTGCAATGAAAGAGAGGGTTCTTGTAACCACATTAACAAAACGAATGGCTGAAGATTTAACAGACTATTTAAATGAAAATAATATTTCTGCCAGATATATGCATTCCGATATTGATACAGTAGAAAGAGTAGAAATCATTCGAGACTTAAGACTAGGAAAGTTTGATGTACTAGTTGGGATTAATCTTTTAAGAGAGGGGCTTGATATTCCAGAAGTTAGTTTAGTAGCCATTCTTGATGCAGATAAAGAGGGGTTTTTAAGATCAGATACAACATTGATTCAAACAATTGGAAGAGCTGCTAGAAATCTTAGAGGAAAAGCGATCTTGTATGCTGATAAAGTAACAGGTTCCATGCAAAGAGCTATTGAAGAGACAGACAGAAGAAGAGCTATTCAAGAAAAATTTAATGATCAAAATAATATAACTCCTAAATCTATTTCTACAAAAGTGAAAGATATTATGGAGGGTGCAAGAGTAATAAAGGGCAATACGAAAAAGAAAAAAGAAGATATTGATAAGATTGTAGATTTTAAAATTAAAGACGATACAGTTGATAACTTAACAGAAACATTACAAAAATTAGAAGATGAAATGTTTGTCTTTGCAAAGAAAATGGAATTTGAAAAGGCTGCGGTATGCAGAGATAAGATTAATTCTCTTAAAAGAAAATTAATTGATCTTTAGGTGCGATGCAGCTATGTGCACTCAATAATTGATAATAACTTTTAACTCTATCAACGTAATCAATAGCTTGCTGACCTCTTGAATAAGATTCTCTATCAACCAAGTTAAGCTCAGAACCTTTAACCACTTTTAGTTTGTCTTTAATTTCAAGCCATGTAACAGTTTGCACGTCTGAATTAATTTGATTAGCTATTTTAATTATATTTGTGGGCCCAAGATTATAGCTTGCGAGCACGGTTGATAATTGATCTGCATCTGTTTTACCGACAATATTTTTTTCTTTTAGCATGGCAAAATATTTAGCACCACCTTTAATATTTTGTTCAGGATTTAGTCTTTTTTCGACTCCCACTAGAGCTGCTGTTTCAAGAGTTACCATCATCATTCCTCTAACGCCCATATTAGATTGTGCTCTTGGATCCCATTGTGATTCTTGAAAAGATATTGCAGCAAGAAGATTTTTTTCTATACCAGTTTCTTGTGCAGCCTCTTCGAACATTAAGTCGAATTCAGGATACCTATTTAAAAAAAGATCTTTGAACTTATTTTTTTCAAAATTATTTAGTGGAGATTCTTCATAAGCTTGTTCCAAGATTTCATCACAACTTATTTGCATGAATTTTTTTTCACAGCCTATCAATATTACTAAGATTGAGCTAAATAAAAAAAATTTAAAGATATTCCCCATTTTTAATTATTTGATTAATAAAAACTTTATAATTGTTATATACAATATTTCAGACTAATAGAAGTGTCAAAGACTAAAAGCTTTATATTTCAAGGTAAACCAAGTTTTTCAAGCTCAAAGCTTGAGCAATTATCTAAAAAATTCACCGAATTAAATAAATTTGAAACAAATATTGAATCTCATGAAATATATTTTGTTGAGGTAAAAAATGATGAGTCCGAATTAGAAAATCTTAAAGATATCCTATCAGCACAGAATTTAACTGATAAATTTAATTTTTACATTGGGCCAAGATTAGGAACAATTTCACCATGGGCCACGAAAACAGAAGATATTTTAAAAAATGTAGGGTTGAACAATATAGAAAGAGTTGAAAAATTAAACGGCTTTATTATCGAGTCAAGTAAAAATCTCAAAGAGTTGAATCTTTCAATGTTTTACGATCGAATGACTCAATCAATTTACAAAAATGTTGATGATTTTAAGAACTTATTTAAATCTGATAACCCAAGATCATTACAACATATTGAGATAATTGAAAAGGGTATTGAAGAATTAGTGAGTGCTAATAAGTCCTATGGTTTTGCTATGAGTAATGATGAAGTCGAATATCTTTATGATTTTTATGCCAATGAAAAAAGAAATCCAACTGATGCAGAGCTTATGATGTTTGCACAGGCTAACTCCGAGCACTGTAGACATAAAATTTTTAATGCTAAGTGGAATGTTGATGGAGAAAAGAAAAATAATACATTATTTGATCTTATTAAAGAAACAAGTAAATCTTCTCCTAATGGAATAATTTCTGCGTATAAAGATAATGCAGCAATTATTGAGGGCGAGTCTGTGGAGCGGTTGCATCTTGATGAAAATAATAACTATAGTTTTGTTAAAGACAAGCTCAATTCAACCATAAAAGTTGAAACTCACAATCATCCCACAGCGATTTCACCATATCCTGGAGCATCAACAGGTTCTGGAGGCGAAATTAGAGATGAGGGTGCAACTGGTAGAGGTGCTAAACCTAAAGTTGGTCTTGTTGGATTTAATGTTTCAAATCTTCGAATACCTAATCTCAAAAGAAGTTGGGAAAAAGAAGAACATAAGCCATCGAGAATAGCATCTCCATTGGATATTATGATTGAAGCTCCTATTGGTGCAGCAGCATTTAATAATGAATTTGGAAGACCTTCGACACTTGGTTATTTTAGATGTTTTGAAACTGATTTTGAAGAAAATAAAGCATTTGGATATCACAAGCCTATAATGCTTGCGGGCGGCATTGGAGAAGTCAGAGATTCAAATAACTTTAAATTACAAATCGAAAGTGATTATCTGGTTGTAGTACTAGGAGGACCTTCGATGTTGATTGGTCTTGGAGGTGGAGCTGCCTCATCAGTATCCTCAGGAGAAAGCGATGAAGACTTAGATTTTGCATCGGTCCAAAGAGATAACGCTGAAATGGAAAGAAGATGCCAAGAAGTTATAAATAGATGCTCATCGCAAGAAAATAGCTTCATTGAATTTATCCATGACGTTGGAGCAGGTGGTTTGTCAAATGCTATTCCGGAACTTGCAAAGGACTCAGATTTAGGGGTATTTATTGAGCTTTCAAAAATTCCCAATGCAGATAAATCGATGTCGCCAATGGAAATTTGGTCAAATGAGTCTCAAGAAAGATATGTCCTAGCTATTCATAAAGATAATAGAGATGCATTTGAAAAGATTTGTAAAAGAGAAAGATGTGAATATGCAATCGTAGGTATTACAACTGAGGAAAAATCAGTAAAACTTTTTGATGAAGAAAAAAATAATTTTCCTGTAGATATTCCGCTCTCAATGCTTTTTGGCGAGTTGCCAATAACCGAGATGAACATATCAAGCAGTCCTGAAATGGAAGCAACTGAAGATAATTGTGAATCCTTTGATCTTAGAGATGCAATTGTTAAAACTTTGCAACACCCTACAGTTGCATCTAAATCCTTCTTAATAACTATTGGCGATAGAACTGTAGGAGGAATGGTTGCCAGAGACCAATTTATAGGTCCTTTCCAGGTTCCGGTTTCAGATTATTCTCTCAGTTTAAGATCTTTCACATCTCTCACAGGTGAAGTTATGTCTATTGGTGAAAAATCAACCTTGGCTGTAACAAATCCTGAAGCATCTTTGCGAATGGCAATGGGTGAAGCTTTAACTAATATGGCTGGCGTAGTAATTAAAGGACTTGATCATGTTCAGGTATCTGCTAACTGGATGGCAGCCTCTGGAGATTCCAAACAAGATTCTGCTTTGAGGAATGGGGTTGAAGCACTTTCTAAAATTAGTGTTGATCTTGAAGTATCTATACCAGTTGGAAAAGATTCTTTATCAATGAGAACTAAGTGGAACGAAGAAAAGAATGAATATGAAGTAACAAGTCCTTTATCAGGAATTATTTCGGCAATGGCACCTGTAGAAGATATATCTTGTTCTGTTACACCAGAATTAAATGTTGATGAAGACTCAGTCATCTTAGTGGTTAAAATAAATCAAAAAAATAGACTAGCAGGATCGATATTTTCAGAAGTTACTGAATCCAAATATACTGAAACTCCTGATATTGATGATGTGAAACTATTCAAATCTTTTTTTAACCACATTCAAAAACTAATAAAAGATAACAAGATTTTAGCAATTCATGATATTTCTGATGGTGGTCTGGTTACAGCATTAGCAGAAATGTGTTTTACAAAGAAAGTTGGCATGAGTATTCAAGTAGATGATATTGATAATATAAATAAGACTTTATTTTCGGAAGAAATTGGATTTGTGATTCAAGTTAAGTCTGATGAACTAGAAATAGTTAAAAGTTCTTTGAATGCGATAAATATATGTGTCGAAGAAGTTGCAACTATTGTTGAAGAAAGCTTTTCAATCTCATCTAAAGAGAAAGAAGTATTCAGCGAATCAATAACTGTTTTAGAGAAATATTGGAGAGAAACTTCACATGCTATTCAAAGTATTAGAGATAATAAAAAAATTGCTGATTCAGAATTAAATTTATTAGACAACAAAAATTATCATGGATTAAATTCAAATGTTTCATTTGATGAAAATCAAATCAAAAATCTATCAATTAAAGATACAAAACCAAAAGTAGCAATTTTAAGAGAGCAGGGGGTTAACGGTCAGAATGAAATGGCAGCAGCTTTTACAATTGCTGGATTTGAAGCGTTCGATTTGCATATGCAAGATTTACTTGATGGAAATATAGATTTAAAACAATTTCAAGGCATGGCTGTTTGTGGAGGCTTTTCATATGGAGATGTTTTAGGTGCTGGTGGAGGATGGTCTAAAACAATTCTCTACAATAATAATGTTAAAGATCAATTCCAGCAATTTTTTGAAAATAAAGCTACTTTCACTCTTGGTGTATGTAATGGTTGTCAAATGCTGTCAAATCTAAAAGATATTATTCCTGAAGCGGATTATTGGCCAAGCTTTGAAAGAAATTTTTCAGATCAGTTTGAAGCGAGATTAGTTCAGGTTAAGGTTGAAAACACAAACTCAGTCTTGCTTCGTGATATGAACGGTTGGACAGTTCCAGTTGCTTCGGCTCACGGTGAGGGAAGAGCAAACTTTCAGATGAATAATTTAGAGGAGCTTAAAAAACAAAATCAAATCGCAATGAGATTTGTTGACTCAAGTGAAGAGCATACTGAAGTTTATCCAATAAACCCAAATGGTTCACCAGAAGGAATAACCGGCATTACTGGAGCAAATGGCAGAGTTACTATAATGATGCCACATCCTGAGAGGGTATTTAGAAAGTATCAAATGAGCTGGCATCAAAAAGATTGGCCTGAATACTCACCTTGGATGCAAATCTTCGTTAACGCTAAAGAATATAGCGACGAAAATTAATTACCAAAGTTTTATATCTTCTTCTCTAAAAATAAACTTATTTATTTCTTTATCTTCGATATAGTACTCTAGGGTCTTTTTTACTGTTGGAAACGCTATTTCATCCCAAAGAATTTCATCTATTTGGAATAATTTAACCTCTAAACTTTCAACTGTTGGACCAAAGTTCTCATCCAATAAATCAGCTAAATAAAACATATGGACTTGATTTATGTGAGGGAGACTAAACATTGTATAGGGCATTATGATTTCAGCTTTTGAGCCAGTTTCTTCAAAGGTTTCTCTGATGGCTCCCTCTTGAAGAGTTTCAGCATTTTCCATAAAACCTGCAGGCAGTGTCCATAAACCTTTTCTAGGGTTGATATTTCTTTTTGCCATAAGAATTCTTTCATTCCTCAGACAAAGGGCACCTACAACAACATTAGGATTTGTATAAAAGATAGTATTGCATTCTTTACAACAATATCTTTTCATATTGTCATCCTTTGGAATTTTGAATACCAATTTATCACTTCCGCAATTTGAACAATACTTCAATTTTATTCCTTAAATTTAAGAATATAGAATTGTAAGAAGTTACACTAATCTATATGTTAGACAGCATAAAGCAAAAACTAAAACAAATAAATCCAATAGATAACACAATCTATAAAAAAGCAGGAGTATTGATTTTACTTTTACATGAAAACGATAAGGAAGATATGAGGATTTTATTCACAAAAAGATCATCAAATTTATCAACTCATTCTGGTGAGGTAAGTTTTCCAGGTGGTAAATGGGAAGAACAAGATGAAAGTTTATTTGATACCGCAGTGCGAGAATCTTATGAAGAAATAGGCCTTAAACAAAATAATATGATCAAACTAGGATCGTTAAATTTTTTGCTTTCAAGGCATAAAATTGAAGTTAATCCATTTGTTGGCTACCTCGAAACTAAACAGGTTTTTGAGGGTAACTACGAAATAGACATGATTTTTACTGTTCCAATAAGTTTTTTAACAAATCCTGAAAACATAAGTTATAAAGAATTTAATAGAAAGGATTTAAAAGTATCTATTCCAAGTTGGGTTTATAATGGTAATCATATATGGGGTCTTACAGCAATGATTACTGCAGATTTTCTCAATATTTGTTTTAATGCCTCAATAAATACTGATTTAGATTTGATAAGAGCATACGATGATTATTGATTTAGGAGATAAAAAGCTTAAAACGGCTGACGATAATTTTTGGATTGCACCGAATGCAAGTGTTATTGGCGAAGTTAACTTAGAGAGTGATGCTAGTATTTGGTTTAATGCAATTTTGAGAGCTGATAATGAGCCTATTACTATAGGTGAAGGCTCAAATGTTCAAGATGGAGCTATCATCCATACTGATCCTGGCTTTGCGTGTAGCATCGGAAAGAAAGTAACAGTTGGCCATATGGCAATGTTACATGGTTGCTCCGTTGGAGATGGAAGTTTAATTGGAATTGGTTCGGTTATTCTTAATGGCGCTAAAATTGGTAAGAATTGTATTATTGGGTCAAAAGCCTTAGTGACTGAAGGAATGGAGGTTCCTGACGGATCTATGGTGCTTGGTATTCCTGGAAAGATCAAAAAAACTCTTACTGAGGAAGAACAAAGTGTTGTTCCTCTCGGCGCAGAACACTACATAGATAATTATAAAAAATATAAACAGTTGGCTTATTATCATGAAAACTAATGAAATCAGACAATCTTTTTTAGATTTCTTTGAGTCTAAAAATCATGAGGTTGTTCCCTCAAGCGCATTAGTGCCAAACAATGATGAAACTTTATTATTTACAAATGCTGGCATGGTTCAGTTCAAAGATGTTTTTCTTGGAACTGATAAAAAAAGTTATAAAAGAGCATCAACATCACAAAGATGCATAAGAGCTGGCGGTAAACATAATGATTTAGAAAATGTTGGTTATACCCTTCGTCATCATACTTTTTTTGAAATGCTGGGCAATTTTAGTTTTGGTGATTATTTTAAAGAAGAAGCTATTGAATTTGCTTGGGAATTTTTAACTGAAGTTTTAAAGCTTGATAAAGATAAATTATGGATCACAGTTTATAAAGACGATGATGAAGCAGAAGAAATTTGGAAAAATAAAATTGGCATAGACTCTAAAAGAATTGCCAGACTTGGTGATGAGGATAATTTTTGGTCAATGGGTGACACAGGACCATGCGGACCTTGCTCTGAAATTTTTTATGATCATGGTGATCATATTGAAGGAACACCACCAGGAGCTGATGGTGATGAAGGAGATAGATTTATTGAAATATGGAATCTTGTCTTTATGCAATTCAATAGAGACGATAGTGGAGATATGGAACCTCTTCCCAAGCCTTCCGTTGATACAGGCATGGGTCTTGAAAGAATTGCTGCAGTGATGCAAGGCGTTAATTCAAATTATGAAACAGATATATTTAAAGACTTAATCATTGCTTCAGAAAAAATACTCGGTGATAAGGGTAGCACTTCGCATAAAGTTATAGCTGACCATATAAGATCAAGTGTATTTTTAATTTCAGATGGAGTAATTCCTGAAAAAGAAGGAAGAGGATATGTCTTAAGAAGAATAATGCGAAGAGGCATCAGGCATGGATATAAAATAGGTGCAACAAAGCCTTTTTTGCACTTATTGGTCAAAGATCTTATTAGCCTAATGAAACAGGCATACCCTGAACTTGAGGATAACTATGAAAATATAGTTAAGACTGTTAAAAACGAAGAGACAAAATTTTTTGAAACCTTACAAAATGGCATTGAGATTTTAGAGGAGACCATCTCAACAATGCAGGACAATACTATTTCAGGCGAGATTGTATTCAAATTGCATGATACATATGGATTTCCTTTTGATTTAACTGCTGATATTGCTCGAGAAAAGCAATTATTAATTGACGAAGATGGCTTTAATAAATGTATGAAACAACAAAAAGAATCTTCAAAGTCATCTAGTCATTTCGTTTCATCTCTTCCTGCTGCATCTGGTGTTCAGGAGACCAAATTCTTAGGTTACGAACAGCTTCAGTCTAAGTCTGAAGTTCTTGTAATGTGGGACGGCCAAGAGAGAGTTGAGAATGCTCTTAAAGGACAAGAAATATTCTTAGCATGCAATCAAACACCTTTTTATGCAGAATCTGGTGGTCAAATCGGAGATAAAGGAAAGTTTGCATCTGACAATGCTACTGGTAATATTTTAGATTGTAGAAAACAAGGTAAGGTATTTATTCACAAAGCTATTGTAGAAAGTGGAGAAATTAAAAAAGGTGATTTAATTGAAATGAGTGTAGAAAAAGAAAAAAGAATAGCTATAGCAATTCATCACTCAAGTACACATTTGTTACATGCTGCTTTGCGAGAAGTTTTGGGCGATCATGTTCAACAAAAAGGATCTTTAGTCGATGAAAATAAGTTACGTTTTGATTTTTCTCATGATAAGCCTTTAACTCAGGATGAAATTGCAACAATAGAAAGAATTGTTAACAAAGAGGCCCTCAATAATCTTGAAGTAAAAACTGAATTGATGAAGCTCGATGATGCAATGAAATCAGGGGCGATGGCACTTTTTGGTGAAAAATATGACGATGATGTAAGAGTTCTTACAATGGGAGAGAGCTCTTATTCAGTAGAGTTATGTGGAGGTACCCATGTTACTAGAACTGGCGATATCGGATTCTTTACTATCACATCCCAATCCAGTGTAGCTTCCGGTATAAGAAGAGTTGAAGCTATCGCTGGTATGCAGGCTTTAAACTATATCAAAAAATTAAAAGAAGTTAATTCCTCAATTCAAAACCTTTTAAATGTTTCCTCAGATGATATCCACGACAAAATAAAATCATTAATCGATGAAAACAAGGCTTTAAAAAGCAAAGGAACTAAAAGCACAAAAAGAGAAATAGTCTTTTCAGAAAGCTTTAAAATCAATGATTGGAAATTGATTATTCAACAAGTGCAATTAGATGACAACAAAGATCTAAGATTCCTAGCCGACGAGCAAAAAAATACAAATGAAAGAGTATGTGTTGTTATTTTTTCAGAACAAAATAATAAAATTGCGTTTGTTTGCGGAGTTACTAAAAATCTTACAGATGCTTTATCTGCAAAAGATATAGTCTCTGTAATATCTGGAAAAATTGGTGGAAAGGGAGGAGGTAGGCCTGACTTTGCACAAGGAGCAGGTGAGTCTAAAAATATTAAAGATTTCGTGACATCTATACAAGATTCAGTAAAATCCCTCGCTAAATAGAAAAATACTATGTCAAAAATTATTGTTCAAAAATTTGGAGGCACTTCTGTTGGATCAGTTGAAAGAATTGATGCAGTTGCCGAGATTATCAAAAATGCCTCAAAATCCAATTATATTATTGTAGTTGTATCTGCAATGGGCGGAGAAACAAATAAATTAATAAAACTGTCAAAACATTTCAGTGAGGATCCGGACAAAAGAGAATTTGATGCACTAGTTTCAACTGGAGAAACCGTAAGTTCAGCTTTGCTAGCAATGGCATTGCACTCAAAAGGCATTAAAGCAAAATCATACTCTGCATCGCAAATTGCTATGAAGACTACCAATACATTCTCAAAAGCAAAAATTCTAGACGTAAATGCAAAAAAAATACTTGAGGTAGTTAAAGATAATACAATACCTATTATTACAGGCTTTCAAGGCATAACTGAAGGTGGTGATGTAACAACTCTAGGTAGAGGTGGTTCTGATACAACTGCCGTTGCAATAGCAGCTCAGGTTGGAGCATTAAGATGTGATATTTATACAGATGTTGATGGCATTTTTACTACCGATCCAAAAATTGTTTCGAATGCAAAAAAATTAGATTCAATTACAATGGAAGAAATGCTTGAACTTGCAGGGCAAGGGGCAAAAGTAATGCAAACTAGAGCAGTTGAATTTGCTAATAAATATAATGTCCCTGTTAGAGTTTTATCAAGCTTTAATGAAGGAAATGGAACTTTAATTACTTTGAAGGATGAAAGTATGGAAAATGCATTAGTCTCAGGCATAGCCTTTCAAAAAGATCAGATTAAATTTACTTTACATGGTGTTGGTGACGTTCCTGGAACTGCATTTAGAATTTTAGGACCAATAAGTGATGCCGAGGTTGAAGTTGATGTTATTGTGCAAAATGTGAGTGTTGATGGTAAAACTGATTTTACATTTACTGTTTCATCTGAAGATGAGGATACTGTTAAAAGGGTTCTTGAAAATGTAAAAAATGATATTAGTTTCAAAGAACTTATCGTTGACTCAAATATTGCAAAAGTTTCCTTGGTTGGTGTAGGAATGAGATCGCAAGCTGGTGTTGCTAGCAAGGCTTTCAAAGCTCTATCAGAGAATGATGTTAACATACAAATCATATGTACCTCAGAAATTAAAATTACAATGGTAGTTGAAAAAGATTTAGTAGATAAGACCGTTGAAGTGCTTCATAAAGAATTTGAATTAGAAAAATAGATGTTTGATTTAAAAATTCAGAATTGCAAAATCGTTAACGAAAATACTGTGACTGAAGCAGATATTGCTATAAAGAACTCAAGAATTGAGTTGATTGAAAAAGAAATTTCAGCAGAATCAAAAGAGGTGGTAGATGCAGAAGGACGTTACGTAATTCCTGGATTAATAGATGATCAAGTTCATTTTAGAGAGCCAGGTTTAACTCATAAAGGTGATATTGCAACAGAATCAAGGGCAGGATTGGCTGGCGGAGTAACAAGCTATTTTGAAATGCCTAATGTGAATCCAACAACCACAACAAATGAAAATTTAACAAAAAAATTCCAATTAGCTAGCACTAAGTCACTTTCAAATTATTCTTTTCATCTTGGTGCAAGCAATACAAATATAGAAGAAATTAAAAGAGCGGATATTCATCAAGCATCTGCTTTAAAAGTATTTATGGGTGCTTCAACAGGAGAAATGTTAGTTGATGACATAGATGCACTTGATGATATTTTCAATTACTCGCCACTCATTGTTGTTACTCATTGTGAAGATCAAGGAACTGTTAAAAAAAACGAACAACTTTTTTATGAAAAATATGGTAATGAGGTTTCTGCTGAACATCATCATTTAATTCGTGATGTTGAAAGTTGTTATCTATCTAGCTCTTTGGCTGTCGATTTAGCTAAAAAGTATGATTCAGACTTACATGTTTTTCATTTAACTACAGAAAAAGAAATGGATTTATTCAACTCTGGAACAATTGACGGAAAAAAAATTACTTCTGAGGTTTGTGTTCACCATATGTTTTTCAATGAAACATACTACTCAGAGTTGGGTAATCAAATTAAATGCAATCCTTCAATTAAAGAGGAGTCTGATAGGTTAGCATTAATAAAATCTTTATTAGATGACAAGATTGATATTATCGCAACTGATCATGCTCCACATACTTGGGATGAAAAAAGTAAACCATACCCCGAGGCTCCAGCTGGACTTCCTCTTGTACAGCATGGACTCCAAATACTAATGGATTTCTTCCATAATGATATTCTTACACTAGAAACTATTGTTGAAAAAACAAGCCATAACGTTGCAAAAAGATTCCAAATAAAAGATAGGGGATATATAAGAGAGGGTTATTATGCTGATCTCGCTATATTGGATTTAAATAATTCCTATCAAGTATCTAAAGAAAATATTCTATATAAATGTGGTTGGTCACCCTTTGAAGGACATAAATTTAATTCATCTATATTTATGACTTTAGTAAATGGAAACATTGCATTTAAAGATGGTGTTGTCAGTGAGAACCTTCCTTTAGGGATGCAAATAGAATTCAATAGATAAATTAGTTATTTTTAATTAATCTTAGAGTTATAATCCTCTTTTTTTAGGTAATTAGGAGAGTTGGCTGAGTGGTCGAAAGCGCCTCCCTGCTAAGGAGGTAACTGGGCAACTGGTTCGAGGGTTCGAATCCCTCACTCTCCGCCATTTTTATGATTTAATACGCTATGGCAAAAGAACATATATCTAATTTTTTAAATAATTTCTCAATTGAAGTCACGCCCAATGCAGCAAAGAAAATTGACAAATTTTCTGATTACTTAAATCCAGGTACTTTAATTTATGTTGCTCATATTGAAGGCACCACAATTGAGGAAACTGTTGAAACTGCAAAAAAAATTTCTGATCAAGGATTTATACCAATGCCACATTTTCCAGCAAGAATTATTAAAGATAAGGAAGTACTTGGAGACTGGATTGCAAGATATCAAAATGAAGCAGGCGTTGAAAACGCACTTTTAATCGCAGGCGGTGCAAATAAACCCTATGGAGATTTCGATTCGTCAATTCAATTAATTAAGTCAGAATTATTTGATAAAGCTGGATTTAAAAACTTGCATATCGCAGGTCACCCTGAAGGCAGCAAAGAAATTGATCCTGATGGATCAACAACAAATGTTGATGAAGCTCTTTCTTGGAAAAATAAGTTTAGCAAAAGTACAGATGCATCCATGGCAATTACAACTCAATTTTGTTTTGATTCAAATTCTGTAATTGAATGGGCAAATAATATTAAGAAATCTGGTATAGATATTCCTGTTCACATTGGAATTGCTGGCCCAGCAAAATTACAAACACTTCTTAGGTATTCTATAGAATGTGGTGTTGGAGCATCAATAAAGATTCTTCAAAAAAGAGCAAAGGACATAACAAAATTACTACTCCCCTATAAACCGACTCAAATAATCAGTGAACTAGCTGAATACAAAGCAAGTAATCCAGATTTTAATATTGAAAAGGTTCATTTCTTTCCTCTTGGTGGAGTAAAGCAAGTTAGTAAATTTGTACAAGAACATTAATTCTAATTTATTCCACCTATACAAAAAAGTTACAAAAAATATACATATTATTTACAAAATATACTTATTTAAGTGTTACATTTAATACTCATTTTTTTATTAATAGAGGAGAAATTATATGGAAATGGAAATTTGGAATGTTTGGGCAACAAACAGAATTCCAGGAGCAATTGGTGGTCTTACCACTATAATTGCTATTTGGGTTGCAGCTAGATTTGCAAGTGTTGCTTCCGAACAATCAGAGGAAAATAAAACTTTATTTGGTAAAGTGTTACTAACTTTATTTGGTGGATCTGTAATTCTTTGGGGAATTCAAATAAACCTTATGGCACAAGCTAATTGGTCTGTAACAGCTAATGCATTTAAATCAATGAGTGAAGCAGGTATGGAAGTTAGTGACGGAGCTATGAAATTTGCAGAGACATGGGGTGGTGAACCAAGTTTACTTAACCAACCTGTAACAATAGTTTTCTTTTTATCAGCTTTTGCAATTATTCTTTATCCAATTTGGTTTAAGAAGTAAGCATGAAGAGCTTTAAATATATATTTAGTATTTTTGCATTATTATTTATTGTTGGTTGTGCTGAAGAACTAGAAATTCCTGTTATTAATGAGACTGGACCTGTTTATAAAGGACCTTTCTATAATGAATTTTTAGCATGTAATGCTGGACCTAAATTTGAGGATGGTATTCAAGAAATGTTATCTGAATGGCAAAAACTTCAACCTGCTGCAGGCTTAGGCTGGGCAGGTGTCTATGCACCAGTAGGAGAGAATCATAGATTTTCAAATGGTTGGTGGGAATTAGAATGGGATTCAAAAGAAAGCTCAGATAATGCTTTTAGTAATCCATCACCTGAATTTCTTGCATGGTCTGAAAAATATGCTGATGTAATGACATGTGACATTGAAGGAAGATTTCCATGGACATTCTATTTACCTAGAGACCCTGGATCATTTGGAGAGGTTATGGGTGAAGAAGGTTATTTTGCTTCTGAATTTTTGGCTTGTAACTTTAAAGATGGAAAAGTAAGTCAAGATTTAAGAGAAGCTGTTGTGCAATTCAATGAATACCTTGATATGAATGGAAGTGAAAATCCATACTTCTTTGGCGTTTATTATCCAGAATTCGAGGGAGCTGAAGCTGATTTTCTCTGGGGTAATTGGCATGCAAGCTTTGAGTCCATGAAAGCAGGTAATGCTGACTGGGAGGAAAATGGTAAAGCCATGCAAGCTAAATTTGATGAAATATCTACTTGTATTTCACCAGATTACTATGACAGCTATGAGCTTTATAATAATCCAAGCACTTAATTAGGTATTAATTATACGGAGGGGAGGCCCTCCGTATTAAAATAATTCAGTTAACATGCACCTAGCAGACCCACCACCATATTTCTCTATGGTAGGTATCTCAGAGTGAATAAGACGTTTATAGCTTTTCAGAAGTTTATCTATTTGTTCTTTATTTAATGATTTATAGGCGATTGAAGACATTATTAAAAAAAGCTCATCATTCTTATTTTTTGCCTCAATAGCATTACCACAAAAATTTTCTATTTGTTCTGGGCTTAACTCGACAACATCATGATATTTATGTACCTTTTTTTTAACGTAATCTCTATGTTCCTCTTTTATAACATCAAAACATATACCAATAATTTCTGTTCCTACATACATTAAGACATCAGTATGATAAATAGGAGATCCTGTATGACTTTCAGTTTCAAATAGAACAAGCTCATAATTATTATGTCTACACCATATAATCAATTGAACAGCATTCGTTCTTGGTGAAATTCCTGCATAAACAATTCTGTTTACTCTGTCAAAAACCATACTGCTTGTTGATTCTAAAAATATTTCTTTCTCTTCAAGATGAGACATGTCATCTGTTAGCTCATAAGTTTTAGTAAGGAACTCGATCATCGATAACTTTTTTTCTTTTCTTCTGTTTGGGGCCATCATGCTAAATATTTGCATTGTTTTATCTTCGAACGTTATAAACCAGTTTGGAAAAATATGATCTGGACAATCTTTAGATCCTTTTAAACTAGTTACTGTAACTCCCTTATCTTCAATTTTATTTTTAAGATTATGGAATTCATTTAATGCTTTTTCTGCAATAACTTCTGGGGTTTCATCAGTTGCTTCTTTTTGATAATGATTTGTGAATGCTGTTTGTTCGTTTACATAAAAAGATTCGGGCTCAATCATAAACAAATGCGAAGTTGATTGTTTAGACATATGCTCCCTTGCTGATATTAACTATGCGGTTAAAATACACCTATGTCACAAAGTTTACAAGACGATTATATAAAAAAAGAAACAATATACGGCGCCCAAAATTATTCACCTTTATCTGTGGTTTTAGAGAAAGGAGAAGGGGTATATTTATGGGATGTTGATGGGAATAAATATCTTGATATGGTTTCAGCTTACTCTGCAGTAAGTCATGGACATTCTCATCCTGAGCTTGTAAAAACCCTGCAAGATCAATCTTCAAAATTAGCTATAACATCAAGAGCTTTTTACACGGAGCCTTTTGCAGATTTTCTTGAATCTCTTTCTAAGATTTCTGGTTTTGAAAGTATATTAGCAATGAATACTGGAGCTGAAGCTGTAGAAACAGCAATTAAAGCTGCAAGAAGGTGGGGATACTTTACAAAAGGCATTTCTGATAATAAAGCCGAGATAATAGTAGCAGACGGAAATTTTCATGGAAGAACAACAACAATTGTAGGCTTCTCTTCTGATGATTCATATAAGAAAGGTTTTGGGCCATTTGGGGAAGGATTTGTTACTGCTAAGTTTTGCTGGTCTAATTGTAGTATTCAAGATTCTATTGATTCATTTTCAAGCAAAATCAATAAAAATACTTGCGCGATTCTTGTTGAACCCATTCAAGGTGAAGCAGGGATAAGGGTGCCAGATCATGGCTGGCTTCAAGAGTTAAGAAAGCTATGTGACAAAGAAAACATTTTATTAATTTTAGATGAAATTCAATCAGGTCTTGGTAGAACGGGAAAATTATTTGCGCATAACCACGAAGACATTAAGCCTGATGGATTAATTTTAGGGAAAGCTTTAGGTGGTGCGATGCTTCCTATTTCTGCTTTTTTAAGCTCAAAAGAGGTTATGGATCATTTTAATTCTGGTTCTCATGGATCTACTTTTGGCGGTAACCCACTTGCTTCAAAGGTGGCGAAAAAAGCACTAGAACTTCTTTATGAAGATTCACTAATTGAGAATAGTTATTTATTAGGAGAATATTTTAAATCATCTCTTCAATCCATTGACAATAAGATTATTAAAGAAGTAAGAGGAAAGGGACTATGGATCGGAATGGAATTAAATGATTCTGAAGTAAATGCTAAAGATTTATGCATGATGCTTTTAAACGAAGGCCTTTTATGCAAAGAGACTCATAAGACTGTTATCAGGTTTGCACCACCTTTAATGATATCTAAAAAAGAAATTGACTGGGCGATTGAAAAAATAACTAAAGTCATTCGTGCAGTTTAAATGAAAAATACTTCCAATTTTCAAAAAATGGTTTGGAAGGAAATTGAAAAAATACCATATGGTGAAACAAGAACATATAAAGATATTGCAGTTGCAATTGGAAAACCTAATGCTCATAGAGCAGTTGCAAATGCATGCGGAAAAAATCCACTTCCAATAGTTAGACCATGCCACAGAGTGATATGCTCAAACGGTAGTATTGGAGGGTATAGCTTAGGAAGTGGTAAAAAGCTTAAGCAAGCTTTGATTAAGCTAGAATCAAATTAATTAAATTACTATTACTATAATTCAATCGTCTAAAGCTTTTGATACTTTCCAGTTTAAAAAGTTGTAATGAACTTTTGTAGTTTTATTTCCATAAGAAACCTTTGTAAAGCTCTTAATTTTAAACAATGAAGAGTATATCGCTGACTTAGATATTTCATCATAGTCATCGTCATTTAAAGCGCTTATAAGACTATCAACATATGTTGATTGAAGATTCATTTTAAAGGTTGATGGTACTTCTCCTTGAACAAAAATAGCATCAAAAAGATCGCCTAGCACTTCATCTGGCATATAAGTATTTCCATACTGAGAGCTATCAACAAACCTCATCATTACTGTTGGATGAAGGATATGAGAAATGGCTCTACCTTGAATACCTAATACTAAGTCATGTAACTGAGGATCTTCATTACCTCTTCTGCCAGGACTGTAAGCAGCTCTTTTTTCACTCTGTAATTGTTTTATAAAATCTGGATCAAAAGAAAATGCATCATTCGATAAAAGTTTATCTTGAATTAATTTCATCGCTCTCTTTTGATCAGCATATGGAACTGCCTCAAATGGCGTTATGTCTTTATCTTTATCGCTTACAATTCTGTTAGAGTAAACTCCACCAATTAATCTAGAAACTCCATCTAGAAATCTACCTTTTTCTCTTGTAAGGCTATAAAAAGTAGACCTAAATTCTGTTGAAGTCTCGCCATCAACAAGATAGATATCTGGTAATTCTAAAATCTTGGCATCAATAGTTTCTATTCTATCTTCAGTATAAGTAATTGGATCATTGGACATATCACCTCGATAATTTCTTGGATCAATATTTACACCTGGAGAGGACATTGCATCTCCATCTGTTCCAAAAATGTACTCAGGTTGTGTTGATTTTGATAAAAGATTTTCTCTATCTTCATCTGTAAGACCAGGCGTATATCCAAATTCGATTGCCCAAATATCGTATGACCCTGGACCAGTTGGAAAGTAATTTCCTTGTGGGATTCCCTTAGGTGCAAGATTAATTGGATCATAATCCATAACAGAACCTATATGGTTATCTCCTGTGATAGAAACGTCATGTACCTCTTTTGCATTATATATCCAGCTTGCTTTGAAGTTATGTCTTAAACCCAAAGTATGTCCAACTTCATGCATTGTGAGTGAAACTATCCATTGCTCAAGCGGATCGTTGTCTTCTGAATATCCCCATAATTTTCTGTATGAGTAACCACGCTTAATTGCATTAAATTCTTGCACAATATCTGCAGCAATAATTTCACCTGTTCTTGGGTTTGCTACGCTAGGACCGTAACCTGAATATCTTGGATCGGGTGTTGAAGCCCATCTAACTACGTTGTATCTGACGTCTCCTGCATCCCAGTCTGCTTCATCTGGTTGAATTTTTGCAACAATCGCATTTTTGAAGCCTGCCTTTTCAAAAGCTTTGTTCCATCCTTCTATACCTTTGACAACAAAAGGACGAATTTCTTCAGGAGTTGAGTTCTCAACCCAATATACCAATGGTTCAACTGGTTCAGATAGTTCTGCGTCAGGATCTTTTTTTATTAGTCTCCATCTATTCATCAAGTCTCTAGCATTATTTGAATCATAAGTTGATAAATCGGTTACTTTTTCAGAAAAGTAACCGATTCTTTGATCTGCAATTCTTGGTTCAAAATTTTCATCTGGCATTTCAACAAATAAATGAAGTCCATCTACAAATGTATATCTTTTATCAGCAATAGCATCGATTGACCCACCTCCTTTAGGCTTTGGATTATAAAAGCCATACCTCACTTTAAATGAGGTATTTTTTTCATAGGTTTTTACCTCATCAATAAATGTTTTAGCTTTATCAGCTCTTCCAAGAATCAAGTTGTAATATTCCATATATTCTTGTGGTATGTTAGGCATGATGCTTACAAGCATTTCAGTTAAAAACATTTGATCAATATTAATTAAGTATTTTGTATCTTCATTAACTACAACAGAGAATCTGCCCATAAATGCTTCAATGATATTTGTAAGTTTAGATTGTGAAATTTTATTTGATTCGTCGTAGGTAAATTTAGTATTTTTCTTGTAAATACCTATATCTTCTTTAAATTTCCTAAACTCAAGTATAAAAGACTCTCCCATATCTCCACCACTAGGGCCAGCATCTGATGGACCATTAAGTACATAAGTAAAATATATAAATTCCTTATTGAGCTGACTTTCATCAAGGACCAGATAATATTTATCTTTTTCTGTTTCATGGAGAATATTCATAAATCCTTCCATAGATACGAACTCACCATCTTCTATAAATTCATCAATAGTCTTATATTCTTTTTTCTTTTTAGACGGTCCTTTTACTTCTGTAGGCTTTTCTATGTCCTTTTCTTCACTAGCTGCAGCAGGTGTTGGCTTCATATCAGGATATGCTTGAATTTTAGTCACTGCTAGCGAAATGAACAAAATAAAAACTGTGCCTATAAATACTTTTAAGTAATTAGTACTAATCATAATAAGGATTCCATAAAATTTTGAAGTGTAATTCTATCCTAGATATAGCTGAACTGATAGTATATATGTATGGAAAATTCATATGCATTAATTACAGGAGCATCTTCAGGTATAGGGCTTGAGATAGCTAAAAACCTTGCAGCAAGAGGATATAACTTAATTTTAACAGCACGAAGAACAGAATTGCTTGAAGCACTTGCCGATGAAATAACCAACAAACATAATGTCAAAGTTGACTATATTTCAAAAGACCTAAGCAAATATGAAGCACCTAAAGAGATTTTTGAATTTTGTGAGTCAAAAAATTATCACGTAGATTTTCTTGTTAATAATGCAGGATATGGAATTAAAACCTCTTTCCATGAAACAAGTATAGAGACAGAAGAAGATTTTATTAGAGTGCTTGGCACATCTGTAATAATGCTTACTAAATTGTTCATGCCAACAATGCTTTCAAATGGTGGTGGTAAAATAATGATAGTTTCTTCAGTAGCATCTTTTGCTGCTCCTTCTGCAATTCAGCCATTGTATGGACCTATTAAAACTTTTATGAATAGATTTAGTGATTCAATCAATATTAATTACAAACATAAAGGAATCACGTCTACAGCAGTATGTCCTGGATTTACAGTTACAGGATTTCATACTGCAAGCGGTGTTCAAGAAGAGATGGATAGGGTACCAAAGTTTATGGTTTTTTCAGCTGAAAGAATTGCAAAGGAAGCTGTTGAGGCAACCATTGCGGGCAAGGCTTTGTGTGTGCCAACAAAAACTTATAAGTTTTTAGTTTTTATTCTAAAGAATATACCGCAACCAATTTTAAGATTAATTGGTACTGCGCTTGCTCCTGGACGATACGATAGAAATTAGTTGAATCCAAGTATATCATCTGAAACAAATGGATTTGACTTTCTTTCAGTTGCAAAATCAGATTCAGGACCGTGACCAGGTATGAATTTAATATTTGTTCCGAGTGGCCACAATTTATATTTAACTGATTCTATAAGATCTTCAAAGTTACCTCCTGGCAGGTCAGTTCTTCCTATTGAACCATTGAATAGAACATCCCCCACTAATGCCAAACTACTATCTCTATTAAAAAAAATTATGTGTCCCGGAGTATGACCAGGACATAAATAGACTTCTAATTTTTCATTTCCAACATAAATAACATCTCCATCATTAAGCCATTTATCTGGAGTACAATTTTTTGAGAGCATTCCAAACATTTCACCTTGTTTTTGAAGACCATCTAATAAAAACTTATCGTCAACATGAGGACCATGAATTTCAACATTTAATATTTCCGATATCTCTGTTGCGCCTCCGGCATGATCGATGTGCCCATGTGTAAGTAAAATTTTTTCAGGAATTAAATTGTTTTCTTTTGAAATATTTAACAGAATTTCAATATCGCCACCAGGATCAACTACGGCACATTTCATAGTTTTATCACAATAGATTATGGATGCATTTTGTTGAAAAGGTGTTACAGGTTGAACTAAAGCTTTTAACATAATTGTTTTACAATAAAGATTGAATAAATTATAAATAATTAATATGAGTGATAAAACTAGTAAGTCACATTTAAGCTTAAGAATTCCTTCTAATGAAAGTGACGAAAAGTTTATATCAGGAATAAGCTCCGTATACGAAGCTGCTAAACTTAGAAGCGCATCAAAAGATGCATCACTGAATAAATTCCATTCTCCAGTAAAGTTTTCATGGAAAGAGTTTTGGAAAACTATGGTTTATGAAAATTTGCCGCCAGTAATCTTTTCTCCTTTAGCAACATTATTTTTAGAAAAGACTCCAAATAGAGCATGGCATGTCAGTCAAAATAGAATGTTGATAACGGTATCCACTAAACACCATTCTTTAAAAGAAATTATTCAAACATGGTTAATTGTTTATCCTGGATCATGGCTAATGAATATTGGATTATATTTTGCTTTATTTACTGATAAAGAGTTAATTATGAATATCGATCCTTTTCATATGATTCTTGCATATCTATTACTTTTCATGCGAAGACTTATTATTGCAACAAAATATGGTTATTTTAGGCCTGAAGATACTGAAAGATTATGTTTGCCGGCACCTGATTGGGACAGAAATAAAACTAATAGAAGATTGGTTGGACAGGGTTGGATGACTCCGTGGCTTTTCCCTGGAATTATTGAAGATGAGCTAACGGTCGCTATGGATGAAAACGATATTTGTCTCCAGGCTATTCCATTTGAAGTAGATGATTCAACACATAATAGATTGATGGAGCAAGATTCAAATAATTTATTTCCTCAAAAAACTAGCGTGTCAAAGGAACAAGAAGTCGCATCTGGGTTTATTCTATATAACATTATTAAGTCAGTTTATAGTGTTCCAACAATAAAGAATTTTTCATTTATTTATTTCTTTACTGCTTTTTCAATTGCCTTGACTCCATTTATAGTTAAATATTTTTATGGAACGCCATTATTTGGGATGAATCCATATGAAGTAACTATTTCTGTTGCAACCTTGATAGGATTTTTTAACGGGTTTCAATTATTGATGTTTGGACTAGTATGCTCTGTAGACTATGAAAGAAGGTATCAATGTTCAAAAAAATTAGGGGATCTTGTTACTTATCCAGGATTAAACATAAATAATTTATTTTCTAAAGCAGGCTTAAGCAAAATATTTATTGATCTACAAAAAAGAATAAATGTATTTAGCTGGATGAATATGAGAAAAGTTCTAAGATCATTTGGTGAGGCATTCTATTTACGTATTCAAAGCTATACTTCAATATTAATTTTTTACTCTTTATTTTGTGTTGCCATTTTAAATTTAATCATTTGGACTGAGTTAAGGCATCACATATCAACTATGTATGTAATCTGCGTAATTATATTTTTTATATCTAGTATTAGTCTTTTTGCAATTTATAAAGCTATTAAATTGCAATCATTAAGTGCAGAACACAGAGACTTTATTAGAAATGAAATATTCATAATTGAAGAGGAGATATGGGAATTAAAACTTAATGATGGTAACAAAGATAGAATAAAAGATCTTACAAGTGCTAAAGCACTGCTTGAACAAGTTGATGAATCTATTAATTATAAAGAGCTAATATATAAACCAACTACAATTTTAGGATATGCTGCAAATAATGGAGTAATTGGCTCAGTTTTAGGGTTAGTTTTAACAGGTTGTCTATTCGCAGTACAGGGTTTTGTATCCACTGGAATGCAATATGATTCGGCAGGTTGGTTTAATTTTTAAAAAAATGCTATAGAATAGGCACTTTATAAACTATTGGAATACAAAAATGACTAAAAAAGTATCTAAAGATGAAGCTTTGAAAGCTGTAAAGACATTAACAAAAGAAATCTCAGAAAGCTCTCTTGAACAAGAGGCGCTAAAAGCTGTAAAAACTCTAATACTTTGGGCAGGAGATGACCCTGAAAGAGAAGGACTTGTTGATACTCCAAAAAGAGTGGTAAAGGCCTATAAAGAGTTCTTTGCAGGATATGAAGAAGATCCTGAAGAAATTCTTAGTAGGACTTTTGAGGAAGTTGAAGGCTACGATGATGCAGTTATAGTCAGAAATATAAGAGTTGAATCACATTGTGAACATCATATGGTTCCAATAGTTGGCGTAGCACATATAGGTTATATTCCTAAAAAAAGAGTTGTAGGAATTAGTAAATTAGCAAGACTAGTAGATTTATATGGTAAAAGGCTTCAAACTCAAGAAACAATGACAGCTCAAATAGCTGATACCATAGAAAAAGTTTTACAGCCTAAGGGAGTTGCTGTTGTTATTGATGCCAACCATCAGTGTATGAGTACAAGAGGTGTTCACAAAACTGAATCAAGCACAATCACATCTAGAATGTTAGGTATTTTCAGAACAGATAACAAAGCTAGAGAAGAATTTATAAGTCTGATTCATTCGCCTAAAAAATATTAAATGATTGAGTCTCTGGAATATTCCAGTATTCATCCAAAGATTCCTATTATTCTTGCTTCAGGATCACAAAGCAGGAAACAAATGCTTCACGAGGCGGGAATAATTTTTGAAGTAATAGTATCTGATGCAGATGAGGACCAAATCAAATCTCAGATCAGTTCATTACCCTTTGAAGTACAAGTAATTCACTTAGCAAAAGCAAAAGCTTCTGCAGTGAGTAAAATCCATCCTAGTAAAATTGTTATTGGTGGAGACCAGATGTGTGTTCTAGATGATAATCTGCTCCATAAACCAGGATCTAAAGAAAAGGCAATTAAGAGTTTAAGGTTGTTGGCAAATCAAAAACACTATCAACACAGTGGAGTAAGTCTTTTTAAGAATGGTGAATGTCTTTGGGAGTATTCCGAAAAAGTAGAATTAAAGATGCACAATTTATCTGATGCTGAAATTAAAAACTATGTAGAAATTGAAAATCCAATCAATGCTGCCGGTTCATATAAGTTCGAATCTCTAGGGTGTAATCTGTTCTCATATGTAAATGGTTCATCTCACACGGTGAGAGGAATGCCATTAATTCCCTTACTAAATGCTCTAAGGGATTTAGAAATTATTGGTTTAGAATAAATTTATGAAAAGTGAGGTACCTTTCAAAATATTTAATTCTTTAAATGGCCAAAAGGAAGAATTTAATCCTTGCAATCCTGACCACATAAAAATTTATGCATGTGGCCCTACAGTTTATAATTATGCGCACATTGGTAATGCCCGAATGGCGGTTGTGTTTGATACCTTTGTAAGAACCTTAAGAATTTTTTATCCAAAAGTTACATATGTATCAAATATTACTGATATCGATGACAAAATTATAGAGGCAGCTCATGAGCAGAAAGTTGAAATTTCTTCAATTACAAAAAAATATACAAAAATCTATAATGATGATATGGCTGAATTAAATGTTTTGATGCCTGACATCCAACCAAAAGCTACAGAGTATATTCCAGAAATGATTGAATTAATTCAGGATTTGATTTCAAAAGATTTTGCATATGAAAAAGAAGGCCATGTACTTTTTCATGTTCCTAATTATGTTAATTATGGAAAACTTTCAAAAAGAAATAGAGATGAACAAATTGCAGGTAGCCGAGTAGAGATAGCACCTTTAAAAAAAGATCCTGCTGATTTCGTTTTATGGAAACCAAGTGATAAGTCACAACCAGGCTGGGATTCTCCTTGGGGAGTTGGTCGCCCAGGTTGGCATACAGAATGTTCAGCAATGTCAAAAAAAACATTAGGCCTTCCTTTTGATATTCATGGTGGCGGCAGGGACTTAATTTTTCCGCATCATGAAAATGAAATAGCTCAAAGTTGCTGTTCTTCCGCAAACATTGAAGATCCCACATCTTATGCTAAATATTGGATGCATAATGGGTTTGTAACTATTGATGGTGAAAAAATGTCTAAATCACTAGGCAACATAATACTTGTAAATGAGTTAACAGAATCCCACCATGGTGAAGTGATTAGACTGGCTCTATTATCATCACATTATAGGCAGGGCTTAGATTGGAACGAAAAAATAATTTATCAAGCAAGCATTCTTCTAGATAAATTATATGAAATTAAATTTTTGTTAGACGATGAAGTTGTAGAAGATTCATCTAAAGCAGACTTAGAAACAATCGCTTATTTAGCTGATGATTTAAATACACCTGGACTAATAGCAGAACTGCATAAACTAGTTAAAGATTTTAACGCTTCAAATTCTAATAAATCAGAGATTAAGATTCATCTAAATTTAATTTCTCAAGCTTTAGGAATCTTACAAGATGATTCTTACAAAAAAATATCTGAAGAATTAGAATCAAAAATCCACGTATTAATATCAAAAAGAAAAGAAGCAAAAGATAATAAGGATTATGATTTAGCAGATAAAATTCGAAATGAACTATTGGATTTAGGTGTTGAAATCAAAGACTCCATTAGCGGTACTGATTGGAATTTGAAATCATGACTAAAGCATTTGAAATTGAGTTACCAGATTCCTATTCTGAACTCACAGAAACCTTAGATGCAGCAAATAAAATCTTAACGGCTGCTGTTGATGATGCCAAAACTCTTTTTCACACTCCTGTAGTTTCTTCTTATGATGGAAAAATAATTTCATCAAGAGTAATGGTTTTAAGAGAGTTTAATTTAGAAAATAGAAAAATGAGATTTCATACTGACCAAAGATCAACAAAAATTACTGAATTTTCATCCATCTCATCAGCAACAGTAATAGGTTATGATCCAAATCTTAAAATTCAAATTAAGCTTCAAGGAACAGTTACAAATCATTATGATGATGAAGTTACAAAAGAAGCATGGAATGAATCAACTTCAAGATCAAAAAAATGCTATTCAGTAAAAGGAGGATCATCTAAAGTAATTGATAATCCGGCTAGCTATGATATTGAAGAATTCAATGTTGAGATTGGATACCAAAACTTTGCTGTCCTAGTATTTAACTTTGATGCTTTGGAATTTCTATTCCTAAAAAGTACTGGACATAGAAGGGCTATTCATAAATGGGAGAAAGATTTGAATTCCTCTTGGCTAGTTCCATAGTATCTTAAATATAAATATTTTTTATATACTAATTAATTATTTTTAGTGTAATGTATTTATTTTAAGATTATCTTTAAATATTAATGAGGAGAAAATAATGAAAAATTTAATGATAGCAAGTTTATTCTTTGTTTCAGGCTTTTCTTTTGCAGATGGACATACAGATTCTGAAAAAGATGTACTCGATGCACTTTCAGCATATTTTGATGCAAGAAATGATCAAGACTGGAAAGAGGCTGTTAAATATGAGAGCAAGAGTGGCACTTATAACACGAACTCAGACGGAAGTTTCCACAAACCTTTAATTAAACAGACTGCTGCTAGTTGGGCAGCTTCCAATCAAGGGGGCGCTTTGAATATCTATTACCCTGAAGCAATCCAGCTATCAGAAGATGTTGTTTTTGTAAGATTTTATTACGAGGGAATGACTGAAGTAAATGGTGAAACAAGCCCATATAGAACAAGAGTCACAATGAATTGGGTTAAAGAAGATGGAAACTGGGTTACAAAGACACAACATTACTCACCAGCTTCATATGGTGGTGTCCATATTTCTCAAGCAAGTGATTTTAGTGATGAATAATTTTTGTATTGATAAATAAATAAAAGCTGGCATTGACCAGCTTTTTTGATTAGAAATATTTAAGTTTATTTACTCCATGAAACCAAAAAACTTATTTAAAAGGTATTTTTCAATATCTTTTTGCTTGGGAATTATCTTCTTATCAAGTTTTTTTGCATCAATAATTCAAACTGGTTTTGGTTCTGTAGATATTGAACTTGAAGAACTTAAAACAAATGACGGTCAAACATTGGTTTATGATCTGTATAAACCAAAACTTGCAAGTAGTTCTGACAAAGTTCCATTTGTAGTTGTAGTTCCAGGCTTTCAAAGATCTAAAGAAGCTTTGTCTAACATAGCGATTGAACTCTCAAGAAGAGGTTTTGCTGTAGCGTTGATTGATCCCTATGCTCAAGGTATGTCTTCATCATCAACAAGCAGATTAGCAGCAACAACTCAAGGGTATGGGATGTTTGCACTTGTAGATTATGCATATGATGGAAATTATGAATTTGTTGATATAAATAAAATTGGATCTACTGGACATTCTATGGGCGGCAATGCTGCAATAAGAGGTGCGGATTATTTTGGTAAAGAAGCAATCCAATCAAAAACAAAAAGTAAATTAGATTCAGTTTATGTTTCAGGTTATGTTTTAACTTTAAGGGACAACATTTTAAAAGACTCTAAATCAAACATGGGCATTAGTTATGCTTTATATGATGAAGGAGCTTTCAGAAATGAACTTAAAGGTTGGGATGCTGCAAATATGGAGATTGCACCAGAGTCTTTACGTGCGGTTAATAATGTTTTATCGAAAAAAAATCAAATCGATAGAGTGGAACTTGGAAAATATTATGGAAGTAAAGAAGAAAAAAACTTAAGAGTTATTTTTAATGAAAAACTCCTTCATCCTTTTCAGCCATATAATAAAGTGGCCACAGCTAATCAGATTAATTATTTTGAGAAAGTATTTGGATTTCCAAATAAACTTGATGCATATAATCAGATTTGGCAATTTAAAGAACTATTCACATTAATTAATATGGTACTTTCTTTGTTAATGTTAATACCATTAACCAAAGCGTTACTTCAACTAAACTTTTTTAAAGAAATAATTAAACCTATTCCTGCAGCTCTGCCAAGACAATCTAATAAAAGCAGACTTATATTTTGGATAATATTCTTTTTAAGTGCATCAATAGCTTGCATAACATTTATACCAATGGTCGATATTGCTAAAGTGTTATTTGTTGACGCAGCAAATAGAGAATTAACTTGGTTCTTTCCGCAGAGAATGAATAATTCAGTCATGTTATGGGCAGCTTTTAATGGAACAATTGGAATAATAATTTTTCTATTATCTTTTTATCTATTTGGTAAAAATCATGGCGTAAAAACTGACTCTTGGGGTCTTCAAATCTCAAAGACTGAATTACTAAAAACCTTTCTATTAGGTATAGCGGTTTTTATCCTTTACTATTTCGTACTCTTTTTAAATTATTACATATTTCATGTTGATTATAGGTTTTGGTTTATGGGGGTAAGAATATTTCAACCCGAGATGTTGTTAGTACTCTTAATGTATTTCCCTTTATTTTTTATTTTTTTCTTTTCAAACTCATTAAGAGTTAATGGGTCGATGAGATTTGAAGGTCAATCTGAGTGGCAATCAAGATTAATTGCTGGTTTTGCTAACTCTTTAGGTTTAATAATGATAATAGTAATTCAATATGTAACATATGCTTCGACCGGTACAGTATTTTGGAAAACTAATTGGCTCAGCGTTAATTTATTGTTTGGAATAGTGCCAATGATGTTTATTCTGCCGTATTTTAATAGAATTTTTTTTCAATTGACTGGTAGAATCTATTTAGGACCAATAGTTACTTGTTTAATTTTCATAATGATTCTATCAACAAATACAGTTATCTATTTACCAATTAAATAGAGTTATTAAAAATTGCTTAAGCAATCTATAATATGCGCATGAAACTAACATTGCCTGATAAGAGCATAAGAGAATTACCGGAAGGATCTTCTGGATATGATCTTGCAAAAGATATTGGTGCAGGTTTGGCAAAAGCTGCCATAGCTTTAAGTGTTGATGGAAAACAACAAGATCTAAACGATGCTATCCTTGAAGATTGCTCTGTTTCAGTTATCACTATTGAATCTCAAGATGGTCTAGAAATCATGCGACATACTCTTGCTGCCCAAGTGCTTGCTAGAGCATTAAAAAATTTATATCCAGATTCCAAACTTGCTATCGGACCTACTATTGATAAAGGTTTTTACTATGATATTGAGTGTTCTAAAACAATTTCTATTGATGATTTAGAAAAAATAGAAAAGGAAATGCATAAAATTGTTCAATCTAAGTCATCTATAACTAAAAAGCTTTTATCAAAATCAGATGCTTTAAATGTTTTTAAATCTTTGGGAGAGTCATATAAACAAGAAATTATTAATGACTCTGAACAAAAAAATGATTTTCAGCTTTATTATCAAGATAACGATGAATTTGTTGATTTATGCAAAGGACCTCATTTACCAAATTTAAGTTTTATAGGCGCATTTAAGCTTACAAAAGTATCTGGAGCTTATTGGAAAGGCAATTCAAATAACAAAATGCTGACCAGAATATATGGAACTGCATGGAATACTGAAAAAGAATTAAATGAATATTTACATGAATTAGAAGAGGCTGAGAAAAGAGATCACAGAAAACTTGGAAAAGAGATGGATTTATTTCATTTTCAAGATGAAGCTCCTGGAATGGTGTTCTGGCATTCCGATGGATGGACTATATATAGAAATCTTAGAAATTTTGTTAGATTAAAGTTACAAGAGAGTGGCTACATAGAAGTTAATACTCCTCAGGTTATTGATAGAAAGTTATGGGAGGCTTCAGGTCATTGGGATAAATATCGCGAGAATATGTTCATTACTGAAATTGATGAGGAGCATGCAAATGAGAAAAGAGTAAATGCTCTAAAACCTATGAATTGTCCTGGCCATGTTCAAATTTATAATCAAGGTATAAAGTCATACAAAGACTTACCATTAAAGTATGCTGAATTTGGTCTTTGTCATAGATATGAGCGCTCTGGAACTATGCATGGTTTAATGAGAGTTCGAGCATTTACACAAGATGACGGTCATATCTTTTGCACCAATAATCAAATTGAGTCTGAAACAGGCCTGTTCATTGAATTTTTGTCTAACCTTTACTCAGATTTAGGATTTAAAGAATTTGATATTAAATTATCTACTAGACCAGAAATGAGGGTTGGTTCAGATGAAGTATGGGACAAGGCAGAAGCAGCTTTAGAGTCGGCCATAAAAAACTTAGGTTATCCATATAGAATTGATGAAGGTGATGGTGCGTTTTATGGACCCAAACTTGATTTTGTTCTAACTGATGCAATTGGAAGGGAGTGGCAGTGTGGTACTTTTCAACTTGATTTTAATTTGGCAGAGAGACTGGATGCTCAATATGTTGGAGAGGATGGCAATAAGCACTACCCAGTTATGATCCATAGAGCAGTCTTAGGTTCTTTTGAGAGATTTATAGGCATATTAATTGAAAATTATGCTGGAAAACTACCATTTTGGCTTGCTCCCAAACAGGTTGTTGTTGCATCCATAGTATCAGATGTTAATGATTATGCTGACGAAATAACAAGTATGTTGAAAAAACAAGGCATACGTGCTGAAGTTGATTTAAGAAATGAAAAAATTGGCTATAAAGTAAGAGAGCATAGTTTCAAAAAAGTACCTTTCATATTTGCTATTGGTAAAAACGAAAAAACAGATCGAACCGTATCTATTAGAAAAATTGGAAGCACAGATACTAGTTCCATGTCGTTAGATGAGGGAATTAACTATATTTGCAGTCATAATAAAGTATAGAAATGCTAGCAAAGATTTTTATTTTGCCAATTCGATTTTATAGATACTTTATTTCGCCACTTTTTCCTCCATCATGCAGGTTCACACCAACATGTTCGCAATATGCAATTGAAACGATATTAGATAAAGGCATAATAAAAGGGACCTATCTGAGCATTATAAGAATATCTAAATGTCATCCTTGGCATGAAGATTGATAAATAAATCTTATTTTATAATATAAATATTAAGTATATTAAATATATAAATTACAAAAAGGCTGGTTTATCCGGCCTTTTTTTATTAAAATCATTAAAATACAAAAAACAAACATATATGGGGGAACATTTATGTTAAATTTTAAAAAATATTTATTATCAACAGTTCTAACTATTACATTTTCTTTTTCTGTTTTTGCCCAAGAAGTAGAAGAAGTAGTAGTTACAGCAACTAAAAAAGAAGAATCAACTCAAGACATTGCTATCTCAGTTGAAGCTTTTACTGCAGACATGCTTGCAGATGAGCAAATATATGACCTATCAGACTTGACCGAAGTTGTGCCAGGATTTGGTTTGGGTAAAGGAATAGGCTCTGGTTCTTCATTCCAAATGCGTGGTATCGGTTCATATGGTATCGGTGCTGCTGTTGTTTCATCATTAGTTACTAATGTTAACGGTCACAGTGTTGGAACTGGTCAATTTGTTGATCTTGGATTTATGGATTTAGAGAGGGTTGAGGTATTAAAAGGACCTCAAGGTACTTTAAATGGTAGAAACTCAGTTCAAGGAGTTATTAACCTTATTACTAAAAGACCTACATCAGAATTAGGCGGCTATATCGATGTTGAAGGCGGTAATTTTGGTAGATCGCTAATGAAAGGCGCAGTAAATATCCCACTTTCCGAGAATGTTAATTCAAGAATAGCTTTCATGTCTAATCGAAGAGACGGTATGATTCATAACCCTAACACAGGTGCTGACTTCGATGATAGAAATGATGTTGGTTTAAGAATTTCATTGGATTGGAATATTAGTGATTCAACTGATTTAAAATTTACATATTCCGGACAAGAAAGTGATGATAATAGACCACAAGAAGAGGTATCTTTCTGTGCTCAAGATCAATTTTTTGGTTGCTCACCTTATGAAAGAGGTGGTTTGAATCAAGCTGCAGACACAAGAGGACACGTTGCAGGTTTGTTTGGATTTTACTCATTAATTGATCCAGGAGAAATTGTTAATAAATATGGCCCATCTTTATCAGACGGTTTTGATGAGTTATATTTAGATAGAATTCCTACTCATTATCAACAATCAGAAGTTACAAATTTAGAATTAACTCATGACTTAAGTGATGATTTAACTATGATTGTTAAATATACTTATTCAACAAGAGATTTTCATCAAATGAACGATAATGATGGAAGCATATCTCCTGTTACATTACTAGGTGTAGGAGCTGCTTTAAATCTGCCTCCAGTGGAAGCAAATGTATGTTTTGGAGGAGATAATCAATTTTGTGAAATGGCTAATTCTGACAGAACTTATGACTTCTCTGATGTAGAAACAGAAAATAAACAAGCTGAAATTAATATTATTTCTGACTTCGATGGTTCATTTAACTACTCAGCTGGATACTATTGGTATGATGATACTACTGATAATGAGTATAGAGTTCAAACAATGGGTACTCAGTTAATTGGTGACTTCAGCGCTCATCCGTATGCCCCAGTGTTGTTTGGTTTAACAGGTTTAGATTTTTCTAATAAAGGTGGGTTTGCTTTCTACAGTGAGTTACTTCAACTTATGGCTGTAATTCCAAGTGTTCAGCAAGTTCAAGCTGGTTTAATTACAGGAGCTCAAGCTGCTGCAATTCTTCAAGCGTATGGTGGTATTGTTGCAGGAATTAATGCGATGCCTGATATGACAGTTCCTGTTGATTTAAGAGGTACTCTTAGTGATCAACATGTTAGAACAAAATCACAAGCACTTTATGGCGAGATGTATTTTGATCTGAATGAAGACACCAAGTTAACTATTGGTGCAAGGTATGATGATTTCTTAGTTGATAGTTCAAACTTCAACGACTTAGTTGGGAGACAATATGTTGCAAGAGGTGGTAACGCTTATGCAAACCCAAGAGATATACCTGGAATGTTGCAAAAAAGAACTGTCACAGACACTTCATCTTCATACAAAGTTGCTTTACAGCATTATTTAAGTGAAGACGTAATGGTTTATGGTAGTTATACAACTGCTACAAAAGCTGGCGGTGTTAATGCTGGATCAAGTTCTAGCACATATGATCCAGAAGAAACTGGAGTACTTGATCTAGGTTTAAAAGGTATATTCCTTGATGGCGCAATGTTATTAAATATGAACATCTTCAGAAATGATAATAAAGGTATGCTATTAGCTGCTATTGTTGATGATGCAAGTATTAACTATAACCTTGATGCAGAAATTACTGGCTTTGAAGGTCTTCTGTCCTTTTTCCCATCTGAAACAGTTCAGATTCAGCTTAGTTGGTTAATGATTGATAATGAAATCACATCGGATACATCTATTATTAATTATTTAGACCCAGTTGGTGGTCAGTTAGTTGCTTATCTTGGAGCAGTAGACCCAAATGGAACTGGTGCTATAACTGGTGCAGCTTTTAGCAATGGAATAAACTTGTTTAAATCAGGTGGATTTAACTGTTTAGCTCCTCAATTTGCTCCAGCAGCAGGTTTGCCTTGTCCAGTTGCTCAAGGTGTTGCTCAAAGCTTACAAGGAAACCAACTTCCAAACACAGCTGAACTTGAATATAGCTTATCTCTTACAAAAGTTTTCCCTGGAGCTAATGGTGAAACTTCTGCAAGACTATCTTACAGATATAGAGATGAATCAAATTCAAGTGCTTTTGAAATGGAAAGAATGAAAATCCCAGCTAACAAATATTTTGATATGTTAGTTAAATTTAATCCTAATGATGGTGATTGGTATGTTGGAGTCTATGGTAAAAATCTTGCTGACGATAGACAGCTTCAGTTTTTAAGAACGGCAAGTAATCTGCAGGGCGGACAGCTATATGGCTCTTTCTCAGACCCAAGAACATGGGGATTACAATTTGGTTTTGATTTTTAATTAATAACTTTTATAAAAAGCCCAGTTACTCACTGGGCTTTTTTTTATTTATACTTAGATGATGCAGCAACTACCTTACATACATGATGTGATTATAGTTTCTGAGGAAATGTGTGATCATAATGGCCACATGAATGTTAATTACTACTATAAATTGTTTGATAGCACTTATACATCTTTTTACATTGATGAATTAAACTTTGATCAATCTTATTTTGAAAGTGGATTTTCTACTTTTACACTGGAGGACAACATAAGATATTTAAAAGAATTTAAATTAAATGAATCTGTGCATCCCTCGTTTGTCTTACATAAAGTTAATAAAAAATTAATGCACTTTGTTGGAATTTTAAAAAATAAAGAAAATCAGATTGCGGCAATTTTTGAAACGATACTTGGTCATATTGATCTCAAAAAAAGGAAAATTGTTAATTTTCCTGATGATAGATTTCAACATATATTGAATGTATGTAATGAGCAAAATAAAAATATTGAATTACCATTTGATGTTAAGCTTTATATAAAAGATATAAATGCGTAATTCTTTATTTTTAGTATTAATTTTCTATTCATTATCAATATTTAGTTTTGAGTTTAGTGTTATGACGCTCAATACACAAAATTTATTTGACACGATTGATGACCCAGAAAAGAATGATAAGGCCTATTTACCAATTGAATTAAAGCAGTCTAAAAAACATATTAATTCATGCAATACTATCCGCGTTAGATCTTGGAAAGATGAATGCTTAAATCTTGATTGGGATGAGACGACAAAAAATACTAAATTAAATAACTTAGCTACAGAAATTCTAAGATATGATAATTTTGGTCCAGATATACTAGCTCTTCAAGAGGTTGAAAATTCTAATATATTATCTCAACTATTTAAATTACTTGAGCCCTATGGTTATAAGTATTTTGCTTTGGTTGAAGGGGATGACTATAGAGGTATTGATAATGCCATAGTTTCTAAATTTAAGATAATAGATACAAAACTTCATTATATTTCTTTTACTGGTGATAATGAGGACAAGGATACTAGGCCAATAATGGATTCAACCTTAATTGTAAATGGTAAGAAAATAAAAATTTATAATGTTCATTTTCCTGCTGGATATCACCCAGTTTCTATGAGAATAGACTCTCTAGATGCTTTAAAAGATTTGTTGGATGACCACCAGTATCCAACTATAGCTCTAGGTGATTTCAATATTAATCAGAAAGAGGATTCAAAATTTGGTATATATGCCTCTCAAGAAAAATTCTGGAGTATTGCGCATTTAATTGGTTGCTATGATTGCAAAGGAACACACTATTATTCGCGTGAAAATTCATGGAGCTTTTTAGATACTATTTTCATATCTCAAGACAGAGGACTTAATTACATAACTGATTCAGTAACGGTTCAAATTACGAACACAAATTCATATGATGAATTACAGAAACCAAAAAGATTCAATCCACATACAGGTAAGGGTGTTTCAGATCATTTCCCGATCGTTGCTAAATTAGTTTTTGACTAATTTTTAAAATCAAATTTAATCATGACATTCTTCACATTTTAGATTTTTACATGTCTGATGATTTTGAAAATGAGCAAAAGCAACAATAATTGAACCTATTGTTGTTAGAAGACGTTCTACAGTTTCACCAATTCTGCTTTCTTCAAGAATTACAGCTAACGTCATTAAAGATAGTCCTAGAATACCAATATATAAAAAAGAATATATCTGATGATTTTTAAAGCCTAGAAATAACGCTGTTAAACTAATTGGCACAGCCATGGCAAGTAATAAATAATGAATAAGCTCACTTTCTAATGAAAAAGATAAAAAACTATATGAAAAGATAATTAATGAAGGAGCAAAAAAACAGTGAAGAACGCAAACCATAGAAAGACTTGCCGCAATCTTATCGCTCCTCATTTGTGTTTTAATCAATTATTGTCTCCAACCGCCTCTATCAAATACTCGAAGGTAAGTTAATTGATCATGATCGGAATCATTAACTACTTTGCAGTAATCTCCAGACTCTACAAGAATTACATCACCCGCTGAAAGCTCATAAGAATCTTTATGTTCTATACCGTGAGATGGATTAGAACCATGACCTTCGTCAGTATTCATGTACTCGACTATTTCCATAGTGCCTCTGCCATTTGTAATAATGTAAACAACATCTGAATCTATGAGTTTATGACCAACTGTAGATTTACCTGGTTGTATAACAGTTTTACTAGCAATAATTCTTTGTAATAAATCATTTGTCCACACTGTGTAGTCATCAGTTACCTTTTGTGGAGAACCACCTATTCTAAAATTAGTATATTTTTTGGCCATATTAATTTTCCTTCGGTAATTATAGTTATATAAAAATAATAATCTAGTATATATAAATATAAGGGTGTTGTTATCAAGCAATATTTACTATACTAACTTATCAATTTCAAAGAAAAGGGGAGCATTCATAATGAGCAAAACATATAGTAATCCAGAAACAATAGGTCTTCATGCAGGATGGAGAAAAGACGATAATACTAATTCTGTTGCAGTTCCAATTCATCAAACAACAAGTTTTCAATTTGATGACACCGAACATGCTGCAAACCTTTTTGCACTATCTGAATTAGGAAATATTTATTCTAGAATTATGAATCCTACATGTGCTGTTCTTGAGGACAGGATTGCAGCTCTTGAGGGTGGTGTTGGTGCGCTAGCTGTTGCCTCAGGTCAAGCAGCATCAGCTGTGGCCATTCAAAATTTAGCAACTAATGGAGATAATATTGTAGTTTCATCTCATCTTTATGGAGGAACATACAATCTTTTTAAAAATGTTTTATCAGATATGGGTATTGAAGCACGCTTTGTCGATCCAGCTAATCCTGACAATTTCTTAAAAGCAACTGATGAAAATACTAGAGCATATTATGGAGAGGTCTTACCCAATCCTAGTTTTGAAGTTTTCCCAATTTCAGAAGTTGCAGAAATAGGAAAACCTTTAGGTATTCCATTAATAGTTGATAATACTGCTGCTCCAGTAATTTGTAAGCCATTTGATCATGGTGCTGCAATATCTATGCACTCAACTACAAAGTTTATTGGTGGTCATGGTACCTCTATAGGTGGAATCATTATTGACAGTGGTAATTTTGATTGGGAAGCGGTTCCTGAAAGACAACCAGCTTTAAATACACCAGACCCTTCATATGGTGGAGCAATTTGGACAGAAGCTGTAAAGCCTTTAGGACCAATAGCATACATCTTAAAGGCACGAACAACTATTTTAAGAGATATGGGAGCGGCTATGAGCCCATTTAATGCATTTATGTTTATTCAAGGACTTGAAACTTTAGCATTAAGAATGAGAGAGCATAGTAGTAATGCTCAAAAAGTAGCAGAATATTTATCAAATCATGATTCTGTTGAAAGAGTTAGCTACCCATCTTTAATGGATGGATATGCAAAAGAAAGAGCTGAAAAGTATCTAACACGAGGTAACGGTGGTCTTATGGGATTTGAGATTAAGGGTGGCAGAGAATCAGGAGAGAAGTTTATTAATGCCCTGGAGATGGTTTATCATGTTGCAAATATTGGTGACTCAAGAAGTTTAGCAATTCATCCTGGAAGCACCACTCACAGTCAGTTAAATGAAGAAGAGCTTTTAGCAGCAGGAATAACCCCTGGCTATGTTAGGCTCTCTATAGGCTTAGAACATGTTGATGACATTATTGCAGACTTCGAGCAAGCTTTATCTAAAATATAAAATAATTTGAGTCAAGAATTAATTACTTACATTGTTCTTGGCTCATCTAATAGATTAAAAAATTTAAAAAAACCTTATCTAGACAATTCAGAAGAATACATATTTGCTAATTTCACAGATAAAGATCTAACAGTTGCAACCATCGATAATCTTGTTGCAAAAGCTAAAGGAAGAATTATTGTTTTATTACCTCCCTCATGCATTCCAAATAAGAGATCTAAGAACGTATTAAAAAAAATATCAATGATAGATATATCAACCTGGGGATGGTTCGAAATCAATAATAAAGAAAACGATATTTTAAAAAGTTTTAGGAAACTTTCAACAAAAATAAGGAGCATTCCAAGTATTGAGCAAGGCATTTATTTTAATAAAAGATTATATTTTTCTGTTGGGGGAATTGGAGAACTTGGTTCAATGCCATTCAAGGAAATTTCTAAAAGATTTTACACACGAATTGATCCACAAAATCCGCTTCCCTCACTTATAATAAGAACTAAAAATTTTAATCTTTTTTAAATCTATGAAAAACATCATAATAAGTGTAGATAACCTATCTTATAAAATTAACGAAAATAGGTTATTTAGCAATGTTTCATTTTCACTTTGCAAAGGGGAATGTATTCATATTAAGGGCTCTAATGGTTCTGGAAAATCAACATTACTTAGAATTATTCTTGGAATAACTAGTCCCAAAAAAGGTAAAATTAATTATAACATCGAACGAAATATCTCTTATCTTGGCCATAAAAATGCTCTTAAATCTTATTTATCTGTTGAAGATAATATTAAGTTAATGGGATTGTTAAATCATCATGAACTAAAAGGGCACCTTGAAACATTAAGTTTAAAAAAAATGCTAGATATTAAGGTTGCAAATTTATCTTATGGACAGCAAAAAAAATTAGCACTTTTAAGAGTATTTATGAACAATTCAAATTTGATTATATTAGATGAGCCTTTTGTAGGTTTGGATAAAGAAAATCAAAATATTTTGAGCAGTTTTTTAAATAACGAACTGCAAAATGAAAAAGGAATTATTTTTACCTCTCACATAAATTGTGAAATTATTTCTAAAACATTAAAAATTGATTAGATATGAAATATTTTGGCTTAGAGCTCCTTAAACTCAGAAAGAAAACTAGAAGTTGGCTTGGACCTATTTTAGTTTTTTGGTTAATAATGATTGCTTATCCATTGACAATAGAGTTTAGTCCAGAAAATTTGGAAATTGGTTTCTTTTCAGTACTATGGATAGCAATTTTGCTATCCATGATGTTTGCTACTGAAGACATTTTTACTGAAGATTATAATGATGGCTCTCTTGAGCAAACTTTGATTAATGACATACCTTTTGTTTATCAAGTAGTATTAAAGGTCATGATACATTGGTTGCTTATAGGCATTCCTATTTCGTTATTAAGTTTTATCTTTTCACTAGGTACTAATGGGAATTTATCTTTAAGCTTATTGATATTGCCTTTTGCAATGATGAGCTCATATATTTTTCTTAATCTTTTTGTATTAGGTAACGCATTAAGTCTTAACAAGGGATCAGTACTTGGAGCAATTATTACACTACCAATGGCTTTACCTGTTCTAATAGTATTAGGTAAAAGCATTACTGCAATTCAGCTAGAAATAAATTACTCTGGATTTATCTTTTTATTATTAGGCAGTTTATCTATTATAATAGTAACAGTACCTATAGTTGTATCATATATAATTAAGGCTCATCTAGAATAAGAGTTCAGCACACAAATTAGAGTGATTAAAAAGTTTATACATCAATTTGCTTCGCCAAAAACGTATTTGTTTCAAGTAGAAAGAGTATATAAATTTATACTATATTTTTCTTTAGTTGTTTATTTTGTTTCCTTGATTTGGGGTTTATTATTTACTCAAGAGGATTTTGTTCAAGGTAATTCTTTCAGAATTATCTATCTTCATGTTCCTGCTTCTTTTTTATCACAATCATTATATGTATCAATGGCCGTGGCGAGCTTCGTTTATATTGTTTGGAGGGTTAAATTGGCTGCTTATTTAGTAATTTCGATTGCTCCAATAGGCGCATTAACTACATTCATTGCTCTTACGTCTGGGTCAATTTGGGGAATACCTACTTGGGGTACATGGTGGCAATGGGATGCACGAATTACTTCAACTTTAATTCTTTTTATTATGTATTTGGGCTTAATTTCATTACATAGTTCATTTGCTAATTATGAAAAAGCAGATAAATTACTATCCTGGCTGGCTATTGTTGGAGCAATCAATGTACCAATAATAAAAAAATCAGTTGATTGGTGGAGCACATTACATCAATCTGCATCAATCACTCTTACAGACAAGCCTTCCATAGATCCATCAATGTTATATCCATTAATAGGTTCAATGATTGGTTTTTTTGGAATAACGATTTGCTTGGTAATAATATCTTCAAAATATCAAATCTTTATAAGAGAAAAAAATAAGTCTTGGATCAAAGAATATGTTTGAATTTGCTTTTAATTCACTAGGTGAGGCCATATATATGAATGGACACGGAATTTATGTATGGTCAGTTGTAGTATTGGTTTTGATAAGTTTGTTATCTTTTTTTATTGGCTATAACTTAAAAATTAAGAAATTTAAGAAAAAATTTAATGAATCTAACTAGAAAAAGAAGAATCTACAATATCCTATTGGTTCTTCTGTTTTCAATCAGTGGAATTTTTATGATTTTATATTCTCTTAATACAAACCTAGATTATTTTTTTACTCCGTCAGAGCTTATGAAAAGAGAAATATCCTCAAATAAAAGAATTAAAATAGGCGGGATGGTTTTAAGTGGGTCGGTAAAACGACAAGGTTCGGTGATATCTTTTGTTATAACTGACTACGAGAACTCAATTGATGTGATCTATGAGGGTATCGTACCTGACTTATTTAAGGAGGACAGTGGAGTGGTTGCTCTTGGTTATTTACAGAATGACATATTTGAAGCAGAAGAGGTTCTTGCAAAGCATGATGAAAATTACATGCCGCCTAGCATAGAAATTAAAAATGATAATTGAGATTTCTCATTTTTTTACAATATTAGCTACCGGTTTGTTTCTTTTATCTGGTATTTTTGCAGTTTCAATAAAAAATACAGAATATGTTTCCAATTTAATTTCAAGAACATATACCCATGCATTCTTATTTTTATTAATTTCATTTAGTCTTTATGTATGGCTTGCTGCAACAGATAATTTTAGTGTTTTATATATTGCCAGTCACTCAAATTCAGATCTGCCAATTTTTTATAAAATAAGCTCTATATGGAGCGCTCATGAGGGTTCAATGTTCTTGTGGATTGTTTTTTTAGCTTTATGGGGATATTTATTTAATTTTAATATCACTCAAGCAAATCCTATAAAATCACTTGCGATTGGTATAATGTCTTTAATTATTGTAGGGTTTTTACTTTTTTTACTATTAACATCTAATCCATTTCAGACTATTTTACCCATACCTCCATCTAATGGAGCTGACATAAATCCTGTACTTCAAGATCCAGCTTTAGTAATTCACCCTCCAACATTATATTTAGGATATGTAGGTTTTGGAATTCCATTCGCATGTGCATTAGCTTTTTTGATTAGGGGCAATACAGAAATTGAATGGGAATTAATGGTACAAAAATGGTCAGTTGTGGCTTGGATTTTTCTCACCATTGGCATAACTCTTGGAAGCTGGTGGGCTTATTATGAACTTGGCTGGGGCGGTTATTGGTTTTGGGATCCTGTTGAAAATGTTGCATTGATGCCATGGCTTGCTGCAACGGCATTTATTCACTCATTAAGCGTTTCAATAAAATCGAAAAGATTAAGAGTATGGACACTCTTACTATCAATTTTAGTCTTTTCATTAAGTTTGTTTGGAGCCTTTATAGTGCGCTCAGGGATTATTGACAGTGTTCATTCATTTGCAAATGATCCTGAAAGAGGTCTCTATTTGCTGGGATTTATTTCAGTAATCATAATTACATCATTAGTTTTATTTGTAATAAGATTCTCAAAAATACAGTCTATGATAAGAATTAAAAGGTTCTCAAAAGAATCATTTATTTCAATTAATAATATATTTTTTGGTGTTTTAGTTTTCTCTGTCATGTTAGGCGTAATTTATCCGCTGATATATGAGTATTTGTTCAATCAGAAGATAAGTGTTGGGGCACCTTTTTATACAGCTATCTTTTCACCAATTGTTTTGGTTGCTTGTATATTTTTAATTTTTTCAATTGACTCAAAATGGTCAAGAGAATTTAAATTCAATTTAATGAATTTACCAATAATATTTTCAACCACATTATCTATCTTTATCACCTTTGTTTTTATATTTTTATATGAAATTGATGATATTTATATAAATTTATTAATCTTTGTTGGTTTTTTAATAATATTCAGGTACATATTTGAAATCTATAAATTGATAAGCGCAAAAAAATACATCAATCCGTTTAGTGCGATGGCTCACATGGCATTAGGACTACTATTAATTTCAATTTCATTAAATAGTGTTCTTAGTTCGGAAAGAGCTATGAGTATAAAAATAGATGAGACAGAAAGTTATAAAGATCTTACGATATATTTTCAAAATATAAATTTATCAGAAGCTTACAATTATGATTCAATTGAGGCTGATCTCTTAGTGCAAACCACAAATGGAGAAAGTTTTTTATTGAGTCCTGAAAAAAGAAGATATTTTACTAGAGGTCAAATTACAACAGAGACAGCAATTCATGCTTCACTATTAAGAGATATCTATATGACAATAGGAGATCAATTAGATGATGGGAGTTGGGTGGTCAATATTCAAATAAATTATTTAATTCGATGGATTTGGTTTTCTGCCATATTAATGTGTATGGCTGGCATAATGCTTATTTTTTCTAAGAAGAGATTAAGACGATGAAGTTATTGTTTAAATTTTTTATTTTGATCACACCTATATTATTTTTATTTATGTTTTATCTTTTATTGACTGAGGATAATTCTTATCCTGGGGCAGATTATGATACTCAGAACTTTCCTATCTTTGAACTAGAAACTCTCTCGGGTAAAAAAATTGTTAATACTAACATTAATGATAAAGCTCTTCTTTTAAATGTTTGGGCGAGTTGGTGCATAACTTGTAGAGTTGAACATTCATATTTAATGTACCTTAATAAGCAAGGCATACCGATTTTGGGATTGAATTATAAGGATGAAAAAGAAGATGCCATAAATTGGCTAAAGAAATACGGCAATCCTTACAAAGATAATATTCATGACTATAAGGGTTCATTGGCTTTAGATTTAGGCGTTACAGGTGCTCCAGAGACTTTTTTAATCATTAATGGACAGGTAGTCGCCCATTATCAGGGCGAAGTAAATGAGACCATATGGAATGATGTATTTTTGCCAATTATTGATGAAAAAAGGATATTTTAAAGTGAGGTTTTTATGTATTGTAATCTTGCTTGCATCTGTCAATCTGCTTTCAGAGTCAATTTATAATTTCCAAAACGCAGAGGATGAAATAAGATTTAATAATCTTATCAAAGAGATAAGATGCCCAAAATGTACTTCAGGATCTCTAGCGAGTTCTAATGCTCCAATTTCTCAAGATCTTAAATTAAAAATTGTGGAAATGATAAACAAAAATAAAAGCGATGAAGAAATAAAAGACTATGTTTCGGAAAGATTTGGTGCTGATTCTCTTTATGAGCCTGCATTCACAGAGGATACATATTTTTTATGGTTTGCACCTTTTGTATTACTTTTAATTACATTATTGGTCTTTTTTTTCAGAAAAACTGAATAATGATAATTTTTTATTTATTAACAGCATTTGCAGCTCTTCCAGCTCTTGCGTATGTACTATCTCAACGTACCAACAACAAAGGCATTGTTTTTGGAACAACTGTATTTGTACTTATTGGCTGTTTAATTTTATTTGTGAGTAAATTTGCTATTTTGGGTTCAGTTAATAAGCAAATTTTAAGTAATAATATTAGCAATCAAATATATTTAGATGAAAAGATATCTGTAAACAGTCTTAAACAATTTGATAGTTTGTTAAATATTGAAGAAAAAAAAGTTTGGTCAATAGAGTTTATAACCAAATCAATAGACCTAAAAAAAATGGATTCAGCAGAAAGCTTATTAGGATTCTCAGAAAAATTTTTTGTATCAAACTCAGAGAAATTAATTTTTTATGGCCTATATATTCAACTAAGAGATACTAAATTTCCAGAATATAAAGATTCAAGTTTTCAAATCAGTTCAGATTCATATTTTCCATGTGATATCGAAACAGGGTTAGTAAGTTTATATATAAACAATGGCCCTGAAATACCAGTAGCTGAAAAACAATTTAGCCAATTGGATGAAATATTTCTAACAAATGCTAATAGCATTATTCCTGGCTTTGACATTGCATCTGCTCATCTTAATAATGAAACTATAGAGATAGATATTAAGATTTTATGTAAGAGTTCTGAAGAAAATTATTACATTAATAATTTACTAGTTCTTGATAAAAACAAAGTAACTAATAGCTACAAAATTAATTCAAATGAATGGTTAAAAGGCTTATAGGCGTTATAATAATAAGCTAAATAAAGTCTTAATAATGCAGCTTAAACATATAAAACTATCGGGTTTTAAAAGTTTCGTTGATCCAACGAAGATATCTTTTCCAACAAATATGGTAGCCGTAGTGGGTCCAAATGGCTGCGGTAAATCAAATGTTATTGATGCAGTAAGATGGGTATTAGGAGAGTTATCTGCTAAAAATCTTAGAGGCGATTCAATGGTTGATGTAATTTTTAATGGTTCTGAAAATAGAAAGGCATCTGGACAATGCAGTATTGAACTTTTGTTTGACAATTCTAGTGGAAAAATTGGTGGTGAATTTATCTCCTTTAATGAAGTCTCTATAAAAAGAGAAATGACCAGAGATGCTAAATCAAATTACTTTATTAACAATACCAAATGTAGAAGAAAGGATGTTCAAGAAATTTTCCTTGGAACAGGACTTAGCTCATATGCAATTATTGAGCAAGGAATGGTTAGTAGATTGGTTAGCTCTAAACCTGACGAGTTAAGGGCTCATCTAGAAGAAGCAGCCGGCGTATCTAAATATAAAGAAAGAAGAAAAGAAACAGAATCTAGAATTAAAAGAACAAAAGAAAATCTATCAAGGGTAAAAGATATTAAAGATGAAATAGGCAGACTGATTAAAAGATTGCAGAATCAAGCAAAAGCTGCAGAAAAATATAATTTATTGAAAGATGAAAAATCAAAGCTTGAGTTAGATAAGGCAATATTATTTTCAATGGAAGCAAAAAATAATAGAGATGGTCTTCAAAAAAAATTAGATGGCCTTAAAAGAGACCTTAAAATCAAAAATGCCGAATCAGACACATATCAATCTCAAATCGATCAATATAGAACCGAAAATGAGTCTGTACTAAATGAATATGAAAATGCTCAAAAAAACTTTTATGCCATTGGAGCTGAAATAGCTAAAAGAGAAGCTAATCTTCAAAATATTATTAAATCTGAATCAGAAATTAAAGATAATTTAGAAAAGGCTTCTGCAAATTATGAAAAAGCTAAAGCTACTGAAAAAAACTTCGATGAGTTAAGTCCAAGCGAAAAAGCAATGCATATACTTGATGAGATTATAAATACTGTCCAAAAACATGGCATTAAAACTGAAAATATTGATAGTAAATCACTAGAATTAAAAAAACTTTTAACAGATATTTTAAATATTGCTACTGCACAGTCTAAAACCTTGATTGACGAATATTTAACTCGTCAAAATGAACTTGAAATACAAATTCAAGATGATCAAAAAAATAAGAAAGTAATTGAAGATGAAATAAAAGAATTAGTTGATAAAAGTTCGAACGCAGAATCTATTCTAATTACTCTTAGGCAAACGCAATCAAAGTTTAATGACGATTTAAGAGCCCTTGAGAATAATAAATCAATTTCAGATCTAGATTCTAGGGCGATATCAGAAAAAATTACAAATATAAGAATTGAACTAAATACATATGAAGTAAATTTAGAGAACTCTAATAAAAAGATTCAAGAAGCAGGGTTAGATCTTCAAACAATTAATTTTTCAGAATACGAAGGCAATTCTATAGACGATATTGAAAATAAACTTACAGATTTAGAAGCTCAAATTATAAGTCTTGGAGCTATAAATCTTGCAGCTCCAGAAGAAATAAAAGAAGAATCAAAACGAAAAGAAGAGCTTGATGAACAGTATGCGGACCTAACAGAAGCATTAGAAAAATTAACAAGTGCAATAAAGAAAATTGATCAAGAAACAAAAACAATTTTTAAAGATAGTTTTGATGCCGTCAACATAAAATTAAAAAAAATGTTTCCAAAATTATTTGGAGGAGGTATGGCAGAGCTTACTTTAACTGATGAAAACGAATTAAATGCTGGTGTTGTTCTTATGGCAAGACCGCCTGGCAAAAAAAATTCATCGATTTCGCAGCTTTCTGGAGGCGAGAAAGCGCTTACAGCATTAGCTTTGGTATTTGCAATTTTCAATTTAAATCCAGCTCCATTTTGCTTATTAGATGAAGTAGATGCTCCATTGGATGACTTGAATACATTAAGATTTGTAAATATGGTCGAAGAAATGTCAGACACAGTTCAGTTTATTTTTATTACTCATAACAAAGTATCAATGGAAAGAAGTGATCATTTAATGGGTGTGACAATGCAAGAGGCTGGTGTTTCAAGAGTTGTGTCTGTAGATGTCAATCAAGCCGTTGAGATGGCACAATCTTAGATGAATAGCAATTATGAAATTTATATTTTTGGCTCAGCAATTTTATTTTTTTTAATTATTGTATTTTTATATATTCGAAAAATCTCAAACCCTCAAGAACTAAAAGTTAAAATAGAATCTTTACAGGACCCTTTGGAATCAGCAAATCTTATCAATGAAGATAACTCTAATGCATCACTTGATGAAGATGATATTCAAACAGAACAAGATCAAGAGTTAGTTATATTTAATTTAATTTCCTCGGATAAATCATTTTTTAGCATTTCACAGTTATTTGGTTTTCTATCTAACTACGGGGCAAAGTTAAATAATGGTTTTTTTTCTTTTTATGACGAAAAAAATAATGAAAAATTCAGGATAATAAACGCTTTAAAACCTGGGACATTCGATAACGAAACTGAAACTTTTGCCATAGTCTTAGTATCAGATTTAGCTAAAGTGGATCATCCTTTATTGACTGTAAAATCTATGATTGATATTGCAGCAATTTTTTCTGAAAACTTTCATTCATCAATGTGTAACCAAGACAGAACGCCAATTACAAAGCAGATGATTTCACATATAGAATCAAAAGCACAAGAAATTGAAAGAATTAGAAAATTGCCCGTAAATAGTTTGGATAAAGAATGACAGATCCTTGGAAAATTATTAAACAGCTTGAGAGTGATAATAGTAGGCTATTCAAAGAAGATGTAATTAAACACAATCTTCATGATACATCTTTTCAAGAAGGTTTAGCAATGTGCTTAGATGCACTTATAACCTTTGGTGTTAAGCAAGTGCCTGAATCTAATCAAAATGGCAAAGGTCTTGATTGGAAAACTTTTAAAGAAGGAGCAAATCTATTAATTGAAAGAGAAAGAACAGGACATGCTGCAAGAGATTTAATACTAGATTTAATGCATGCAGCAAAAATAAATCAATGGAATGATTGGTATAGAAGAATATTGATAAAGGATTTGCGATGTGGAGTTAGTGAAAAGACGGTTAACAATGTTGCAAAAAAAATGAACCTTGATTATAGCGTTCCCGTATTTTCATGCATGTTAGCTCATGATGGAGCAAAGCATCCAAAAAAAATTAAGGGCAATTGTCTTGTTGAATACAAATATGATGGTGTAAGAGTAATAGCTATTGTCAAAAAAAACAAAGCAACTCTTTATAGCAGAAATGGTAAAGTTTTTAATAATTTTCCTCATATTGAAGATGCCTTAAGTAGATCGGAGTTTAATAATCTCGTGCTGGACGGTGAAATTATGAGTGATGATTTTCAGGCACTCATGAAACAAGTTTATAGAAAGTCAGGTGCAGAGACCGATGATGCTTATCTTGCATTATTTGATTTACTGCCACTTGATGAATTTAATAATGGAAAAAGTAAATTAAACACACTAGAAAGAAAAAAACAGTTAGATAAGTTATCTGAATTTTTTGAAAGCTGCATTAAGTTGGTTGATTATGTTATTTTAAATTTTGACGATGAAAGTGAGAATGACACATTTACAAAAATGAATAAAGAGGCTTTAGATAAAGGGTATGAAGGTTTGATGATTAAACCAAGTGAAAATTATTATGAAAGCAAGAGAAGCCACGCATGGTTAAAAATTAAACCATTTATAGAGGTGACATTAAAAATTATTAGTATTCAAGAGGGTACTGGAAAACATGCAGCGAAATTAGGAGCTTTTCAGGTTGAAGGAACTGATGATGGCAAATTTTTCTCATTAAGCGTAGGAAGCGGGTTGACTGATGAAGATAGAGATAAATTTTGGGAATCAAGAGATAAATTAATTGGAATGCTGGTCGAAATAAGAGCAGATGCTATTACTAAAAGCATAGAAGGGGAGCACTATAGTTTAAGATTCCCACGTTTTAAAAGTTTTAGAGGCTTTAAAAAAGATGAAAAAATTTAATTTAAGTTATCTTTTTTTTGCAATAGCTATCATTTTATTACAATCTTGTATTTCAAAACCTCCTGAAAATCCTGACAATATTTGTTTAATCTTCAAAGAAAAGAAAAGTTGGTATAAAGCGGTTATGAGATCTGAAAAACGTTGGAAAATACCTCCATATGTTCTAATGTCATTTGTCTATCAGGAATCTAGTTATAAGGCTAATGCTAAACCTGAAAGAGATAAAGTTTTAGGTTTTATACCATGGTCTAGACCTTCTACTGCTTCAGGTTATTCACAGGCACTTGAAAAGACGTGGGAAGATTACAAATATGAAACAGGCAATACAAGAGCTAATAGAAAAAACTTTAGTGATTCGGCAGACTTTATCGGATGGTATGCTAGCAAAGGTTATTATCAAGGATTTGAAAAACAAGATGCTAGGTCTTTATATCTTGCATATCATGAAGGATATGGTGGTTTCGAGAGGCAAACATATAAAAAAAAACAATGGCTAATAAAGGTTGCTGACAGAGTTCAAGCAAGATCTACGAAATATCAACAACAATATTGGGGATGCTCACAAGAATTAAAGAAAAAGAGATTTTTAATTTTTTAATTAAATATTTTTAATCTTAAAATTAAGACTTTTCATTTCTTCGATATAGTTTTCGCCCGCAATTACAGATTTTTTAGATTCATTGAATAGATATTTTTGAGATACATTTATCAAGTCATCAATAGTACAGGCTTTTACTTTTTCTCTTATTTCTAACCTTGTTTTAATATTTTTTCTATCAATATTCATAGAAAAATCACTCATTGCCTCGCCAAACGGAGAGAGCGGTTTATCAATACTTGATATGATTCCTAAGATACCCTCATCAAGCTGCTCTTGGGTAATATTTTTAAGTGACCATTCTCTAGATTTTTTAAAGTCTTGAAATGTTTCAGTACATCTTGGATCGCGATATGAAAAGAATTTAAAAACCTTATTGTTTGAATCTTGCATAGCACCCGAACCATAAGCCCCACCTTTTTCTCTTATAGCTGTATGTAAATAGCCATTTCTTAAAACAGTACCTAAGACACTAAGAGCTGGTGCATCATTATGAAAGAAGTCAACGGTTGGAAAAGCTTCAGCACAGTAAGTTACTTGAGCTCCTGTGATCCAACCTATTGATTCTTCTTGTATGTCAAAATAGTTTTGAGTACAAAAAGCAGCATCCTTATTTTTTAATTGAAAATTAATTTTAGATTCACTCATATCTGTTGAAGATGCAGTAAATGAGAAAGATGGGGTAGGACTAATCTTAACTTTAATGCTTTCTAATAGTTCAACATATTTTTCAAGTTCATTATTTTTATCAATATTATTTGAAAGCTTACTTGTATTGGTAATGAAATTTATGCCAGACGCATAGTCATTTGTTGCCGATATATTATTTATTTGTGCTGCAGCATTGCTCATTGAGAGAAAATGCCCGTTTTGTATCAAAGATTTTTCAATATCTGAAGATATGAAGTTAAGCATATCTTTAACTCTATCTTTATCAGAAAAAGTAGCATTTTTTGCAGTTTCAATCATCAATTCTTGCATCTCTTTTTCCTTCTCTTCTAATGATTTTGATGTAATTTTTAATCCTAAAGAATGAGATGATTGTTCTTCATTTGGAATTAAAACGAAGTTTGCAGAAATTCCTCCTGTCACTGCTGACTGTATCTTTTGAACTTCTATATAACTTTTTTTCCCAATTCCAACATCAGTCAAGGTGTTGGTAAATAATGATGCAATTTTAAACTCATCTTTAGTAAGCGGACTGCATGGAAGAACAATTGAATGATAAGTAATTCCGTTAGTGCCTACTTTATAGAAATAATTTTTATCATCAATTGATACAGATTTACTGTAGGAGCGAGTCTTTGGAATATCGGCTTTTGTTACTTTTGGTAAAAGTTCAGGATTATCATGTTTTTCTTGCCTTAATTTTAAATTTTTGGTTAATTCAATAATTCTTTCTTTTTCTTTTTCTGATAGTTTTTTTGATTTTTTATTAATCTTTTCTTTAATTTTTTGTTCATTTTTAGAGTTAAATTCAACATCTGGAGCAAGGCAATAATTTACTCTATGAGGATTATTTATAATTTTGGTCTCAATAAGAGCTTCAATATATTTTTCTTTTTTTAAGTTGTTTTTTATTGTGTCAAATGATGAGTCTAAGTCTAATATTTTAATAGGATCATCATTATGAAGACATGCCGGAAGGCAGCTTAGCATTAATTGAAGTCCATATGGCATTCCAGATCCAGTAATTTCTCTTTGTTTAATTTCAAGCTGATGAAGCGAAGATTTAATTAAGTCTTTTGGTATGCCATTTGAAACCACATCCTTTAAACAATTTAATATTAATTCTTCAATCTCAAGTTGTTTATTTGAAGATACACCTTCTAGGCCTGCTGCAAAAACAAGCTCTTTGTGATCAGCCTCAAGACCTGTTAATGGAGATAATGATTTTCCTAGGTCAGTATTTTCTAAAGCTTTTCTTAAAGGCGAAGCAGAATTATCTAGAAGTATGTTTGATACTAAGAAAGATTCTAATAATTCGACAGGATCATGACTTTCCCCCAACAGCCAGCTTAAAACTACGTGATGATTGTTTTCGTCTTCAGGCATAGGATTATAAAACTCGGTAACAGTTTTTGGTTTAGATATCCTATCTTCATTTTTAACACCAATGATTTCATCTGATGGATCAAAATCTTGTAACACATTTTTATTAATGAATTCTTGGACTTCTTTTGGATTGACATTACCAAATGTAAAAAAAGTTGCATTTGAAGGGTGGTAATGCTTTTGATGAAAATCTACAAGATATTCATGAGTTAAATCTAATATGTTTTCAGGATTGCCACCACTGTTGTGCTTGTATGTCGAGCTGTTGTAGAGATGTTTAGATAGACCATGCCATAATTGACTTGATATAGAACTCATTGCGCCTTTCATTTCATTGTAAACGACTCCTTTGATTTCGAGGTCGCTCTTAGAATTAGTATTCTCAGAAAATTCAAGCCTATGACCTTCCTGAAGAAAATCTAGTTCATCCAAGTTAGGAAAAAAAGAAGAGTCAAGATATACACTAAGTAAATTATTAAAATCTTTTTCATTCTGTGTTGCAAAAGGATATGCAGTCCAGTCACTCGATGTAAATGCATTCATGAAAGTGTTTAATGATCTTCTGATCATCATAAAGAATGGATCTCTTACAGGATATTTTTTTGAACCACACAAGGCAGTATGTTCTAGAATATGAGCAACACCAGTTGAGTCTTCTGGAATTGTTCTAAAGGCAACCATAAATACCTTTTCGTCACTGCTAGATTCTAAATGAATATGCTTGCATTTAAATTCAGATTCGGTATATATTTGAGCATTAAGGTCTAATAATTTAATATACTTTTGATCTTCTAAATTAAACATTTAAATAACTTTATAAATATGAAAACAATAATATCACTTCTGAGCTTAATATTTTTAATGAGTTGTGTTGCTACACAATCAAATATAAAAATTGACTCCATTGAGACATTTAATTTAGATAATTATAACGATTTTAATATAAAGATAAATGACTCTAATTTGAGTGCTGAGGTTAACCCAATCGTTTTAGAGAAATTTAAAGAAAATTTAAAAAATTCAATAGAGGAAAGGGGTTTGAGTTATAACCAAGATTCAAATTTGATATTTGATATTAACTTTACTACGAAGGATACAGTTGAGTCAGATCGAATGAATCATTATTACTCAAGGTATTATTGGGATTATTATATGTACCGTGATGATTTGTATACTGTAACTCAAAATATCTTGCGCATTAATTTAAAGGATTTATTACAAGATAAGACTTTATGGACAGTAGTAACAGTGTGGAGGGATGGTTCAAGTCGATCAATATCATATGATGATGCTTCAAATATTCTCGTAGATGAAATAATGGTAAGTTTTTTATAAGCCATTTTTCTGTGTATAAATTTTTACTATTATTTTCTTCATTTATATTTTTATATTCTTGTTCTGATTCAGATAATATTGATATCAACATACCCTTGACCTCAGAGGTTGAATCTTTAGTAGAGCATTCAAAAGAATTTGAAAAGAAAATACTTTCTTATGAGACTCCTGGAGGCATGATCCACTTTGCAATAGGTTTTGGTATTGCAAATTCAATAATGGTTGAGGGCGAAAATGGTAATATTATAATTGATGCTGCTGATAGCGTTTATGAAGCTGAGCAAATTTATGCTCTATTCAGTGAGAAAAATAGTAATCCTATAAAAGCAATTATTTATACTCATAATCATGGAGACCATACTTTTGGCGCAGCATATTATGTTCAATCTCAAAAAGAAAAGCCGCAAATTATTGCACATGAGGATACCGATTATTATGTGCAAAGAGTTATGGGCATTATTAATCCAATAATAACTTCTCGAAGTACCAAAATGTTTGGAACATCATTACCAGAAGAAGATGTTATAAATGTAGGAATTGGACCAAATTTGAGTGTCTCTAAATCACCAACTGGATATGTAAAACCTGATACTACATTTAGCGATAGTCTGAATTTGAATATTGAGGGCATTGAATTTGAGCTATATCATGCTCCAGGTGAAACTAATGATCAAATATTTATATGGCTACCAAAGCATAAAGCATTAATGCCAGGGGATAATATTTACAAAACTTTTCCTAATCTTTATACAATAAGAGGCACTACTCACAGAGATGTAAAGGGTTGGATTGATAGTATTGATCAGATGAAAACTTTTGAACCTGAATATCTATTCCCAAGTCATACTAAACCTATTTTAGGTAAAGAAACAATTCAAGATGCAATGAATATTTATAGAGACGCCATTCAATATATTCATGATCAGACCATTAGATTAATGAATCAAGGTTTATATCCTGATGAAATAGCAGATGCTATTAGACTCCCAAAAGAAATCGCAAATTCGCCTTATTTATATGAATTTTATGGAACCGTAAGATGGTCTGTTAAAAGTATTTTCAATGGATATCTTGGTTGGTTTAGTGGAAATCCCTCCGAGCTTGATCCTCTTTCAAGGAAAGAAAAAGCATTAAGAATTTCTGAACTTGCCGGCGGTAATGACGTGCTTTTAAAGGAATTACATCTAGCTGTAAAAGAAAAAGATATGCAGTGGGCTTTAGAATTAAGCGATTATTTAATTTCGCTTGATTTGTTTACTGATGAGGTCAAAGATTTAAGAATAGAAGCTCTAATTTATGAGGGTTCAAGATCGTCTAATCCCAATAAAAGAAATTATTTTTTAACATCTGCTTTTGAGTTGAAAGGGCACATTAAAGAGAAATCTTTGCTCGATAGAACTTCAGAAGATTTATTACATCAAATTTCAATCAACACTTTATTTGATGTCTTATCCACTAGGTATAATCCAGAAAGTGAATTAATAAATAATTATAAAGTTTGCTTTTCTTTTTTATCTGGAAAAACAAAAAAAATTACACTAAGAAACAAAGTAGCAGTTATTTCAAATAATGTTGAAGACAATTGCGATCTGAAGATAATTTCCGAGGAAATTGAATTTAAAAAAACTCTCATCGGCTTATCTAATCCAGTAACTCAAATTGCTTCAGGTGAATTGATTGTCGACGGCAGCTCTACTGAGTTTCTGAACTTTCTTACAAAATTTAGATAATATTAGGAATTGCCAGAAGGTATATCTTTAAATGCAATGCCTTTATCTGCTCTAGGGTCTTGTGGCAGTCCCAAAACTCTTTCGGCAATTATATTTCTCAATATCTCATCAGTACCACCAGCTATACGCATACCAGGAGCACCCAACCATGCATTTTGGAAGCTTTTGATGTCTTGATTATCAGTTTTTAACATTCCTGCCATATCAAGTGAGTCAATTCCAAAGTTACCAATATCCTGAAGCTTTCCTGCGCTTACAATTTTAGTTATTGAGGCTTCTGGTCCTGGTGTATCACCTCTGGACAATGCTGACATCGTTCTAAGCTTAGTATTTTTTAAACCACTTTTTTCGCAATACCAATCTGCTATTGATTCTCTTGCAGCCTTATTAGTTAGAAGCGGTTCTCCAAGATTATCCTGTGTTTTTGCCCATCTAAAAGCGTCTTCAACATCTGCTCCGCCTGCATCACCAACTGCTAATCTTTCATTCATTAATGTGGTTATCGCAACTTTCCAACCATCACCAATTTCTCCAAGTCTTTGAGAGTCTGGAATCTCAACATCTGTAAAATATACTTCATTAAAACTAGACCCTCCAGTAATTTGCTTGATTGGCTTTACTTCAATTCCTGGAGATTTCATATCTACAAAGAAAAATGTCATACCTTTGTGTTTTTGAAGATTAGGATCATGTCTTACAACTAAGATACCAAAATCAGAAAAATGAGCACCCGAAGTCCACACTTTTTGACCATTTATAATCCATTTATCTCCATCTTTCACCGCTTTACTTCTTAATCCAGCAACATCAGATCCAGCAGACGGCTCTGAAAAAAGCTGACACCATATTTCTTTACCTTCAGCCATAGGAGGTAAATATCTTTCCTTTTGTTCTTCTGTTGCGTATTCCATCATCACTGGACCACACATTCCTAAACCTATCTCAAAAATTCCTTTTGGAACATCGAATTTTGCTTCTTCATTTGCCCAGATTATTCTTTCCATAGAGCTTGCACCAATGCCACCATATTCTTTTGGCCAATGTAACATTGCCCAGCCGGCATCGTACTTCTTCTTTTGCCACACCTTTGCAGCTTTCATTTTGTCAACATTAGCAAAATCATCATTTTGAGGCGAAGATTCATTTTTATATGCAGCATTTTTTTCAAGCCAATCTCTGCATTCTTTTCTAAATTTTGCTTCTTTAGGTGTGTCGTTAAAATCCATATTTCTTCCTAATTAATATTTGATTGTTCTAAACTTGTAACTAATTTTTCTCTCCAGTTACTTATAGATCCTATGTTCAATGATAATAACTTAGAACGTCTGTAAAACATATGACAGTCATATTCCCATGTAAAGCCATTGCCACCATGAGTCTGTATATTTTCTTTTGAACATAACTGATATGCTTTTGTTGCGCTCACTCTTGCTGTTGCAGAAGCAGATGGCAGATCAGCTGCATCTGTTGATAGAGCCCATGCTGCATAATAGCAATTAGATTTTGCTAGCGTCAAAGCAATATACATATCGGCTAATTTATGTTTAATGGCTTGATATGATCCAATTGGTCTTCCGAAGGCATATCTTTCTTTTGCATAGTTGATTGCCATATCAAGCGATGCCTGAGAGCCGCCAATTTGCTCATAACTAAATAAAACAGCAGCTTGATTTATTAATGATTCATATAACTCCCAACCAGAAACCTCATCACCTAATAATTTTGTTTGAACATTATTGAAGGTAATTGAAAAATGGCCTCTGCTTTCATCAATATTTTCTTGATGCTCGATAGTTACTCCTGTTGCAGAAAGATCTACCAATTGAAGGCTAATGCCTTTGTTTGATTTTGCAACAACAATAGCATGAGTTGCGACTCCAGCATCAGGTACTGCAATTTTTTTACCATTAATTTTGCCATCAACATAACTTAAATTAATATTATTTTTAGTTGGAGCATGCAAATCTTCTGTAACCGCTAATGTTCCAACAATTTCTCCAGTTACAAGCCTTGGAAGAACATCTTTTTTTATTTCATTACTTCCATAATTAATTATAGCTTCGGTAAAAAGATAAACAGATGAGGAGAAGGGTACAGGCGCTAAGACTCTTCCTAGTTCTTCGGCAATAACGCAAAGCTCTAGATGACCAAGCCCTAAACCTTCATATACTTCAGGTATTCTTATACCAGTCCACCCAAGATCAATTATTTTTCTCCAAAGATCTTCATCAAACTTATTATCTGTTTCTAGAACAGCTCTGTTTCTATTAAGCGCCTCTTCTTTTTCAAGAAACTTTCTAGCTTCTTCTTGTAAAAATTTCTGGTCGTCTGAAAAAATCTAAATTCATAAATAACTATATTGTATTGTTAAGATAAAATAAGAGTTTATTATATGCTAAATGCCATTTAATTTTAATTATAGATGAATAGTAAACTTAAAATTGACAAGAAATTACCTTCGTATCTTAAAAGATCATCCGAGGGGGGTTTATTGGTTGGCTTTATATATGTTTTAACGTTTCTTAGTATTTTGTTTTTAATCATTTGGCAGACTTTTGAAAGTGAAAGTAATAAATTAAATGATCAAATAATTAATGAAAGGCTTTTGTTAATAGAAGATCAGTTGAGCATAGTTGATGAGACAAATAATGATTCACTAACCGATATAAGCTCCTCAATTCAATTCCTTGATAAAGAAATAAGAAAATTATGGGATTTAAGCAATAAAAGAAATAAGGTAAACATTCAAAATTTAACTAGTCAAACTGCTGAGATTGAGACCTTGCTTTCCAGAATTGAAGAAGATATTAAAAGCAATCAAGGTAAGCTTAAATTAATGGAACAGAATCTTAATAGTAATATTACAAAAGTAGGAGACTTAGAGCTTACGGCAGACGAATTAGCACTATATAAACTAAATTTAAGTAATATTGACACACAGTTAATTCTGCTTGAGGATTCAGTTCAAGCGCTAAACAATTATAAAAATCAGTTAAATCAGGTAATACTTGAAATTCAAACAGAAATTACAATTATTAAGAACTCTCAAGATATTGAGTAATTTTTCAAAATTGACAATTAAATAAAATAATAGTTCTATAAGTTTATGAATAAATTTGTTTTACAAGTTTTTTTGTTTATGGCATTCATACCACTAGCAATTTTAGTAGGGTACGGAATTTTAGTTATGGCACCAATTTTTTGTTGTTTGCTTGCAATTAATTCTTATAAGTTTAACAATTATAAAGAAATGTATGTATGGATAGCATTTGGTATGCTCTCATTGATACTTGCTTTATATATTTTGGGTGTAATATGACCACAATTTTAAAAGGATATCTTTTGATTATAGGTTTAGTTTCTATAGTATTGGGTCTTGCAGGTATGTTTGCAACAGACTTCTCTTGGTATTCTGCATTTGAGAATATTGAAAGGGGAACATCTGCTGCTAACTTTGTACGCACAATGTCAGGCGTTTTTGTTGCATCAGGTTATGTTCTCATAAGGTTTATTTTTTCATCTTCAAAAGTTCAATTAGGCACAGTTCTAATATATTTGTGTTCATTTATGTTACTCGGTAAAATTTGCGGACTTTTTTTATGAGGGTTATATATTTCATGACCTTGTTGCAGCAGGATTAGGCACCCTTACGCTAATTGGGTTGATTGTTATTCACAAACATAGAAAAAAACTATTAAATTACGATCTATAAAAAAACTCTCCACTTAATTATTAGAACTCTATATAATGCATATGCTTGGGGATGTGGTGGAACTGGTAGACACGCTTGGCTTAGAACCAAGTGCCGCAAGGCGTGGGGGTTCGACTCCCTCCATCCCTACCACTTAATATATAATCATTAATATGGAAATTGATTACAGGGCTATGCAAGTAATTGCGGAAGTATCGTTAGGTATTGTTGGTTTTTCAGCAATTATAATTGCTTTAAGTAGAGCAAATGATGGATTTAGTGCCCCAGATAATTTTAGAGTTCAGCTTCTAACTTATTCTGCTTTTGGTGCTATGTTTTGTGCATTAATACCATTTGCAATTTTTAATGCCGGCGAGCCATCAACTAGTTGGACATTATTGAGCTTTATTTTGTGTGTATATTCAGCAATCGGCCTATCAATATTTCCAAAAAAAGTAGTAGGACTTAGAAAAGATGGATATAAAGACTTATTTCCATTGAAAATCGTATTTCTTCAAATGGGGATGTTATCAATAATTTTTGTTCTTTCTGGTTCTATGATTCTTGATTTGATATCACAAAAAAATAACATCTATCTGTTTTGTCTTATATTATTCTTAATTCAAAGCACAATTGCTTTTATAAGAACTATGTTTGTTAGAGTTAAATAGATATAAAAAACATATACTATTTTTTAAAAAATAATATTATGAGAATATTTTTTATATATACTCACAGAACATGAAAAAATTATTTATATTAAACATTCGGGGAATAACTATATAGTTGGGCTAGTTTATTTTATTCGAACCCAGCTGATGCTGGGTTTTTTTTTAAGAGGAGATTATTCTATGAAAAATTTTTACATTTTATTTTATCTTTCATTATTGGTGCCTTTGGCTTTGACGTCACAAGAGATTGAAGAGGTAATAGTTACCGCAAATAAAAAAACTGAAACAGTTCAAGAAATACCAATGAATATTTCAGTTATTACTGAATCAGCACTTGAGGAAAGAGGGATAATGAATCCTGAGGATTACTTAAGGTCAATTGCTGGCGTTTCAACACCTGGAGGTTCTAATTACTATACCTTTAGAGGTTTAAATACTTCAACATCTCAGCGTTCTTCTGGAACCTCTTCAACATACATTGATGAGGTTAGCGGTTCATTAATGGGTTTATTTGATGTTGAAAGAATTGAGGTGCTAAGAGGCCCACAAGGAACACTTTATGGATCAAATGCCATTGGAGGAACTATTAGATATATTACAAATAAACCTGATTCAAGTTCATCTTATGGAAAAATAAGAGTTGGATATGGAGAGAAAGTTAAAGCAAGTGATCCAAAAACAAGTATTGAAGTTATGTATAACCTAACTTTAACTGACAGCCTAGCAGTTAGAGCGGTATATTCTCAATTAGTGTCTCCAGGAATTTACAAAAATATCCAAACAGGCAATACGGTTGGTGAAGAGGACGATTCTCAGCTTATGATTACATTAGGTTTTGATAATGGTGGCAAATTAAAAGCAAGTTTTAGATATTTTAATGTTACTAATAAAGCATATGGAATATTAGAACCAGGTCAAAGCAAACCAGGAAGTGCCGATGTTTATGTTGAAGGCTGTCCTGAGTCAATAAGTTGGTGGTATAACTGGGATGGACTTCCCGCATGCTCTCGTTTAAGTGCTATATCAAATTTTGCTGCTGTAGAAGCATTAGATACGCCTTCTGCTAGTTTTGTTCTCACAAATTATGATCCAAGATTTGCTCATGCATTAGCTACTGATGAGACAGAGGATATAACCAAAGACATATTTGTTGCAAATATAAAATATGATTTTGGAGCTTTTGATGCAAATTTGATTATATCTGATAAAACAATCAGTGAAGATGCTGTAACAGACTGGGCAAGAATTGATATGGATGATTATGTTCCAGCACCACTAATTGTTGATGGCGATGAGTATTATCAAGAAACAACAGAATTAAGGCTGGTTTCTAAACCAGGAAAGTTTGAGTGGACTATTGGATACTACAACTATAAATTTAATGAGGAACCAAATTCTGTTTCACAAACTCAATACGCAATTGATAAATATTGGTTAGATTATGTTACTTCAATAGCTGCAGGTGTTGATCCTGCTGTATATGATGCGACTGCTTATTGTCCGCCATTTTGTGATGATCACTTAGGATACCCACATTTATATTATGCTTCATATACTGAATATAACGAGCAAGAAGAGACATCTATGTATGGACAATTTGACTATAACGTAAATGATAAATTAACTCTTACTCTAGGTATAAGAGACTATGAAATCAAAGATAAATCTAAGTCATATCAATATGGTATTTTTTATATGGACAGCAATGGTTGTGATGGAAATGATCCTGCAGGAACAGACTGCTCTGAATTATCCGGTCAAGAATCTGATACAAGAATGAAATATGCTCTTAGCTATGAGGTAAATGAAGATCTTACTTTGTATACAACTAAAGCTTCTGGATATAGACCTGGTGGAAACCAGTCTCCATTACCTCCATTCTGTAGTAGTGACGAGACTGCACAAGAAACTTGGGGACCTAGATTTAATTCTGATGAAGCTGAAACTACTGAATTTGGTGTCAAATCAAGAGGTAATAACTATACTGCCAATGTTACTTATTTCGAGGTTGATTGGGATGGAATAATTATTTCTGTAACTCCTGGTTGTGGTTGGTCATATAATTTTAATGGTGGTAAGGCTGAAACTTCTGGGTGGGAGATAGACTTTACCTATGCATTATCAGACGAATTTTCTATTGATTTTGCAGGGAGTTCTATGTCTGCTGAGACTTCAATAGATATTGCCTCTTTAGGTGCCGCTGCTGGTGATAGATTACCAAATACTGTTGAAACTCAATGGAATCTTGGTTTGGTATACGATACTTTAATACTTTCCTACCCATCTTATGCAAGACTAGATGTGAATTACTACGGAGACAGCTTTAATACTTTTGCTGAAAATCCTAATTCAAGCTCACCAGACTATACCAAGTTAAATTTTAATCTTGGGTTAGATATCAGTGAAAACTCTAAATTGCAATTATCAATTGATAACCTTACAGATGAGAGAACTGAGGCATATGTATATGCAGTCAATGATACATCATGGAGACCAAGAAATTGGATGCAATGGATACCGCCGAGAACTATAACGGTTAAATATACTTTAAATTTTTAAATATATTTTTGAACATTAGATATAAGAATATTTAATTCTCATATCTAATAAAGGATAACGAGTTCGACTCTATATATTCTCTCAAGATATAATTGTAGGTATGAATAAAGTTGCTATCTTTGGCAAAAAAGGATCAATTGCAAAATATAATCTTACAAGCAATAAGCCTGTTTGGGTTGGAGATTTGCCAAGTGGTTATATGCCATACATCATGGGTCAGTATGAAGATTATGTGATTGTTTTTAGTTGGGCCTGGTTCGCTACAAAAATGGTCCATTGTTTTAGAGAGAGTTCTGGAGAGTTATTATGGTCTCATTACCAGCACGGTCTTCATAGCGAAATGATTCCTTTTGTTCCTCATACTTACGATAAATATATGTATTATCTTGCGTCCCAAGGAGAAGTATCAAAATTATCATGGGAAACTGGAAAAGTAATATTCAGAAAGAGATTTAAGAAATCAATTTTTAAGACATATTCACTGGTGATAATTTCTGATGAAGTATGTTTAATTTCAAAAAAAGATGCCCTTTTGGTTAATAAAGAAAACGGAGTCATTGAATCATATCCGGAGTTATCAGAAAAACTAAATTTAAAAGAATTAACTGCTTCACTGGGGAACGGTGTATCTTTTATGTCGTCGATATATTTAACTCATCCGGAATATCATGATGGTGGAGCATATGGCGGAGATGCAGGCGGGAGTGGAGGAAATTAAAATGAGCGATGGTTATGTATTATCAGATGAAATTCTTAAGCACAAAATAAATGGAAGCACCTTTGATCATGTATATCCTTACACTGCATCTAGCTCTTTAAATGATCTTGATATTTTTACAAAAGGCCAACCTTTTGACTTATACAAAGAATTAAGAGAAAAAGCTCCTGTTTATTTTCATAATCCTATGCCAACTGATCCTGAGCCAGGTTATTGGGTCTTAACAAAGTACGAAGACATTAAATACGTATCAATGAATCCTAAAATATTTTCTTCACAATATGCATCAGGAAATTTGCTTACTTTGGGTACTGAAGAAAATAGACACCCAAAACTATTTAAATCTACTATTGATCACATGTTAAACCTTGATGGGGAAATGCATTTAGGTCTTCGTAAAGAACATATGCCTTTTTTTAAAGCTGGTCATGTCGACGAGTTAAGGCAGAAGGTATCATTAAAGGTCACAGAACTATTAGATGCTATCGCTCCAAAAGGCGAGTGCAATCTTGTTCACGAAGTTTCTCAACAATTACCAATATTTACTTTATCAGAGATTTTGGGTATCCCAGAATCTGATAGACAAAAACTTGTCTCGTGGATGGAATTTTTAGAATTGGCTCAATACTTTGCATATGAAATGATCAAAGAACGAAACGAGGGTAAAACAGATTCAACGCCAGATCCATCAATGATTAATATGTTTAATGCTATGGTTGATGAGATGTTTGAATATGGAAGATTTATTCTTAAAGAAAAGAGAAAAAATCCTACAAATGACTTACTAAGCGCAATAGCTAACGCAAAAATAAATGGTGAAAAGTTATCTGATGAGTTCTTAGATGGATCTTGGTTATTAATAATTTTTGCTGGCAATGACACCACAAGAAATACTATGAGCGGAGGCATAAAACTTTTATATGAAAATCAAGAACAAAAAGAAATGCTTATAAATGATTTAGAATTATTACCAAATTTTATTAATGAAACGGTTAGATGTGTATCTCCGGTTATTCACATGAGAAGAACAAGCTTAGAGGAAACTGAAATTAATGGTCAAAAGATCGGGCCATATGAAAAAATTGCTCTATGGTATGGTGCTGCAAATAGAGACCCTAGTATTTTTGAAGATCCCGATAAATTTGATATCCTTAGAGACAATGCAGACAAACATCTTGCTTTTGGTATTGGTAGACATACTTGTATTGGAAAACCAGTAGCTCTGATGCAACTGCAAGAATTTTATTCACAATTTCTAACAAGATTCAAAGATTTTGAAATGAATGGTAATTGGAAAGTTGCTCCAAATAATTTTGTTCATGCAATTCAAGAAATGCCTATCAAATATTCTCCAGAAAATTAGTTTTAGTTAGATGAAATATTTTAAAATTTTATTTTTTCAATTGCCTTAGTTTCTGATGAGAGTGATATTGTAGAGATAGAAATATTGGATAGAGTATAAAGAGTTGTAAGATTATGAATCTACCTTATAGATTTAAAGTAATTTTTTTATCATTTTTAGCAGTATCAATTTGTTATATAGATAGGGTCAATATTTCTGTAGCCATTATTCCAATGCAGGAGCAGTTTGGTTGGTCTGAATTTCAGGTAGGCATTATTTTAAGTTCTTTTTATTTTGGTTATATGGTTACTTTAATTGTTGGTGGTTATTTAGCTGATAAATATGGCGGTAAAAAAGTTTTGGGTTACGGTCTTTTGATATGGTCATTTTTTACAATTATCACTCCATTTTTTGCCTATTCAGGATTATGGTGGCTTATTTTTATAAGAATTTTAATGGGCTTGGGTGAGGGAATAACTTTTCCCTCTTGGCATGCCATTTATGCAAGGTGGATTCCTTTTAAAGAAAGAACCAGAGCTGTTGCTTTTACTAATAGCGGTATTGCCGCAGGAACATTGTTTGGCTATGCAGTAGCAGCTCTAATAATAGCTAAATATTCATGGGAATGGGTCTTCTATCTATTTGGGATTCTTGGTATTTTTTGGTATTTTTTCTGGAATAGGAGCGTTACTTCATTTCCAGAAGATAATAAAAATCTTTCTGAACAAGAATTGAAATTAATTAAGAATGAAGCGCCATCAAAAGAATCTGCTCCATCAATTCCTTTTTTTAAATTGATTAAAAATATGCCGTTTGTTGCTATAGCAGTAGCAACATTTTGCAATAACTGGTCTTTATATACCTTTCTTTCATATTTACCAAAATATGTAAATGCTCCAATTACTGAAGGTGGTATGGGTATAGACCTAAGCTCCAATATATTTGTTTTTGCAATATTAATTCCTTGTGTGGTCTCTATAGTCTCTTTAATTATGGGCGGCTATTTAGCTGATGGATTAATTAAGAAAGGGTATTCAGTTATTAATGTTAGAAAAGCAGTGAATTCAATAGGTTTTTTTGGTTCTGCATTATTTCTATTTTTAATCTCATCAGAGGATTCACTTTTGAATGTTGTTATCCTCCTTTGCTTAATTAACGTGTGCTCTGGAATTTGTGCAGGTGGATTTGGTGTAAATCATGCTGATCTTGGTCCAAAGTATACAGGGTCATTAGTTGGTATATCAGGAAGTATAGGGATGATAGCAGCTATTTTAAGTCCAATTGTTGCTGGAACTGTATTACAGATCACAAACTCTTGGAGCATAATATTTTATATATGTGCAGGAATGCTAATTTTTGGTGGTATTTTTTATTTTATTTTTGCAAGCTCAAATAAACAGTTCGATTAATTAATGTTTATATCTTGGAAAAAATTAAAAATTTCTTGAGATGTCCTGTCTCTTGCTGTTCTCCACTCAGTTGTATTTGCGCTATTAATTAGTTTTTTATCCAGATCAAAAACTAAGAGTCTTGGAATTCCTTCAGCAGGTTCAATGCCGTATTCTTCCATGAGACTCATATTTATTTCATATCTTTTAACATCTACATAGAGAACTTCAAAATTCTCATCAATGTAAGATTTAATTTTTGGAATATTCATTGTTGCCGAAAATATCCTACAGTCTGGACACCAGTTAGCTCCAAAAATAATAATTGGCTGTTTATCTTTTGTAATTGCATTAAATATAAACTCATTTAAGTCATTAGAAGAGTACTCCAAACCATCGTATGGTAGCGGCAGCGGACTTGAAATTATATCTAAGTCGTCAAGCATAATTTTTTGTTCAGCACTTCCCGCAAGAACAAATAGATTTGAAATAATTAGGAGTTTAAATATTTTTTTTATCATATAATCATTTTAGTAAAAAAATTGGGAGTATTTAAGTTGATTTGGTTAATTAGATTATATCTATTGATAATGTCTGTAATCTACACATGGATAGGAATTTGGGCTCTATTGGATCCAGTTGCTGGAGCCTTGGATCTCGGCTGGCCAAGTTTTTCTGTTGCAATTGGATTATCAGTCATTTCAGAAATCGGTTATTCCGAAATTGCTGGAATATATGGTGGACTTAATTTTTGTATTGGTTTGGCTTGTTTAGTAGGCATTTTTAAAAGAAGTATAGGGATCTTTTTAATTAAATTTATAACATTTTTAGTTGGATCTATTGCATTAGGCAGGTTACTTTTTTCAATGTTACCTACGACACCAACTTTTATGAATACATTCTTTATATTTGAAGTGTCTGCTTTTATGATAGGTATAATTTTGTTATTTTTAAATAAACGAATTGATAATGAAGTCTTATAAAACTTTTGCCAAAAAGAGAATATAAGCAAAATAGCCCAAAACAAATAAGAAACCTCCAAATTTTATAATTTGCAAGTTTCTGAATGGCTTCTTATTCTGTAGATATATAAATAATGCAAAAAGCAAAGTTGCAATACTAACAACTAACAAATCTCTACTTAATAAAACACTATCAAGACTTTTATTTGAAGCGCTAAAAAAACCAATGATTGGAATTACAAGAGTAATATTTAGAATATTTGAACCAATTACATTTCCTACCACGAGATCAGTTTTCTTTTTAACAACTGCAGCTATAGTTGCTGCAAGCTCGGGAAGACTTGTTCCAATAGCAATAAGAACAAGACCAACTATTGTGTCTGAAATGCCGAGTTCTGTGGCAATACCAAGACCAGTTATAACAACTCCCTCAGCAGAATAGAACAACAAAATAGTCATTAAAATTAATCCAGAAGCTAAAACAATATTACTAATTGACGAATTTTCATTTTTGTTTTTGACTCCTATATTTTTATCTGTATAGATACAATATATAAAGATTGGTAAAACCATGAGGATTATAAAAGAATCTAATTTATCAATTTTAAGATCGATTAGAGCGTAAATTAAAAATACAACAGATAAAATTAAAGGGATGTAAAGTCTTAAGCGAGTTGCATTTTTTTTTGGCATTAAACTTCTTCCTATGCATGCAATTCCAAAAATAAGAGCAATATTAGAAATATTTGAACCAATAATTGCAGATACAGCTAAGTTTTCTGCTTGATTTTGAACAGATTGAACGCCAACAAAAATTTCTGGGACAGAGGTACCAAATGCAATTAATGTTAACCCAATTATAAATTCACTGACACCAAGTCTGCTAGCCAATATAGAAGAATAGTCTATAAATTTATCGGCTGAAAATACCACAACAGCTAAGCTAATTATAAAAAATAATAATGTAACGGGAAGACTAATACCTACAAGTTCAGCAGCCATGATGCTACATTTTACAGCAATTAGGCGTTTCAATGTACTTGTTCTGGATAAAATACAATATAATTGATCTGATATTTTAAACTTCCCAAAGGAAATCTCATGAAAATAAATAACTTATTCAAAATTGAAGGAAAAACTGCGTTAGTTACAGGTGGTTCAAGAGGAATTGGGGAAATGGTTACAGCCGGCTTTTTAGCAAATGGAGTTAAGGTTTACATAACCGCAAGAAAAGCTCCTGCCTTGATCGAAAAAGCAAATGAGTTATCAGAAAAATATGATCAAGAATGTATTGCAATTCCATGTGATTTGAGTTCAAAAGAAGGTATCGATGATTTTGTATCCCAGATCTCTCAGAAAGAAGATGGAATAGATTTCTTAATTAATAATGCTGGTGCAGCCTGGGGTGAGCCTTTTGAATCTTTTTCAGAAGGTGGATGGGATAAAGTTATGGACTTAAATGTTAAGAGCTTATTTTTCTTAACACAAAAAATGAAATCACTTTTGACCACAAATGCGTCATTAGATGATCCATCAAGAGTTATAAATATTGGATCTATAGATGGTCTAAATGTCCCAGCTTTACCGACATTTTCTTATAGTGCGTCTAAAGCAGCAGTTCATCATTTAACTAGGGTAATGGCAGCACAATTAGTCTCAGAAAATATCTTGGTTAATGCAATTGCTCCAGGACCATATCCAAGCAATATGTTAGGTGCTGCAGTGAATTACGATTACTCTGAGATTGAAAAAAGGAATCCCAGAAAAAGAGTAGGGACTCCAGAAGATATAGCAGGTTTGACAATTTTTTTATGTTCAAGAGCAGGATCTTATACTGTTGGTGAAACTATTACCTCAGACGGAGGCATTGTAAAGACAGCAAGTCATAATTTAAGCTAGACTAAAAGATTAAGAATTTTAAAAGTTGGCTTATTTGTCAATAAAAAGTATCAGGCTGCACTTTTATTCCATATTTATTAATATTATCTTTGTGCATCTTTGAAGGCCCTTATTATCAGATCTTTCATCCAAATATGACCTCCATCACCTTCATCACTTTTATGCCAAATTAAGAAATATTCCATCATTGGTATTTCAATTGGAATTTCAACAAATGGCATATTATTTCTTTTTGCAAAGCTTCTAGTTCCCATCAACACTAAATTAGTTGATTGGATGATTGTAGGTGCTATTAAGAAATGTTGACATCTTAATGCCACCTTTCTTCTATATCCTATTTTATCTAATTCAACATCTATTAAATGAAGACCTCTTTTTCTTCCAGAAACATGAAGATGTTTTTGATTCAAAATATCATCAACTGATACATTTTTAACTTTTGATAAATCATGGCCCTCTCTATGCATTACAACAAAATCATCTTCAAAAACTTTTTCAGAATTAATTTCATCAGATCTTGGTATTATTGGATCTACAACAAAGTCTAAATTATTTGTAGATAAAGCATGAACCTGATCACTTCTCAGATATGCATAGCTACCGATTGATATGTTTGGGGCATCTGCATAGATTTCTTTCATGATATAAGGAAGAACTCTTCCTTCTGATACATCACCTAATGAAAGTTTAAAATTTCTCTTAGTTGTTGACGGATCGAATGTATTTGGTTCATTAACGCTTTGTTGGATAAGAGTAAGGGCGCTTTGAACATCCTGAATCATATTTTCAGTTTTTTGTGTTGGCACCATTCCTGAGCCTGTTCTTACAAAAAGATCGTCATTAAATTTTTCTCTTAATCTAGCTAAAGCATTGCTAACTGCAGGTTGAGTTATTCCAACAACTTCAGCTGCCTTTGTAAGACTACCCTCAGTGTAAATAGCATTAAGAATTACAAAAAGATTTAAATCAAAAGAACTTATTTTCATTAATAACACCTCAATAAAGAATCAATTTCCTTACTTGCTGTAATTACGTATAGATTTGTTTTAAACATATCGTTATTATAGAAATAAGTTGCATTAATACTATTCACAGTATTTATAATAGTAACAAAATTTTTAATATAACGGGAGATTTAAACTCATGATGCCTGAATTAAGACCGGAAGCAGTATCACTGGTTGAAAAAGTAAAAACATTCATAAAAGAAGAAGTTGCACCAAAGGAGCATGTATTTCATGAACAAATTCAAGAAGGTAAAGATAGATGGAATAGTTATCCAGCAGTAATAGATGAGCTAAAAGACAAAGCAAAATCTGCAGGTTTATGGAATCTGTTCTTACCTGAAAGCGAATTTGGAGCAGGCCTCACAAATTATGAGTATGCTCATTTAGCAGAAGAAATGGGTAAGTCACATATTGCATCAGAGGCTATGAATTGCAGTGCCCCCGATACTGGAAATATGGAAGTAATTGCTAGGTATGGAAACGAAAAACATCAAGAAGAATGGCTTCAGCCACTTCTTGATGGAAAAATAAGATCAGCATTTAGCATGACCGAACCGGGAACAGCATCATCAGATGCAACTAATATGCAAGCTACAGCAGTGCTGGATGGAGATGAGTATGTAATCAATGGTGAAAAATGGTGGACGTCTGGTGCTGGAGACCCAAGATGTAAGATTTTAATATTTATGTGTGTTACTAACCCAGACAACCCGAGGCATCAAAGACATTCAATGATACTTGTACCAATGGAATCTGAAGGTGTAGAAATTATCAAGATGATGCATGTATTCGGTTATGACGATGCACCTCACGGTCATGCTCATATGAAGTTTAACAATGTAAGAGTTCCAAAGGAGAATCTTCTTCTTGGAGAAGGTAGAGGGTTTGAAATTGCACAAGGCAGATTAGGACCTGGTAGAATCCATCACTGCATGAGAGCAATTGGTGCTGGTGAAGTTGCCTTAGAGCTTATGTGCAGAAGAGGCATTGATCCAGAAAAAATAGCTTTTGGAAAAAACTTAGCTCGTTTAGGTGCTAATTTTGATTATATTGCTGAATCGAGAATAGAACTTAATGCAGCAAGATTTTTAACTTTAGATGCTGCAGTAAAAATGGATACTGTTGGTAATAAAATTGCTGCCAGTGAGATAGCTCAAATTAAGGTTTATGCTCCTAATGTCGCTTTGAAAATAATTGATAGAGCTATTCAAATTCATGGTGGAGAGGGAGTATCCCAATTAACACCTCTGGCATCTATGTATGCGCATATGAGAACACTTAGATTAGCTGATGGGCCTGATGAAGTTCATAGAAGAGCAGTTGCTAGATATGAATTAGGCAAGTATATGGCTTAAAATTTTGGTTGAACCTAATTTAATTTTTTACGATACAGAGACCACAGGTACTGATATTAATTTCTGTCAAATTCTACAATGCGGATCTGTGCTTACAGACACTCAACTTAATTTTAAAGATGAGCAAAATATTGGAAGCGCGCCATTGCCATGGATAATTCCACACCCTAAAGCTATGCTTACTAATAAAAAAATTAATTCTTTTAAATCAAATACATCCCATTATCAAATGATCAAAGAGATTTATAATCAATGGAAAAGTTGGAGTACAAATCAATCCTCAATATTTGTGACCTATAATGGACATCGTTTTGATGAAGAGCTAATAAGGAGGCAATTTTGGTATAACCTTCTTGAGCCATATGTAACTAATACTAATCAGAATGGAAGACTTGATTTGATGTTAATGATGCATAATATTGCATCATTTTTTTATGACAAATTCACGATACCTAATTACGAAGATGGGCCTGCATTAAGCTTAAAATTAGAACACATATGCTTAACTCATGGCATAGACATATCCGATGCACATGATGCTGTTGCTGATTGTAAATTTATGATAGATATATGCAATATTATTAAAGATAAGCTTCCAGATGTTTTTAAGTCTTTTATACAAACATCTACAAAAGAGGGGATTAAAAATCTTTTATGTTCTGATGAATTCCTTGCTCTTGGGGAGGTCTTTAGGAGACATTCATTTCGATACCCCGTAGTAATGTGCGGCGGAGATAATTCAAGACCAAATGATATTTGTTTTTTTGATTTAAGTTTTGACCCAGATGATATAGTCAATTTAGACTATTCAGAAATTAACCAAATGATACAAACTGGAGGAAGAGATACACCACTAAAAAAATATAAAATTAACAAAACCATACCTATATGTTCAAGCAAGTTGTTGAATAACGAAAATTATTTTGATATTGAACATAAAGAGTTACAAAGACGAGCTGATGCAATCAAATCAAATAGTGACTTTCAAACAAAAGTTTCTCAGGCAATGGAAGACAGAATGCTCAGCTTTCCTGAACCAAGTCATATCGAAGCAACAATATATTCAAGAGGCTTCCCCTCATTTAGAGACAAGGAATTGATGCAAGATTTTCATTTATCAGATGATTGTGAGACTCGCATAAAAATCTCAAGAAATTTTGAAGATGAAAGATTCCGTTTATTTGCCGAGCGTATAATTTGTACTGAATATGAGATTGGGATACCTGAAGATATTAAAAATAGATACGAAGAATTAATTCAAGAAAGACTCAATACAGAAGGGAAGTGGGGCTCATATGACAAATTGTTAAATGAAACAGAAAAATTATTAGATGAACGAGAGTCAAAAGAAGATCAAAAAATTCTCAAAGCAACAAAAGATCATATTATTTCTTTAAAAAAATAAAAATACTGTTGGTGGGCGAGGAGAGATTCGAACTCCCGACTTCCTGCGTGTCGAGCAGACACTCTAACCAACTGAGTTACTCGCCCCAATCAATTGAGCATTAATTTTACACAAAAAATCTAAAGAACATAACAATAAACATTATCTAAAACAAGAGCTGTTTAGATTACATTTATGCAGCTTTTTTGTCTTTACTTTTTTTTGAGACGCTTCTGTTAAGGTTATCTGCATAACTATGATTAACATCTGCATGATGCATTTCATCTGCCCTAACAGATATTATTAAATCCGATAATTTAGCATTCTTTTTAAGGTTGTAATATTCAATTGCAAGTTTTGGAGCTCTAATATTCATCACTTTTCCTTTTTTAACAAGATTTAAGTATTCTGTATAGCTTTTCACAGCTTCATCCTCAAAATAACCAATCATTCTGTGAGATGTTCTAGGAAAAAAGATGTACATAAAGAAATAAAAAGTCATAAAAATTCCTTGAGCAAGAATCACTAAAAATCTTTCGAAAATATTTGGTTTAGCTATTTCGATAAAAAACATAAGATGCATTCTTTCATTTTCAGCTTCAGCTAACATTTCTCTTATCTGAATTCCGTAACCTGTTTGCATCTTTCTTAAACTTCTAAGATGTATCAACATACCGGCAACCATGCCAGGGACACCTGCGATGGTTTCTAAGACAACCGCTCTATGACCATATCGTTTTGCAAAAAAAGTATCAGCGACAAACCTGAAAAATTTTGTCATGGACAGCGCAAAATAATCTGAGAAATTTTTTGGTTTATTCATTAATTTAGTTCTGATAAATAATCATCTAATCTAGTTTGATTCATTACAAAAGTAGTTTTAAATTGAACAGCAGAATTTTTTACATTCTGGAGATTAGAATAATCATCGCCAACTTGAATAACACCAACCATTGCCATCATAGCGTGGGGAGTGCATTGATAGCCATAGATTCCTGGTATATCAAATGTAACGCTTATATCTCTACTTAATTGACCATTCCATGCATTTGCATTTGGCGGTAGCATACCAGGAATAGAAGCAGAATTGTGTGCAGCGTCAGTTGCTTCAAAAGTTACTGTGTCACCAACATTTATTTTTAGAACTGCAGGTTCAAATACCATGACACCAGTAGATCCTTGGTTAAGCATTTTTACGGTATGAACTTCTGATAAAAGTTCAAAACTATACAAACAAATAGGTAAAAGGATTAATATTTTTCTAAATAAAGTGCCCATATACATTATTATAAATACTTATAATTAAATATCAATATAATTTATATTATTTTAAGGTTGCGTTACCAACAATAATCTTTATATTAGTTTTATATTTAATGTTTTTTGCTTTTCATTATGCATATAAGTTTCAAAACCAAAAGAATTCTAATATTTCCATTAGTATTTTTTACTCTATCTCTTCGTGCAGATTATTTTCCAGAATTAAATAATTGGGAAATCTCATCTCCGGAGATCGAAGGTATCAGTACATTAAAAGTTGATAAACTAATCGAAATGTCATTTCTAGATAAAGCAACACAGGCAGTTGTTGTTATAAAAAACGGTAGGATAATTTCAGAAAAATATGCAGATGGTTATGATATGAATTCTCATGGTACTTCCTGGTCTATGGCAAAAAGTTACTATGCAGCCTTGATAGGAATCTCCATAGACAAAGGTGAAATTAAAAGTTTGGATGATCCAGTAGCTGAATATTTAGGATACTTTAAAGATGAAAGATCTAAAATTACTATAAGAGATTTATTGGATATGTCGAGTGGCTTAGACTTTCCAAGTCATGAACATGAAAAAATGTTCTTTCAGGTTGATCATCTTGATTATGCAAAACAAGTTGGTGTCGATAAAGATGCTGGAATTAAATTTGAATACAATAATGTTAATTCTATGCTTTTGGGTGACATATTGCTTGAAGCAACTGGTAAAAAGGCTGATGTACTTTTTGAAGAAAGAATATTACAACCACTAGGCATAATAGATTACAAATTGTGGAAAGATGAAAAGGGTAATGTTATGACGTATTGCTGTGTAGATATGTCGGCAAGAGATTATTCAAAATTTGGATTGTTATTTGCAAGAGACGGATTATGGAATGATGAACAGATAATATCTAAAAATTTTATTGATGAAACTTTTCAAGTTGTTTGGAATCTAACACCAGAAAGATTTACTGATTTAAATAGAGGTTACTCATTACATTGGTGGATATCAAAATACGATGATGAATCAAAGATATTTAATACAAGTGGCAAGTTTGGCCAATTTACTTTTGTAGACAGAGAAAATGATGTAGTTGTAACGAGAATTACAAAATACAATCAGCAAGATTCCGGTTCTATTCAAAAATGGGGCGTTATGAAATATTTAAGATGGGCCGGAATTGATAATGCAATTAATATAGGAAGAAAGCTTATAGAAAGTGGTTCAATTGAAGCAGGTGATGATGTTATTACACCTTTTACAGATGAAAGGGGAGAGTCAAAAGAGTTTTATGAAAATTATGCAGATATAATTGATGCAATTGCAGATCTCAGTCGAAATTAATATTTAGTTCTTTTGCTTTCTTTAAGAAGCTTTTCATGTCTTTTTTCCATTCCTCTAAATAGTAACCATCATTGCCATGCTTATTAAGATATCTTAAAAAAACTCTTCCAGAATCATCCTGAAATCCTGGTTTAAATGGCTTCCCAGTAAGCTTATTAATTCTTTTATAAGATTCTTCCATTAGGCCCAAACAAAAAGAATCATTGGTATAGCTACTGCAATAATTAATATTTCCAACGGGAGTCCCATTCTCCAATAATCAGTAAATTTGTAATTACCAGGACCCATAACAACTGTATTACATTGATGACCTATTGGTGTAAGAAATGCACAACTTGCTCCTACAGCAACTACCATTAAAAATGCATTTACATCGTATCCAAAATTAATAGCAATTTCATATGATATTGGAGCCATAATGACTGCTGTCGCGGCATTATTTATGATATCTGAAACAATCATAGTAATTATAAGAATAATTATTAAAATCCATGCCTGGTTTAGATTTGGAGCTAATTCAGTTATATTTAAGGCTATTAAAGAACTTAAACCAGTAGTTTGTATTGCTAAGCCAATAGGAATCATAGCAGCAAGCATTACAATTATTGGCCACTCCACAGATTTATAAAAATTAGAATTTATTATTTTAATTCTTGCGAAACATAATACACATAATAAAAATGCAATCGTTGGTGATAGAACCTCAAAAGCAACAAATAAAATAGAGCTTAAAAAGAAAATGATACCTTTTAATAATCTGCTTCTGCTTGAAACAACTTCAATTTCTCTTTCTCTAATCGGCATCAAACCTAAGTGTTTAATCTTACTTTTTACTTCTTCATCATCAAGCTCTCTTACACCAAGAAGTAAAACATCCCCGGCTTTGAAAGCTTCTCTAGTTAATCTAGTTCTATATTTTGTACCTTTGCGCCATAAACCTAATAAATTTAATTCTTCAAAAGCTAATTTCTGAAAGTAATCATAGTTTCTTCCTATAAGCCTTGAGCCCGGACTAATCAATACTTCAATTTCTTCTAAATCAGCCTCATCAAATGAATGTAAGTCTTCTGGTATTGAAAAATCAAATAGATTTAAAATTTTTCCGATTTCATCTGGCGGACTCTTAATTACTAAAATTTGACCTTCCTTAATTCGCATATTATTTTTTACTTTCTTTATTGAGCCAGTCTCTGAAATAACACCCATTATTTCTATATCTTCACCTGCTTGTTTTTTAAACTTAAATAACGTCAAACCTATAGAGGAGCTACCTTTATTAACTTGTACCTCAAACATGTAACCTTTCATGTTTATTAGAGGTTCATTATTTGGGATGACTCTTAATCTAAGGAGTTTATTTCCTATGAAAGCAACAAAAAGAATTCCAGAAATAGTTATTAGTATGCCTACTTTGGAGAAATCAAAAAAATTAAATCCAGAGCCTGTTTGTTGATATGCATAATCTGAAATAATAATATTAGGTGGAGTGCCTATTAATGTATTCATACCACCTAAAATACAAGCAAATGCTAAGGGCATTAAAAATTTTGCAGGGTGCCATTCCATTTTTTGACAAACACTTACTGTCAAGGGAAGCAATATCGCCATAGCACCAATATTATTTATGAATGATGAAAGTGTGGCTGCGATGAGCATCAAAAAAAGTAGAAATTGTATTTCAGTATATTTTCGTCCAGCAAGGACTTTACCCGCTAATGCAGATAAACCTGCATTTTTTAGTCCCTGGCTAATAATTAACACAAGCGCAACTGTCATTACAGCAGGATTTGCAAAACCATAAAAAGCTTGGTCAATATTTATTATATTAACCTCCAAATCTGGAATAGAACTTATCGTAACTAAAAATATAAGAGCCGCAACTGATATAGCATCATACCTATATTTATTCCAAATAAAAAAAGCTAATAGAACAACAATTGTAACAGTTAAAACTAATTGATTTGTTACCTCATTAGATATCTCTACCATACGTCACCAATTTAATCTTGTGGCATAGATTCAACGTATAGAGATGTTGATGGGTAAGCAAACTCAGAACCGTTTTCTTTTACAATATGCATGATTTTGAAAATTAATGTTTCTTTTAGTTCATTGAATGCCGCAAAGCCCATTTTTGGAGCATAGACAACCACTAATAAGTCAATGGAACTATCACCTAGTTGTACAACCCTAATAACTGGTTCAAATTCGCCATCGAAGAGAAAGCTGTCATTTTTTATGACATAGTCTTTAATTTGATTTCTTATTGATTCTAACTGTTCCACAGTAGTTGAGTAAATTAAATTTATTTTCCAATCAATTCTTCTGTACTGCATTTCGCCATAATTAGTCACATATACATCAGATAAATCTTTATTTGGGATCAACATTGGAGAACTATCAAAATTTCTTACAACTGTTGATCTAAAGCCTATAGTTTCTACAATTCCGTGAATAGATCCAGCTTTGATTCTGTCACCAGGTTGAAATCTTTTTTCACCAATAATGAGTATCCCAGATATTAAGTTTTTGAAGAAGTCTTGTGCACCTAATGCCACAGCAACAGAAAATAAACCCAAACCAGCCACCAAAGGACCTATTTGAATTCCAAATATATCTAAGATAATTGCAACTCCAATAACCCATACAATAAATTTTGAAGCTCTTTGTAGCCACATTTGGATAGCAGGGGTAAGCCAATCTTTTGCAGATAGCGCTGCAAATATTGGTTGAATACTGTTAGCTAGAGCACTAAAAATAGTAAATATAACAAAGGTTTTTACAACATTTGTAGCAATTTCATCAATAAGACCTGTAAGTGGAAGTATTAAAGTACATATATATAAAGCAATTGTTATCGGTATGAGTCCTAAGGGTTTTTTTAATACATTTAAAATTTCATCATCAATTGTTGATTTCGTTCTGCTAGCCACTTTTTCTAATGCATTTAGAACAACAGATATAATGAAGCCTCTAAAAAGTAATGCAAAGAGAATTACTATTAACGAACTAATGATTGAGCCTAAATCAATACCAAAGAATCCTCTGTTCCATACGTCTGTGATTAAGTTTATAAAATCTTCCATAATTATTTAGATAAGTTGTCCTTAATAAAATATGGCATATAAATTAAATAAAATACAGTAATAGCTAGCGGTACTGTGTAAAAAAGACTATGGGGTGGATCCGGGAACATATCCATAAGGGATGCTCCTTCAGGTTTAGCTTGTAGATACCAAAAATTTGCTGGCTCGCCAAGTAAATCGTTAATTAGGTAAATGTTTGGTAATAAAATAAATGCAGTAATAGCAGATACTTTTAGAATATCCTCAGCATGAGGCCTATTACCAAGTGCTATGGTTGCATACATAATTGCGACAACTATCATCCCATGCCCAACCATAAAATATATATAATCTAAATCATGATGAGAAATATCAGGAGTAAGTATTGCCATTGTTGCTCCACCAAGACCCCAAAAAAAAGCACATGTATATAGAATTCTAGGGCCACCAAGTAAAAACCAAACTAAAAAAATTTCAGACAAGTCACACATATGTAAAGGTAAAACCTCTTTCCAATGATAAGGATTCTCTAATAGATACAGATCTTTATAAGGTGAAGAAATAAGATGAAATGTGATTACTGCAATAATAATTGTCGTCATAGTTAATTTCTGACTATCAGATTTATTTTGAAAAAACTTTGGCAGTAGAGCTGAAACCAATATAACAACAGCAATTGTTAAAAGATGAACTACTCCAAATATTTCGAAGGGTGTATCGTACATTTTTGATCCCTGTTAATTTTATATTTGTGATTATATTATTATTTAATTAACTTTAGAAATTATCTAGCAGTATTTGTTCCGTAAGGATTGCAGGCAAAACTTTGGATTCGCTCAATCCTGGCTTCCAATAAATGTATAAAGGAACACCACTTCTGCTATATGACTCTAATGTTTCTAAGATTTCAATGTCTTTATTTGTCCAGTCAGCTACGACATAGTCAATATTGTTATCTTTTAAATATTGTTTTATTTTAGGTCTTGATAGAGCTATTTTGTCATTTGCTTGACATGTAATACACCATGCAGCAGTAAAGTTGATCAAATAAGCTTGATTAGAATTCTTATATCTAAATTCAATCTCAGGATCCCACATTGTAAAATTTGTATTTTTTGAACTAACTTCACGAATATCACTTGATTGATCATAATCATAAATAGCTTTGGCCTCAAAGATAATAATTATCAAAAGCAATAACGAATAAACTAAATTTATTTTTTTGTTACTTGAATTTTTTATTAACCATAAAATCAACGAAATCAATAACATAGTTATTAGTAATCCAATTAATAAATCTGTGCTTGTTTGTTTGCTAAATACCCAAATCAACCATAAAGCAGTTGCAAACATGGGAAAGGCAAAGAATTCTTTTAAGGTTTCCATCCATTTGCCTGGTTTAGGCATGAAATTAATTAAATTTGGGTATATTGAAAGAATTAAATAAGGTAGGGCAAATCCAGTACCCAATGAAACAAAAACTGGCATTGTAACTCCATTTGGTTGTACCAGAGCATATCCAAGTGCTGGTGCCATTAATGGCGCAGTACAGGGCGAAGCTACAATTACAGCAAGCACACCAGTAAGAAATGAGCCCAAAAAACTATTAGATGATTTGTTACCTAATCTGGTTAAAGAAGAACCGATATTCAAATCGGTTAACAAGACCACTCCAATTATAAACATTAGAATGCTCAAAGTACCTACAATAAGTGGAGATTGAAGCTGGAAGCCCCAGCCAAGATTAGTACCTACTTGTTTTAAAGCTAATAATGCCAAACCCATAGCAATAAATGAGATCAATACACCTAAGCAGAAAGATAATGAATGCAATCTGACGTTAGTTGATGATTTATTTCCCATAGAAACAAAACTTAAAACTTTAAGAGAAATTACAGGAAAAACACACGGCATAAGATTTAGAATTAATCCTCCAATAAAAGCAAAAATTATAGCTTGAGCTAATGTTAACGATGAATCATTTTCTGATGTGAGGATTTGGGTATCAATAATAAAATTTTGATTTTCATTAATTGAAATCAAACCTTTGAATTCATCAAAAGAATTAAAATTCTTTAACAAAGGTATTTTAAGTAACCAATTATTCTCCTCTTTTATTAAGATTTGCTCTGCTGGATGATCCACAGTGTTTTTATTTTCAATAAAAAATACTACATCCTTTACAGGATCATTAAATGAAAAACGAATCTCTATAAATGCATTATTGATAGTTGATAGAACTGGCAGAACTTTTGTAGGAACTTTATTATTCCAGTCAACAAGCTGATCATCTTCTTTTATATCATTTAATGTTGTTTTAATTTTTGCCTTCTCAGGTATACATACATCATCGCAAATTAAAAAATCTAAATCTAATTTTATATCAGCATCACCATCAAAATTTTTAACATATTCAAAAGGGAATATAACAAAATCTTTATAACCATAAGTCATCAAGGGGTCATAGGGGATTAATTCTGGAGTCGGCCATTTTATTTGGCCTATAGAGATATTTTCACTTGTATTCCAAATTATTTTTATCGGACCACCAGAATCACCAGGATTTTTCCAATAGGTATGCCAATTCTTTTGCATATCCATTTTTATTCCAATTAGATTTTTATTATTTGATAGCTCTGATTGGTTATATTTAATTAATGAGATTTCTGCGTGACCAGAATTTACTGAATTAGCATTGATATTAACTACAAATACAAAAAGTAAAAATATTTTAGATAATGTCATTTTATAGTTTTTTAATGTCTTAATCGGGGCACATATTATGCACCCCAATTAACTTTTTGTGGAGATTTATTTACTTGAGATTCTTTTTGGTGCTTTGATCTCAATTGTTCTTGGTTTTTTTTCATCAGGAATTATTTTTTCTAGATTTACTGTAAGCAATCCATTAATTAATTCCGCTCCTTGAACTACAACATCTTCAGATAATGTGAATTGTTGTTTAAATGCTCTTTGAGCAATTCCTTGGTAGACAACATTATTTTCTCCATTAATGACTTCAGTTTTTGGTCCATCATAACTGATAGTAAGAACCCCATCTGCAAGTTCAACCTGAATATCATCTTTAGATAATCCAGCAACAGCTACTTCAATAGCAAAAAGGTTACCATCTTTGCTAATATTGTATGGTGGATAACTGGAAGAGCGATCATTTGACTCAGATAATCTTTGCAATCTATCAAACAATGGTTCGAATCCAAGAACGCGTGTTGTAAAAAACGGATCTGTAAAATTAAGTATCATATTAGTCCTCCTTAAAGCGACTTTTGGTATGTTTTTATTTTTATCACATACTTGTTTTATGCGAAGACCCTTTATGGCATCTTCATCATATTATAGATATAGTCATTTTTATTTATTTCAACTTATTGTAGGAAAATACAATAAAATTTACTTGAATTAGAACTTTAATATAAATAATATGTCTATAAAGATATGTATAAATTAATTCTTACCCCATTATTACTAATTTTTGCTCTAGATTTTGTTGCAGATAATAATAAAGCAAACATAGAAGCTGGACAAACCTGGCTATTAGAGTCAAAGAGTAATAGATTATCATTATCAAACAGTGAAGTTTTGTTCTTTTTTTCAAGCGATGCTTACAATACATATCAGGCGAGAAGATTTTCTGATTGGGATCAATTTTCAATTGTTGATGGAAGAGACCTTGTTAGACTGAATACTGGAGATAAAATTAAAATTATCAAACCAAAGCATCATAAAAAAATATATGAAGTAATGCTTCTAGATGGCTTTGAAAAAAATAGAACTTATTTTGTTATTACAGAAGATCTCTTAAAGGATTTCGTTATAGCTGAGGATAAAAGCAGTGAAATATAATAACTACATAGCATTTAGTTTGATTGTTTTTATGACTTACTCTTGCACTAATATGAGTTTGGCTCCAGATGTTGTCACGCGTGAAGATGCTCAAAAGCAGCAATACGTTGTCATCGGAGTAATTGAGGACATAAATGAAGTAACCATTGAGGGTGATCGCGAGGCAGGCGCTATTGCTGGAGGATTGATTGGTGGTGCTGCAGGAAAAAATGTTACAGATTCAGAGCTTGAATCAGACATAGCTACTGTTATTGGTGGATTAGTTGGTTCTGCTGTTGGATCAGAATTAGGTTCAAATTTTACTCAAAAGGATGGAGTTGAATTATTGATTAAGACTGAAGCTGGAAAATTAATTTCTATTATTCAAGAAGTGAGTAAATATGATTTTGTTCTTAACCAAAAAGTTCGAATTGTAAAAAGAAATGGAAAATCCAGAGTTATTCCATTTAATTAATGACATCTGAAATTTTTTCAGCAATCTATAATAAAGCTTTGGATATCTTATCAAGAAGAGAACATTCTGTTTTAGAATTAAAACAAAAGCTAAAAAAAAAATTTGACATAAATGATGGCTTTGATGAAGTTATAACTCAACTCACAAAAAATAATTTATTGAATGATTATCGCTTTTCTGAATCATATGTTATTTATAGAAAGAGAAAAGGATTTGGGCCAGTTAAGATTTCTCATGAACTTCAATCAAAAGGTGTTTCAGAAGCCATAATATTTGAAGTATTGGATAATGAAGGAGGTTGGGACGAAGCTGCAAATAAGGCTTTCTCAAAACGCTTTAAGGAAGGTCCATCAACTGATACTAAAATTTTATTGAAGCAAAAGAATTTTTTATACAATCGGGGTTTTGATTTTAAAGAAATTGAATCAGTTTTAAGTAATGACATGTTATGATTTGTTGCTATGTCTTATGAGGTATTAGCTAGAAAATATAGACCATCAAATTTTGAGGAAGTTGTAGGCCAAGAACATATTATAAAAGCATTAGTAAATAGTTTAGATCAAAATAAGTTACACCAAGCTTTTATATTTTCTGGAACAAGAGGTGTCGGCAAAACTACTCTTGGAAGAATACTTGCTAAGTGTCTTAATTGTTTATCATCTGAAACACCTATTTCATCTCCGTGTAATGAATGTTCAAACTGCAAAGAAATAAGAGCAGGAAGATCATTAGATTTTTTTGAACAAGATGCTGCCTCTCAAAGAGGCATAGATGCAATGAAAGAACTTCTTCAAACAGTACCACAATCACCATCAAATGGAAGATATAAAATATATCTTTTGGATGAAGCTCATCAACTTACAACTGAAAGCTTTAATGCATTATTAAAAAATTTAGAGGAGCCTCCAAAACATGTTGTTTTTATTTTGGCTACCACTAATCCAGAGAAACTTCCTAAAACAGTGCAGTCGAGATGCCTACAATTAAACTTAAAAACAGTGAATGAAGAATTCCTTTCAGGCCATTTAATGAAAATTTTAAAGCTTGAAGGTATTGATTTTGATGATGACAGTGTCAAGCTAATATCTAAGTCTGCAAAAGGCTCTGTGAGAGATGCTTTAACGTTACTTGATCAGTCAATTGCTTATGGTAATGGCTCTTTAAAATCAGATGATATTCAAAAATTATTAGGAACAATCGATGATTCGCTATTGTTTGAATTAATTGAATCAATCACTGACGGAAATAGCGGGCATGCATTTAATATTCTTTCAGAAATTGAGGAGCTTGCGCCAGAATATGATTCAATTCTTAAAGATATCATTGCTATTTTTCACAAAGTTTCGATGCATCAAGCTCTTGAAAACTCAAGTGATAATAGAGTCATAAATATCGCCAAAAAAATTGATAAAGAGTTTTGTCAGTTGTTGTATGAAATAGCAATTAATTCATATAGTAAATTTTCTGTACACCCTAATCCAAAAGAAGCTCTTGAGCTTTGTTTGCTCAGAATGTTAACTTTTAATCCTCTACAAAAACTATCAGAAACCAATAACAATCAGAGCTCTGAAAAGATTGAAAAAAAAAATTTAAAAAAAAATAAAAAAAAGTCTCACAAAACACAAAATCATAAAGAATCAGAGCCTCCATTAAATTTAAACAAATTTAAAAATAATAGAGAGTGGATAAAGTATTTTAATTCCCTTGAATTAAGTCAATTCGTTAAAAATATCTTTGGTGCAATGTCTTTTATATCATTTGAAGAGGATGAGCTGTCTTTGATGTCTCATAAACATACACCTAAGGATATTAATGAGAGTTGGATTTCTGAATTTAAGGAGGCTTTAAAATCTTCATTCTCCAAAGAAATTACTGTCAAAATTAAAGAAGGAGAAGTAGAGGAAACACCATTTAGTTATAATACTAAAAAAGATGAAGAAGCTATTGGTAATTCAAAATTAGAAATTGAAAACGACAAAGATATACAAAGTTTTTTAAAAAAATTTAATGCAAAAATTAAAGCCGATACAGTTAAGCCAATAAAATGAACAAAGATTTAGTATTAGAACTTATAAATGCATTAACAATTTTGCCAGGAGTTGGTAAGAAATCTGCTCAAAGAATGGCTCTTTATTTACTTGATAAAAATAAAGATGGAGCACGGATTTTAGCCAAATCACTTGCAGATGCGGTAGATAATATTCAAAGATGTACATCATGCAGAATGTTAACTTCTAATGATATGTGCAGTGTATGCGAGGACAATTCAAGAGATGACTTAAGTATTTGTGTTGTTGAAAATCCATCTGATGTTTTGGCTATTGAATCAACCGGTGGTTATAAAGGTAAATACTTTGTTTTAATGGGCAGGCTATCACCAATTGATGGAATCGGTCCTGAAGATATTGGAATAGATGATTTATTAAAATTAATTGAGTCAAAAAGTGTAAAAGAGATAATATTAGCAACAAGTAGCACAGTTGAAGGTGATGCAACTGCAATATATATTAAAGATCATGTTAAAACAGCTAAAGTTTCACGAATTTCTTATGGTATTCCTATTGGTGGAGAGTTAGAGTATGTTGATGGAACTACAATTGCAAGAGCAATAGAGGGAAGGATAGAAGTTAATGTCGATTAAGTCAGATAAATGGATAAAAGATATGTCAATTAATCATGAGATGATTAAACCATTTTCTGAGGGTCAGGTAAGGCTTGACGATTGTGGCAATAAACTTATTTCTTATGGTGTATCAAGCTATGGTTACGATGTTAGATGCTCAAATGAATTTAAAGTTTTCACAAATATTCATTCAGCAGTTGTAGATCCTAAATCATTTGATGAAAAAAGCTTTGTTGATATTAATTCTGATGTATGTATTATTCCTCCAAATTCTTTTGCTTTAGCTAGAACAATTGAATATTTTAAAATACCAAGAAATGTTTTAACTGTTTGTTTAGGAAAATCTACTTATGCCAGATGTGGAATTATTGTTAACGTAACACCTTTAGAACCGGAGTGGGAAGGTCACGTAACACTAGAGTTCTCCAATACTACAAACTTGCCAGCAAAAATTTATGCAGGAGAAGGAGTGGCACAAATGTTATTTTTTGAGTCTGATGAAGTTTGTGAAGTTAGCTATAAAGATCGCGGCGGTAAATATCAAGGTCAAACCGGAGTAACTTTACCCAAAACTTAAAATCTCTACCAAATTTAAAGTATTTTTTCTTTCAGGATTAATATCAATAATTTTCAAAAACATGTATTCATATTTTTCCATCAAAAAATATGTAACTTTTCGATTACTTCCTTTTCTTGATCTTTGCAAAACAATGCAATCAATCTCTTCTTGATTATAGGCACACTTTTCGTTACCGATTACTTCAAAATTATATTCTTTGTAACCACCTTTTTGCATATCTACAATATTGAGACTAAATTCTGTTTTATTTCTTTTAACGAGTGTCCTTATCATTATCTGAACATTTAATGGGTCCATTATCAAAACATCTTTACTTAAGATTTCTGACCATTTATTACTTCCTTTAGACACAACTTGATTATTAACATAATCGAATTCAATAAATTGATCTCTATCTAAGAATTTAGGTTTAATTTTTACATCGTATGAACTTGGAATGACTTTGTAATCTTTAAAACTAAACAAAGATGAAAAATTCATGCCTGCAATTAGGTTTGAGGCTTGAAATTCTATTTTATATCCCTCAGAACTCTTATTAAACTTTCTTATTCCAGTAATATTTATTTCATCGGATTCAAACTTATATTTTGCTTCATAGTAGGGTAGCTCAACAGCATTAACGCTATATACAAGTATAAATAAAATAAAAAGATTAAATTTCATTATCAATGTTAATTATTAAAATAGATTGGGGACATCTTTAATTCAAGTTTATCACTATACATAACTTTGTGTGTTTCACAATTCAGATAAATATTATTTAGACACAATTCATTTATTACTTTGGGTAACAAATCGTGCTCAACTTTATGTATTCTAGCAATCAATTTTTCAAGATCATCTTCTGCTTTTATTAAAATCTTTCCTTGTGCAATGAGTGGGCCTGCATCTAATTTGGCGGTTACAAAATGAATTGAAATCCCATGATATTTATCTTTGTTATTTAATGCCTGAGTATGAGTATTTAAACCAGGGTACAAAGGAAGAAGTGAAGGATGTAAATTAATCATTTTGCCATAGAATTTTTGAGTTATATTTTCTCCAAGAATTCTCATAAAACCAGCAAGAATTATTAAATCTATATCAAGATCATCAAGAAATTTTACTAAGATATCATCAAAATCGTCTCTTTTTGAATATTTGTTATGATCAATTATTTTTATTGGGATACTATATTTTTTTGCTCTTTCAATTCCGTATGCATCTGGATTGTTTGAAATGACACAAACTATTTCTCCATATATTTTTCTTGAATTACAAGCTTTTATGATAGCTTCTAAGTTAGATCCACTCCCTGAAATCATAACAACAATTTTTTTCATTATTTATTTAAATATCACAGATTCTTTTTGAGTTTTATCTTTGACTTTACCAATAATGTAACCATTTAATTTATTTGATGAGATTTCATTTAAAATGTCACTAACATATTCTTTACTTACAACAAGAACCATTCCTATACCGCAATTAAATATTCTATACATATCATTCTGTAAAATATTTCCTTCAGTTCTTAGCCAATTAAAGATTTCCGGTATTTGCCATGATTTTGTATCAATTTCTACCGATAGATTCATAGGAATTGATCTTGGCAAATTTTCTAATAAGCCACCGCCAGTAATATGTGAAATCGAATTAATTTTAAACTTTTTCAGAATATTTAAAATTAGTTTTGGATAGAGATATGTTGGTGCAAGAGCTTTCTTTATCATTTCATATTTTATAGCTTCTGGTCCTTTATAATCATCTAAAATCTTTCTAATAAGAGAAAATCCATTTGAGTGTGGTCCGCTAGACTCAATACCAATAAGTAGATTTCCTGATGATACATTTTCAGATAAAATTATTTTATCCTCCTCAACACATCCAACAGAAAAACCTGCTAAATCAAAGTTATTATCTAAGTAATGACCAGGCATCTCTGCTGTTTCTCCACCAAGCAGAGAGCAGTCCGAATTAATACAAGCATCAGCAATACTTTTGATTACAACGGATGCTTCGTTAACATTAAGCTTAGAAGTTGCATAATAGTCTAAAAAAAACAAAGGCTTAGCTCCACAAACAATCAAGTCATTTACACACATTGCTACCAGATCTTGACCAATACCATTAAGATCTCCAAATTCTTGTGCGAGTGCAACCTTTGTACCAACTCCATCAGTGCACGCTACAAGTATTGGATTTTGGAAATCTTTTGGTAACCTGAACATTCCTGCAAATCCACCGATATTTCCAATTACGTTTGCACCATGAGTTGATACAACATCATTTTTAATTTTTCTAATTAAATCTTCTCCAGCGTCAATATCAACACCGGCTAATTTGTATGGATCATTTTCTATAATTTCTTTTGTCATTTAAAATACTAATATGAGAATGCTAAAACTTATAACCCCTTTATTATTTATTATTATCTTTTCTAATGTCATCTTTGCAAAGGAATTTGATCAACTTTTTAAAGTTTATACTCCAATAAAAAATACATCAGAAATTGAAAAGTCAATCAATAATTCATTTAACATTATGATTTATAGACTAAGTGGAAGTGAATCCCCATCAAATATATGGAAAATAATCAATGCAGGGAACACAAGGAAAGATTTTATTAAAAGTTATTCAATTAGAAATATTGAAGGAAAAAGTTTTTTAGAAGTAATTTTTAATAAAGATTATTTGATAAACGTGTTTAATGAGTTATCAATTCCTGTTATCGGTAATTCTAGACCAGTTATTCTTTTTATGATTAATGTTGATTCAGGAACAAAAAATCCATATGTAATTACAAATTATTTTTACAACAATGACTTAGACAATAAAATCAATCATTTTCTGAATCAAAAATCGACATCAAGAGGTGTCTTTCTTGAACTACCGGAGCTTGATTTGTTTAATTTGAATGAAATACAAAATTATGAAAAATTAATTGATATAAAAGAGCTTGTTTCGTCTCAGTATAACTACGACCTCTTATCTGAAATAAATATCATAAAAATTGGACCAAATAGATGGTCAGTGACAGGAGATATTCAATTTGATTATCAAGGCAAAGCTTTTGATAATCACTTTATAAATAATTTAGCAAATTTTGTTAATAATCAGATTGATAACCTTTTGGCTAACCAAAAAATAGATACATCAAATACTATGAGATTAAACGCGACTTTTATGGATATCGACAATTATGAAGATTATAAAAATTTAAAAGAAATTATTAACAGCCTTGTGGCGGTAAAATCTACTAACATTACTAAATTTGACAAAGAATCTATTTATTATGATATTGAGATATATGGTAATTTGTTAAATTTTGTTAATGAAATTTCAGATAGTAGTTATATAAACATAGATAATTTTGATATTTCAAAATTAGAAGTTCTTATGAGTTTTAAATCATGAGTAAATATTTTATCTTTATACCTAATTTATTATCAATAGTTAGGATTGCACTTGTATACCCAATCTTGAATAACATTTTTTTAGGCAATTTTATTGTAAGTATTATTTTTTTTGTTATCGCATCGATTACTGATGCTTTAGACGGATTTTTAGCAAGGAAGATGGATTGGCAAACACAGCTTGGTAAAATATTAGACCCTGTTGCAGATAAACTCCTACTATCAGGTACTATCTTTATATTATGGATAAATGAATATATTCCTTTCTATATTTTTATAATTTTTATATCTCGTGATATTGCTATTCTTTTAGGGGCAGCAATAAAAATGACCTTGATAGAGTCGGCTACGCCTTTACCTAACTTCTTAGGGAAATTTACTACAATTTTACAAATCCTTTACATAGCAATCATTTATTTAAAAGAGATAACAAATTTTGAATTCACTTTAGTGCCTTTAGATATATTTATTGTCTTCATAACTGTTTTAAGTCTCATTGTTTATACCTCTGATTGGTTTAAAGATATTAAAAATTATCATCAGAATGAATAAAATTGAGCAACTTACATTCCCTTGGAGTAAACCAAATAATTCATCTTTTGATGATTTTTATTTTGAAAAAAACAATTTTTCAATTTTAGATAATCTAAAAGGCAGAGAAGATTTAGTAATTTATGGTTCAAGCAAAGTTGGAAAATCATTTTTACTTCAATCGCTATGCAATTATTTTTCAGAAGCTAAAAAATCGTCTCTTTATATTCCTTTAAAAGAATTAAATAATTATGGAACTGGGATTTTAGATGATTTAGAAAAGCTTAATTTAGTTTGTATAGATGATCTTGAGCTTATCGCTGGTGTCAATAAATGGGAGACAGCTATCTTTAATCTAATAAATGATTGTTTATTATCTAATTGTAGAATAGTTTTTTGTTCTAATATAAATCCATCCTTGATTTCATTTAAATTAGATGACCTTTTTTCAAGAATACAAAAAATTAACCAGATGGAAGTTCATCCTGTTAAATCGGATAATCTAACTGAAGCGGTTAGATTTTTTGCTGATTTAAGATCTATAAACATTGGCGACAAAGAAATAGCTTATTTGCTTAATCATTCAAGAAGAAATATGGGTGATTTGGTTAACCATATAAACCAACTAGATAAGCTTTCAATGCAACTAAAAAGAAAAATAACCATCCCTTTGATCAAAAAAGTTACTGAGAATTAAAGAATTCGCATTCAAAACAATAAACCGCCTTATTGATTTTTTGATCTGGATTAATAAATTTATAGCGAGAATCTAAAAATTCACCCAAAGCCTGAAAGTCTGAATTTATATCAATTCTCGAATCCAAATTATCTAACAATTCATTTAAAAATAATTCAAAAGGATCCATTTCTTTTGCATATGAAACTATTTCATAGTCATCAATGTCTGCAAATTGAGCAGCTGAATCAATAGCATCTTCTAAGTCTCCAATCTTATCTACTAACCCTAGCTGCAATGCTTTTTCACCAGACCAGATTCTGCCACCGGCAATAGATAAAACTTCTTTATATGCCATATTTCTATTTTTAGCTACTTTTGAAACAAATTTATCATATGTATGATCGATACTTGCCTGTATGGAATCGGTAACATAATTTGGCATTGCCAATCTTTCATCCCATTCGCCAGCTTTTGTAGATGAAATACCATCAACCTGTATACCAGCCCAATTATATATACCATCAAGAGTAGGCACTATCCCATATACACCAATAGAACCAGTTAGTGTTTCTTCTTTTGCCCAGATTTCATCTGAATAAGTTGTCACCCAAACCCCACCAGAAGCAGCAATATCACCCATGCTTGTTACTATAGGCCTGCCAGACGATTTAAATTCGTCTAGAGCGTTTGTAATTAGTTCGCTCGCCCAAACACTGCCACCAGGACTATTTACTCTAAGGACTAACGCTTTTACTGAATCATCCTTAATGGCATTCCTTATATTTTTTACAATGGTATCTGACCCAGCAATACCATATTGCACTTCGCCAGTCGTAATTGCTCCTTCTACATTAACAACTGCAATCTTATTATCGGAGAAATTGGTATCTTCCTCAAATATAGTTAAATATTCATAAATTGATATTGAATCAGGAAGTTCATTTTTATCATTTTCATCGTTGGGGAATTTTTCATACATCCAATGTCTAAGATCTTCTCTAGTAACAACCATATCTACCATGCCAAGCTCTAGAGCAATTTGAGCAAGCTCCGGATTGTCTAATGATCTTTCCCATAAAGTATCTCCATATTCCTGAATTGTGCCTTGTTGCAAGTTTCTTCCAACCTCCATCATGTCTTTCATCTTATTCCATAAGGGATCTGCGAACTCACTCCAAGCCAATTTATCCTCCTCAGACATTGAGTTTCTTGTATAAGGTTCTGGACCGCTCTTAAAATCACCAGCAACAAATACATTGTAATTAAGATTTATTTTTTCGTATAAATCTTTATAAAATTCTCTCTTTCTTGAAAATCCAATAGCATTAACACCACCATATTCATTAATCATTACAGTATTAGCTTGTGAGCTTATAAGATATGCGTTATTTCCATAATTTTCAGCATAGGCAATTACATTTTTTCCACTATCTCTAACATTTTTTACAGCATTGGCAAGCTCAAAGGCAGAAGAGATGTACATACCTAGTTCAGATACATTCACATAAACTGCAGCCAGAGATTCATCTTCGGCTGCCATATCGAGCACCTTTAATAGGTCTTCAAGCTCATGTTGTTGAGTAGCCCCACCTAAAGCAAGTGAGTCAAATGAAAATGAAGGAGATGAATTAACACTAGAGTCAACAACCACACCAATTGGTTTAAACCATAAAATTTTGTTTTCCGTATCAATTTCTTCTTCAGGAGAGAACATAGATCCAACACCACCCAAGATTGAAAATGTAATTACAATTAAAACAATTGCAGTAACGGTGTTAATAATAATTTTTCTGGCTAATGTTAGGAATTTATCTGCTTGTGACCAAATTGATTTTATCTTACTCATTAATTTCTCCTAGGAAGATTTTGATGATATGACATTAGTTAAATTAAGTAAATGGATATTAGCTCATCGCCTTTATTTTTTTAGGCCCAAACATAATATGTATGAACAAAACACATATCAGTATTAATTCAGTGACATCCAACCAATACGGAGAAGTTCCAAATACTCTTAGTGATGAAGACAAGAAATAAATTAACAATATAAAACAAAACCATTGATAGGCTTTGATATTCAACTTAACTATGAATCTATAGAATACTAACATAGGTACTATCCAAAAAAGATAAACTGTTAGGTCAATTCTATCCTGTATTACGTTAATAAACTTAGTTAGAAATAACAGGATAAAAAAAACATGCACAAGAATTAAATAGTTTTTAAGATTCATTCGAAACTTTTTTGATTAAATCAGCAATTCTAACACCAGATTTTTTTGCTATCTCGTATTCATCTTTTGTAAGTTCGTTAGATTTGTTAAAACTCTCAACATGAGTTGCACCATATGGAGTTCCACCAGATTTAGTTTTATGCAACTCACTTATAGAATAAGGACTTCCTGCTACGATCATTCCATGATGAAGCATAAATGTTATTAGATTAAATAATGTAGTTTCCTGACCGCCATGCATTGAGCCTGTTGAAGTAAAAACTATTCCTGGCTTATCTTCCAAAGCATTCGTTGCCCAAAGATCACCTGTAGAGTCTAGAAAATATTTTAATGACGACGCCATTGATCCAAATCTAGTAGGTGAGCCTAAAGCGAGCCCAGAACAATTAATTAAATCATCTTTTGTGCAATATACTTCACCTGAATCGGGAATATTAGCTTCAACTTTTTCATTCTTTGCTGATACTTTTGGAACGGTTCTTATTTTTACTTTGATTCCAACATCTTCGGCTCCATCAGCAATTGCGTGGGCAATTTTTTTTACGGAGCCTGATGCTGAATAAAATAATACTAACAAATAATTTTTTTCCATGTTTACTTTTTTATTATTAATTATATTATGTGTACGCAATGAAGAATAAGATTATACAACTATTATGTGTGCTAGTACTTTTTGGGTGCCAGAAAAATGACATCGAAGTTTATAACGGATTAGATACTAATCTAGCAGAGTTAAATGGCAAATGGATAGTAGTTAACTATTGGGCTGATTGGTGTGCTCCATGCATCAAAGAAATACCAGAATTAAATGCATTTGCTAATGAAAACGATGATCTACTTGTTTTTACATTTAATTTTGATTTCTTAGAGGTGGACGATTTAGAGCCTATTGCTGAGAGATTCAACATAGAGGTACCATCTTTAATTACTCATCCCAATAAAATTTGGGGCATCGACACACCGCCAGCAGTTCCAGCTACTTTTTTTATAAATCCAAAAGGAGAGGTTGTTTTGTCTTTGTTTAGACCTCAAACAAAAGAAGAACTAAATAACATTTTGATTAAGCTAAAGAATAGTATCTAAATAATTTTCATCTATTAATATTTCAGGATTAATCCGAATTTGATTTAAATAGACTGTCCAGTGAAGGTGTGGTCCAGTAACTCTTCCAGTTGAGCCAACTTCACCAATTTTTTGACCTTTGTCTACAAGCTGTCCTTCTTTAACTGTAACTTTAGATAAATGGCTGTATGAAGATATTAAACCATGCCCATGATCAATAACCATATAATTGCCTGAATAAAAGAAATCTCCAATTAAAATTATTTTCCCAAATTCAGGAGAAATAATTTTTGTTCCTGTAGGTGCAGCAATATCTAAAGCTAAATGAGGTGATCTTGGTAGGCCATTGATGTATCTTTTTTTACCATATCTGCTTGATATTAAACCATCAACAGGCTTTAAGAATTTAAAATTAGATTTAAATTGAGTTGAAGATATAGATATTGCTTTCTTGATTAACTGTGATTCTTTATAAGCTCTTTGAGCGTCTCTATCATTTAAGGTTACTTTTGATGAGTCTTGTATTGTAATTCTAGATTCTCCAAAATCTTTCTCAATGATATATATGTTTTTGTCATTAACTTTTATATATTCACCTTGTTTGGAAAAGGGTAGAGCTACAAGTTCATATACAGATCCATCAATCTCTAAAGTAAGATTTGTATAATCTTTATTAGGTTGAACTAAAACAGGAAATACTTCTCCAGGATTTCCTTGTAATTCAGCAAATAAATTAATTTGAATTACAAATGATAAAAATATTATCAAATGATTTATTTTTTTTAACACTACTTATTTAACCTCTATATCAATAGTTCCTTTGCTTAATCTCGCTTTTAAATTTTCACCTTTATTTACTTCCTCAGAGGATTTTATAGCCGACCCTTTTTTATTTAATATTATCGAGTAACCTCTATCAAGAATAGATAACGGATTAAGAATATTGATACTTTTCTGAAGGCTGTCTAAATTATTTTTCCTATTATGTATTTTTTGACTCAACATGAGATTCAATTTCTCTGATAATGTATCAAGTTTGTTAGTCATATTATTTAATTTTGAGATTGGATTTTTAAGATTGAGTTCTGAATATAGATCATTAATTATGCCTTTCTTATTTGAAAAGATTATTTGTTGATGTTTTTGAAACAGGATTTCTACATTATCTAATTTTTGTGATTTTTCTCTAAGTAAAGCTTTAGGGCTTTTAAGCCTAGTTTTTAACAGCATAATTTTTTGATTTAGATTTTCCGTAAAATCGAGAAATGATTTATGGATGTCAATTTTGAGATCATTAAGTTTTTCTAAAAGATTAAAATTAAATTCCGTAACTACTTCTGCAGATGCAGTAGGAGTCGGAACTCTTAAATCAGATACAAAATCGCATATCGTAAAATCTATTTCATGCCCAACTCCAGAAATTGTTGGTATAGGAAATGCATGAATCTCTCTTGCTAATTCTTCATTATTAAAACACCATAAATCTTCAATCGATCCGCCGCCTCTTGTTAAGACCACGACATCAATTTTATTTTTATTACTTTCATTGAAATTCATTATTCTGTTTAAGGCATTAATGATTGATATATGTGCATTGTCGCCTTGAACAGTTGTTTCACTTATTGATACTTGTGAGCTTGGAGCTCTTCTTTTAATCGTAGAAATAATATCTTGGAAAGCAGCTGTTGAGGAAGATGTGACTACACAAATATGTTTTGGAGAAGTTGGTACTTGTAATTTGTTCTTAGGATCAAACAATCCCTCAGCCTCAAGCTTCTTTTTAAGCTTTTCAAATTTTTGCATTAAATTACCAGAACCAGCAGGCTGGATACTGCTAACAATAAGTTGATAATCACCTCTTGCTGCATAAATACTTACCTGCCCTTTTAATAAACACTTATCCCCATCTTGGGGTTTGAAATTTAAGTTGATATTCTTATTTTTAAACATGGCACACCTAATGGCACCATCCTCATCCTTTAGGGTAAAATAAATATGTCCTGAACTAGGTCTAGATAAGTTTGAAATTTCTCCGATTACAGAAACATTGTTGAAATTCTTCTCTAACAAATATTTTGCAGATCTATTAAGCTCACCTACTGAGATAATTTCATCATTATGATCTAAAATGTCGCTAGTCATCTTAAAAGTATAACTTTATGAAAACTATTTTTCAGCGAACAAATTATTTTATTCTGCTAGCCTTCGGTGCAATGCTTATTGGATTTGCTCCTATTTTTGTAAAATTAAGCATGCTATCTTCATCAGCCATTTCCTTCTATAGAATGTTTTTGGCTTTACCTTTTTTATTTTTACTAAATTACATACTCAATAAAAAATTTTTCTTCAGAGTAAAAAATAAAAAAACTATTTTATACGCAGCATTTGCTTCCCTGGCATTCACAACGGATTTAACTCTTTGGCATTTCAGCATGAATATCACATCTGTATCCAATGCAACGATTATTGTTAATTCTGCACCAATATTTGTAGCAATTTTATCTTTTATTTTTTTTAAAGAAAGATTAACCAAAAGTTTTCTCTTATCTTTTTTAGTTACATATATCGGAATAGTTGGACTTATTTATTTTTCAAATAATTATGTTAATGGTAAGTTACTTGGTGATATTTTATGTCTTATAGCGGCATTCTTTTATGGCGTATATTTATTGGTTATAGCCAGACTTGGTAAAGAAAATTCTCTTAATATTATTTTTTATACAACTTTTTTCTGTTGTTTATTTTCAATTATTCCTATGATGATAGAAGGCGGTAATCTAATCCCATTATCAAGTTTTGAATGGTTAAATCTTATCCTTATGGCTTTTTTGTGTCAGTTTGGTGGACAATACTTTATTACTCACGCAATTGGGAAGATTTCCGCATCAGGCGCATCTATTGGACTACTAATGCAACCACTGACTGCAACAATTTTAGCAGCAATCATTTTTTTAGAAATTTTGACTTCATTACAGATTGTATTTGCATTAATAAGTTTATTTGGAATCTATTTAGCAAGAATTAATCTAAGCCAATAAAATTTCTTTTGTATAGTTCAAATTAATCAATATAATAGCTTGCGTGGGTGATTAGCTCAGTTTGGTAGAGCATCTCGTTTACACCGAGAGGGTCGGCAGTTCGATCCTGTCATCACCCACCATTAAGGTTGAACTTTGTTTAAAAATATATATTATTCAATCTTTGAAGTGGTCCGGTAGTTAAACGGCTATAATTCCGCCCTGTCACGGCGGCGTTCGGGGTTCGATTCCCCGTCGGACCGCCATTATAAATTGATATGAACGCTCTAACAATAAGTCTTCTAATTTTGTGTTATGCACTAATATTAGGAATTATCTTTGCTCAAGTACTATTAACAGCACCTGTAGTATTTAAAGTTCTTGATGAGCATAACGCTGCAAAGTTTTTAAGAAAAATATTTCCTAGATATTATCTTTTGTTATTTTTAATTAGTTTATTGGCTCTCTTGTTATCGTATCTGTTTTTCAAGAGCTTTGATATCTACTCAGCAGTAATTACTGTTTGTTTTGCTTTTACTGGATATATCATTATTCCATTGACAAATGCTGCTCGAGATAGGGGATGGGATGGACTTTTTCAATGGCTTCATAATTTTAGTGTTTTTAATACTATAATAATAATGATCATCTCTATAGTTCAAATATTTAGATTAACCACCATTTAAAAATAGCTTTATGGATTCTCAAAAAAAAGTAGCTGTTTTAGGAGGTGGAAGCTTTGGAACTGTGTTAGCAAATTTAGCAGCTTCAAATGGAAATCAAGTTTCTTTATGGGTGAGAGATTCAGAGCAAGCGCTTAGAATTAATTCTGAAGGAGCAAATACCTCTTATCATCCTGAACTTAGATTATCTAATAATATTAAGGCTTCTGATAATCTTGAAGAAGTAATGAATGAAGCATCGATTATTTTTATTGCTACTCCAAGTCTCATTTTTGAGCAAATTGTAAAAAGAATTTCAAATTTATTGATTGAAGAGGCTTTTATTATTTCTTGTACCAAGGGAATTCTTGATAAACCTTTCAGAACCCTATCCAATATCTTATCTGACGAGCTTAAAAACAAAGTTGGAGTTCTAAGTGGCCCCAATTTAGCTAAGGAAATAGCAGATAAAAAAATTGCAGGTACCGTAATTGCAAGTTCAAATGAAAAAGTAATTTCAACAGTAAAAGGTATATTGTCATCTGAGTATTTCAAAATTTATTCAAGCAATGATATCCAAGGAGTGGAACTAGCTGGCGCTCTTAAAAATATTTATGCAATTACTTGTGGCATGGCTGAATCTCTTGAAGTTGGCGAAAATGCATTAGGATTAATCTTAACAAGAAGCATGGCAGAGATGAGTAGATTTGCAGTAGCGAAGGGTGCAAATCCTATCACATTCTTAGGACTTGCGGGTATGGGTGATCTTGTAGCAACATGCACTTCTAAATTATCTCGAAATTATCAATTAGGTTTCAATTTAGGTAAAAATATGAGTTTGGATTCTGCAAAAAATGAAGTTGGCCAGGTTGCAGAAGGATTAAGAACATTGTCTGTAATAAAAAATGAATCAGAAAGACTCAAGATAAACATGCCTTTAGTGGAATCTTTGTATAATATAATTTATGAAGATTCTAATCCTCATGAATTAATTAATGATTTAGTTAATAATCCGCATGAAGTTGATGTAGAATTTACTTATTAAATATGAATACAATAAATAAAGAAGAAATATTAAAGTCTAGTAAATGGATTAGATTTCTATTTATGACTTTATATGCTGTGTTGATTAACTTTGTAGTTTTACCATTTTGTATCGCCATATCTTTTATTCAATTTCTTTTTGTTTTATTTGCCTCAGAGCCTAATAAATCAATTGCAAATATTAATGTACACCTAATTGAGTTTTTTAATGACACTGTTGCTTTTTTGTTATTTCAAACGGAAGAGAAGCCATTTCCTTTCAAAAGCAATGATGAAGATGATTCATTACCTGAAGAAGAAGTTATCATTGAAGGTGAGGCAGATATAATCCAAGACGAATCCTCAGAACAACCGAACAATTAATTAGAAGCAGTCTTTTCAGCTGATTGTAGTGTTTGCAAGATCAAAGTGTTTATAGTCATAGGTCCCACGCCGCCTGGAACAGGAGTGTAGGCACTTGCAATATTTTCAATATTCTCAAGATTAATATCCCCACACATTTCTGGATGATATCCTGCATCTATGACAACAGCATCTTTTTTGATCCAGTCAGTTTGAATAAATTTTGGAATTCCAACAGCCCCAACAATAATATCAGCCTTTTTAATTATATCTTCAAGATCTTTAGTTCTTGAATGACAAATCGTAACAGTAGCATTGAGGTTTAATAACATCATAGCCATAGGCTTTCCCAAGATAGGACTTCTTCCAACGACAACAGCATTAAGACCTTCCACATCAATTTTATAATGTTTTATAAGCCTGATTATGCCTGCTGGAGTGCAAGAACCATAGGCATCTATACCCATAGACATATTTCCAAAACCTAGACACGTAACTCCATCGACATCCTTATTAATATCAATTGCATCAAAACATAGCCGCTCATCAATCTGAGATGGAACAGGATGTTGAAGTAATATTCCATGAACATTACTATCATTATTTAATTCTTGAATCTTGCTTAATAATTCTTCAGTTGTTGTAGTGTCAGGTAATTCAACTGCAATTGATTTCATACCCACTCTAGCGCATGTATTTCTTTTCATTTTCACATAAGTTTCTGAAGCTGGATCATTGCCAACCAAAATAGTCGCAAGGGTAGGAGTGATATCTTGAAGAGCTAGTTTTTCGACCTTTTCTTTAATTAAATCCTCAGAAATTTTTGATAGTTTTTTACCATCTAATATTATTGCACTCATGTTAATATTATCTCATTAATGAATATTTATGCCTACGATGATTGCTTATTTTTTATATTATCTTTAATATTTGCATCCTCGGGGTATAGCGCAGTCTGGTAGCGCACTCGCTTTGGGAGCGAGTGGTCGTAAGTTCGAATCTTACTACCCCGACCAAGCGCCTGTAGCTCAGCTGGATAGAGCAACTGCCTTCTAAGCAGTGGGTCAGGAGTTCGAATCTCTTCAGGCGCGCCATTTTTACTATGTATAAAGTTGTCGCCCTATATAAATTCTCAAAAATTTTGGATCCTCTTAAGATTCATAACAGTATCCGCGCCAAACTAAAAAGTCTGTCCATATATGGAACAATTTTAGTTGGGGAAGAGGGTATTAATGGAACTATCTCAGCTGACTCAAAAAGTACTATAGATAATGCGATTAAATTTATTTCAAAATTGGAGGGTTTCAATAATTTAGACGTCAAGCACTCCTCTTCTGAGAAAAATCCATTTGTTAGATTAAAAGTTAAATTAAAAAAAGAAATTGTAACAATAGGAGATACCTCTATTGACCCAACAAAAGCAGTCGGTGAGTATGTAAATCCAGTAGACTGGAATGATCTTATCGATAATAAAGATACAATAATCATAGATACAAGAAATAACTACGAGTATTCTATAGGCACTTTTAAAAAATCTTTAAATCCTAAAACTACTAAATTTAGAGAATTTCCAAAATGGATAAAAAAACAAAAATTCACAAAAGAAGATAAAAAGAATAAAAATATTGCAATGTTTTGCACTGGTGGCATCAGATGTGAAAAAGCATCATCCTTAATGAAAGAACAAGGCTTTGAAAATGTTTTTCATCTTAAGGGAGGCATTTTAAAATATTTTGAGGAAATTCCTGAAGCACATACCAGGTGGCAAGGTGAATGTTTTGTGTTTGATGACAGAGTATCAGTAAAGCATGATCTTTCAGAGGGATCTTATGATATGTGCCACGGATGCAGAATGCCAATTACAGAAGATGATAAGCTATCTGCAAAATATATACGAGGAGTTGCTTGTCCTGATTGTTTTGATAAAACTACCGAAAAGCAGAAATCAAGATATATGAGCAGACAAAAGCAAGTAGAACTTGCAAAAAGCAGAAACCAAAAACATATTGGACCTAAAGATGAAGTCTTAAACTAAATTTTATGAAATATCCTATCTTATATTCCTTTAAAAGATGTCCATATGCAATGCGTGCAAGAATGGCACTTCAACTTGCAGGCATCAAGTGTGAAATAAGAGAAGTTAGACTTAATAATAAACCTGATCATATGTTGGAAGTCTCTCCAAAAGGAACTGTTCCTGTTCTTGTATTAGAGGATAAAGTTATTGATGAAAGTAATGATATTATAAATTGGGTTCTAGATGACCATAATATATTTGATGAAAATATAACCGTTGAACAATTAAATTTAACCGAAGATTTAATCAAATTATATGATGAAGAATTTAAATTTCATTTGGACAGATATAAATATGCTACCAGATATGAAAATTCAGATGAAGAGCATCATCGTTCTAAATGTTTAGAAATGCTAGTAAATCTTGAAAAGATTGTTCATGATAGTAATTGGATTTTTGGAGAAGATATTAGTAAATTAGATATATCTATTTTTCCATTTATTAGGCAGTTCAGAATTGCTAATCAAGAATGGTTTGATTCGCAAGAAGACATTAATAAAATCAAAAAAATGCTTATGAGTTTTTTAGAATCTGAATTATTTAAAGACATTATGCATGTGTATGATGTTTGGCAAGTAAACTCTGAACCAGTTTATTTCCCAGTTACCAATTAGTAGGATGATCGTTTGACGACTTGTCTTTAGTGCCTCGAGCTTTTTTTATTGACACTATCCCAACAACCACAAGCACAATAACTATTAATAACAGTAAGGGAAATGCAATGCTTATCATATTTTATTCTCCATTTTAATCAGCTACCAATTAGAGGGATTGTCTTTATCTTTTTTCTTTTGTGTTTTTTGTATTGACTTGATTATAGAAAAAGTAGCTACTGCTAAAATACTAAAAAAAAGTAAGGCTTGAAATATCAATGTCCAATTCATATCTCACATTATATTTTTAAACGACTACCAATTACTTGGGTGATTTCTATTATATTTTGATTTTTCATCATCAACCGATAGATTATTTTTTACTATATTTGAAGTTTTTGAAAAAAGCATTAATTTACCATCGTTTAACATTATTAAGTATAAAACCCAAAATGATATTACAGCAACGTTAGAGATTATGCCCAATAAAACATAGCTAATGCCAAAATAATTTGCCAATATTCCCACTCCAAAAAGACCTGTAATAAATCTTATGAAAGTAAAAATAATTGTTATAGTAATAATTATTTTTAGAACAAACTTGCCATTGAAATCATTAAAAATATCAAGTGAGTAGAACTTTAAACCAAAGGTAATGCATAAAAGAATTTCAAAAATTGGAAAGTTGCGTATCGCTAAAACCCATGGATAGCCCTCTGATGAAATAATGATTGGCATAAAAAAAGAAAGAATAGCAAAGATACATGCTAAAAATACAATTAGATCTGCTTTTTTTTGATCAAGATTCTTAAATGCAAAGATATAAAATAATATTGGTAAGCTGGTTGATACCAGCATAGTTACAATGGAATAAGCCATTAATTATTCCTCTTTCTCATAAATTACATATACACCATCACCCCAAGTGAACAGCCCAAATGTAAGAATTAGAACAATTAGTCTTAATAGTCTGAGAAAGGCATTTTGATCACTACCTGGGACAATATTTACAACCCTCCAGCCATATTCGTTGGCTTGGGCAACTCTGCTATTAATTGTATCTTTTGGATTAACAGCCAGCCATCCAATTAAACCACCCATAAATGAAATTTCATCAATTTTATTTCTTTTCATATTATTTTTTCCTATGTTATAAACCTATAAAGTCGTATGACAGTGCAATCTTTTCTATTGCTGTTTTGAATGCTGCAGTTCTGAAATCAGGTATCTTATCTGTTTCGAGAAATTCTTTCTTAACACTTTGGAACCCATCAATCATCATATCATCTAAACCTGATCTAATTAGATCAATTTCCTCTATACCATCATGAAAGTTTGATTTATATTTTGCAGGCATAGTCCTGCCTGTCATTGATTCAATAGCTTCAATTAAATTATTAAGTTGAATTTGATTTCTTCTTTTTTCGAGTCTTCCAAATCTAATATGTCTTAGATTCCTTACCCACTCAAAATAACTTACAGCTACACCTCCACCATTAGCAAGTATGTCTGGAATCACAAATATTTTTTTTCTATTTAAAATTTGATTGCCTTTGTAACTAATAGGGCCATTAGCAGCTTCTACAACTAATTTAGCTGAAATATCTTCAGCATTTTTTTCAGTGATAACATTTTCACGAGCAGCTGGAATTAAAATATCGCATTTTCTTTTTAGCAGTAAAGATGAATCTTTTATAAAAGTAGCTTTAGGATAATTTTCAAATGAATTATGTTTAGTGAAATACTTTTTGGCATGTTCAACATTTATTCCATCTTCATTATAAATACCGCCGTTGAACTCTGAAATACCAATTAACTTTACACCATCATCTTCTGTAAGGAATTTTGACAAGTGATAACCAACATTACCAAGGCCTTGCAATATAAATGATTTAGTTGATAAATCATTATCAAGTTTTACAAGTTTTAATAAATCTGGATTTCTAAAAAATTCTCTTACGATATATTGAACTCCTCTTCCGGTAGCTTCTTCTCTTCCCACAAGACCATTTTTGCTTGGAGGCTTTCCAGTCACACATGCTGAACCATTAATATCTGCTGGATGTATTTTTCTATATTCGTCCGCAATCCAGGCCATTTCTTTTGATGATGTTCCTATATCTGGCGCAGGTACATTCATGGATGGACTTATAAGATCTCTTTTTATTAGTTCTTGAGCAAACCTTCTAGTAATTTTTTCTAACTCTCTGCTTTCCCACTTCGATGGATCTATTTTGAGTCCACCTTTAGATCCACCATATGGCACATTGATAATAGCGCATTTATATGACATTAATGCAGCAAGAGCTTCAACTTCTTCTGCGTGAGTATCCATATCAAACCTAATACCACCTTTTGTAGGTTCCATATGCTCAGAATGAACGGAGCGCCAACCTTCAAACGTATAGATTTGTCCTCTAAGCCTGACACCAAATCTCACAGTGTAGGTAGAATTACAAGTAATAATTTTATTTGCTAAATCATCAGATAGCACAGAGTGCTTAAGTGCTTTATTCACATACCGATTGGTATCTAATAAAAAATTATTCATGTCTTACCCCTATGTAAGTAGTGATATATTAGCATTAATAAAAAAATAGATAATAATTTTTTTTAAACTATAATAGCTTGCTCGTGGCGGGCGTAGCTCAGTTGGTTAGAGCGCTGGATTGTGGCTCCGGAGGCCGTGGGTTCGAACCCCATCGCTCGCCCCAATATATAAGGTACTAATACATGAAAGTTAGCGTTAAAAAACTTAAAGATTTAGAAAGAAAAATTACAATTTCAGTCCCTGTAGAGGAGTATGAAGGTAAATTTAATTCAAAAATTAAAAACATAAAAACAAAAGCAAAAATTGATGGCTTCAGAAAGGGAAATGTTCCAAATGATGTTTTGGAACAAAGATACGGACAATCAATTCATGCTGATGTTGTAAATGAATTAATTCAAGAATCATATCCAAAGGCAATTAGAGAGAACAAAATTAGACCAGCATCTTCACCAAAGGTAACAATAGATTCTGAAGATCCTAAAAAACCTCTTACTTATTCTGCAACCATTGAAGTTTTTCCTGAAATAAAACCCAAACTTTCTAGATGGAACAACTACGATGAATTTTCTATAGAAATTGAAGATACTGATATTGATAAGGCTATCGCTGATATCTTTAAAAGATATGGTGATTGGAAAGATGTTGATAGAGAAGCTAAATTAGATGATCAAGTGGTCATAGATTTTTTAGGTAAGATTGACGGTGAAGAGTTTGAAGGAAATTCTGCTCAAGACTTTAAATTAATTTTGGGAAGCAAATCAATGATTCCTGGATTTGAGGATAAAATTATAGGAAAAAAGCCATCAAAATTTTCAATTGATTGCGTATTTCCAAAAGATTATTTTAAAAAAGATTTAGCAGGTGTTTCTGCACAATTTGAAATTAATCTTAAAAGTGTTCAGGAAATTGCTGAAGCAAAACCAGATAAAGATCTTTATGAAAAATTACAAATGCAGGTTAAAGATCAATCCGAATTTACTGTCGAGATTACAAAAAGAATGAAGAATGAAGTTGCAGTTCAAGAAAAAGAGCTAACTAAGGAATCAATGTATGAATCATTACTTAAAATTAATAAATTCAAAGCACCGCAAGCAACAGTTAATGAACAAGCAGACTTAATGAGAAAAGATGCTTTAATGAGAATAGGGCATACTGAAGATAACGCTGGTGAAGATTTATTTCCAGTTGATACTTTTTTAGAAAAGGCAGAAAAAAGAGTTAGATTAGATTTATTATTTGCTGAATTGGTGCAACATTTTGAAATTAAGGTTGAAAAAAAACAGATTGATGATTTTATTGAAGAAGAATCTAAAAGATACAAGGATCCGGATCAATATAAAAAATGGATAACTGGTCAACCCCAGCAACTTGAACAATTTAAAATGATAGTTTTAGAAGAACAATTGGTTGAAAAATTACAAAATGTTCTTAAATCAAAGAAGAAAGTGATAAAATTTTCAGAATTAGCAGACAGACAGGTTTAGTTATGACAGATTTTAATTCAGCATTAATTCCAATGGTTATTGAGCAAACCCCTCGTGGAGAGAGATCTTTTGATATTTACTCTAGACTTCTCAAAGAAAGAGTAATTTTCTTATCAGGCCCCATTGATGACTACATATCAAATCTTGTAGTTGCACAATTGCTATTTTTAGAATCTGAAAATCCTGAAAAAGATATCTCAATTTACATAAATTCACCTGGTGGGAGTATCTCAGCAGGCTTAGCAATATATGATACTATGCAATTTGTAAAACCAAGTATTTCAACGTTATGCATTGGTCAAGCAGCAAGTATGGGAGCATTATTACTAGCAGGCGGAGATAGCAAAAAAAGGTTTGCTCTTCCAAACTCAAGAATTATGATTCATCAACCTTTAGGAGGTTTTCAAGGCCAAGCATCAGATTTTGAAATTCATGCTAAAGAAATTCTTCACATGAAAAAAATTGTAAACGAAATATTATCTAAACATACAGCGCAGTCGATTAAAAAAATTGAAAAAGATACTGATAGAGATAATTTCTTAGATGCAAAAGCTGCAGTTGTTTATGGCATTGTAGATAGCATCCTTGAACAAAGAGGAACTTAAATGGTTGATGAGATAAAGACAGATAAATTGAATTGCTCTTTTTGCGGTAAAGCTCAAAATGAAGTGAAAAAGCTGATTGCAGGACCAAGTGTGTATATTTGTAATGAGTGTGTCGATTTATGTAATGACATCATCGAAGAAGAAGTTAAAAGTGAAGAGGATGCTCCATACGATTACTTGCTTTCACCATTAGAGATATTTAATAAACTTGATGACTACGTAATCGGTCAAGAAAAAGCAAAGAAAGTTCTTTCAGTTGCTGTTTATAATCACTATAAGCGATTAAGAAAATCAAAATCAAAGGAGAATGTTGAATTACAAAAAAGTAATGTTCTTCTTCTAGGTCCTACTGGGAGTGGTAAAACGTTGTTGGCGCAAACATTAGCCAAGATATTAAATGTGCCTTTTACGATTGCTGACGCTACAACTTTAACAGAAGCTGGATATGTAGGCGAGGATGTTGAAAACATTATTCAGAAACTTCTCCAGCAGGCAGATTATGATGCCGATAAGGCTGAGCTTGGAATAGTTTATATTGACGAGATAGATAAGATTGCAAGAAAGTCTGATAATCCTTCAATAACAAGAGATGTTTCTGGAGAAGGTGTACAGCAAGCATTGCTTAAACTAATTGAAGGAACTCTTGCTTCTATTCCTCCTCAAGGCGGAAGAAAGCATCCTCAACAAGAATTTATACAAATAGATACCTCAAATATTTTATTTATATGTGGAGGAGCTTTTTCAGGCCTTAATAAGGTAATTGAACAAAGAACAAATAATGTTGGCATAGGTTTTGGAGCTGATGTTAATAAGAACTTTGATGTAACTACAAAAAATAAAAATATTGAAGATCTTGAACCTGAAGATTTAGTCAAATATGGTCTCATTCCAGAGTTTGTTGGAAGATTGCCTGTAATTTCTACACTAAAAGAGCTTGATGAAGAGGCGCTTGTAAGAATTTTAAAAGAGCCAAAAAATGCATTAGTTAATCAATATAAACATTTATTTGATATTGATGGAGTTGAGTTATTATTCAGAGATGATGCTCTTAAGGAAATTGCTAAACAAGCTATTAAAAGAAAAACTGGCGCAAGAGGTTTACGTTCAATAATGGAAGAATTGTTAATGGATACGATGTTTGGATTGCCTAATAATGAACTTGAGAAAGTAATTATTGATGAAAAAACAGCAGTTTCTAAAACAGAGCCAATTAAACTTTTTAAAACAAAATCAAAAAAAACATCATCTGGTAATTGATATTTAATCAACAATCCTTATATTAATTTTATGAGCAGTGTAAAGTCTGATTTACCCCTAATTCCTTTGAGAGATGTAGTTGTATTTCCTGGCATAGTCACAACATTGTTTGTTGGAAGAGCAAAGTCTGTTGAGGCATTGAATATGGCAATGTCTTCAAATAAAAAATTAGTTTTAGTGAGCCAAAAAGATGCATCTAACGAAGATCCTGACGCACAAGACATATTTCAATATGGATCGATAAGTAATTTGCTACAGTTAATTAAGTTGCCTGATGGAACAATGAAAGTTTTAGTTGAAGGTCATAAAAGATGCTTTATTGAAAAAGTAATTGAAAAAGATACTTACACACTAGCAAGAGTAACAGAAGAAATTGATAAACCCCTTAAAGAAAGTGAATCAAAAAATATTGTTAGATTAATCAAAGCTAAATTTGAGGACTATATCAGCGTGACAAAAAGAATACCTCCCGAAATTGTCTCAACAGTCGATTCGCTTGATGAGCTGTCGAGATTAATTGACACAATTACTGGCCACCTCCCAATAGATACCTTAAGAAAGCAAGAAATATTAGAAACATCAGACTTAAAAGATAGGTCTGAAAAAGTTTTAACTTTCATTGAGTCTCAACTTGACGTTGTCGATGTCGAAAAGAAAGTTCGTGACAGAGTTAAAAAACAAATGGAGAAATCTCAAAGAGAGTATTATCTAAATGAACAAATTAAAGCTGCTCAAAAAGAGCTTGGCGAGATTGGTGAAGATGGAGATGAGCTAGAAAATTTAGAAAAGAAGATTCATGAAGTTGGGATGACAAAAGAAGCTCTCAAAAAAGCTAAAACTGAATTAGCTAAATTTAAACATATGGCACCTTCATCTGCAGAGGCTTCTGTTGTGAGAACCTATCTTGATTGTTTGTTAGATGTACCGTGGAAAAAGAAATCAAAAATTAAAACTGATATCAAAGCATCTATGGATATTTTAGAGAAAGATCATTATGGTCTTGAAGAAGTCAAAGAAAGGATAGTGGAGTATTTGGCTGTTCAAAAAAGAGTGAAATCAATGAAAGCTCCTGTTCTATGCTTGGTTGGGCCGCCAGGAGTAGGTAAAACTTCACTTGGAGAGTCAATTGCAAGAGCTACTAACAGAAAATTTGTAAGAATGTCTTTGGGTGGAGTTAGAGATGAATCTGAAATCAGAGGTCATAGAAGAACATATATCGGTTCTATGCCAGGAAAGATAATACAGAAACTTTCTAAAGTTGGCGTTAAAAATCCTTTATTTCTTCTAGATGAAATTGACAAAATTGGCATGGATCATAGAGGTGACCCAGCATCAGCTTTACTAGAAGTTCTTGATCCAGAACAAAATAATACATTTAGCGATCATTATCTTGAAGTTGATTATGATTTATCTGAAGTAATGTTTGTATGTACTGCTAACAGCTTAAATATTCCAACTCCCTTACTTGATAGAATGGAAATTATACGAATACCTGGATATATAGAAGACGAAAAAATTAATATTGCTAATAAATATTTACTTCCTAAGCAAATGGAAAGAAATGGTATTAATGAAAATGAAATTAAGTTTAATAAAAACGTTATTTTATCCTTAATAAGATACTACACCAGAGAGGCTGGTGTAAGAGGTCTAGAAAGGCAAATTGCAAAAATTCTAAGAAAGGTTGTTAAAGAGCGACTTGTCAATGAAGTAAAATCAGATAAAGCTACATCGATCACGCCAAAAAACTTAAAGAAGTATTCAGGAGTTAAAAAGTTTAAATATGGTGTTGCAGAAAAAGACAATGCTATTGGTCAGGTTACTGGACTAGCATGGACAGAAGTTGGTGGCGAGTTATTAACAATAGAAGCGTCTCACATCGAAGGTAAGGGCAGAGTAATAAAAACAGGATCCCTTGGAGATGTTATGCAAGAATCTATTCAAGCTGCTTTAACAGTTGTAAGATCTCGTGCTGAATCTCTCGGAATCAAACCTAATTTTTATGAGAAATATGATGTGCATATTCATGTACCTGAGGGTGCGATTCCCAAAGATGGTCCCAGTGCTGGCGGTGCAATGGCGATTTCATTAATTTCTATTTTTACTGGAATACCTGTTAGAGCAGATACAGCAATGACTGGTGAAATTACTCTTCGAGGCCAGATTCTAAAAATTGGTGGTTTAAAAGAAAAGCTTCTAGCTGCCAAAAGAGGTGGAATTAAAAATGTTATCATCCCTAAAGATAATGAACCTGATCTTCAAGAAGTTCCAGAACAAATAACAAAATCTTTAAACATAATACCTGTTGAATGGATTGATGAAGTTATTTCTTCAGCACTTACTGAAGAGCCAATTCCTTCTACTAAAAAAGTTAAAAGCCAAAAATCAAAAAATCCAGCTAAATCAGAAAATAAACAACCTCACTAAACCCCTTTATTTACTTGACTTTTTGGCTTAAAAGGCTTTACATAGAGTAGTATTTATTAAATAAATTTCACAGAGGAGTATTTAAATATGAATAAATCAGATTTAGTTGATGCAGTTGCAGGAAGCGCTGACATGTCAAAAGCTCAAGCATCTCATGCGGTTGATGCCGTTTTAGATGGTATAACAGGAGCATTAAGTGAAGGTGAAAGTGTTGCATTGGTTGGTTTTGGAACATTTCAAGTCAGACATAGAAAAGAAAGAGAGGGAAGAAATCCTTCTACTGGTGAAGCAATGCATATACCGGCATCTAACGTACCAGGTTTTAAAGCTGGTAAAGCTCTTAAAGACGCAGTTAAGGCTGGAAACCCTTGCTACTAAATTGAGTTAGTTTTTAAAAGGGTGCTTACGCACCCTTTTTTTTATTCTATAATATCGCCACCATGATGGAATCACTTAGAAATTTTCTTAGCGGCCCAAGATTAATAATAGTTGTCTTGGTGTGCGCGTTACCATTTGTTTTTTTAGGTACGTCATCTTTAACTTCAGTTTTTGGAGGTTCTTTTGGGACTATAAACGGTGAAGACGTAACTGAAACAGATCTCCAATTAGCATCAAATACTGCAGTGCAAAGATTTAAAAGTATTTATGGTGAAGAATTTGATTTTGATATGTTAGATGATGATTTAAGAGTAGAATCTATCAAACAAGAGCTTATAGTTCAAAAGGTTCTACAATCAGGTGCTAGATCATTAGGACTCATAAATAAAAATACAACTGAAGAAGCTAAAAAAAGCATCATCAGAAATCCTCAGTTTCAAATCAATGGCATGTTTGACGAAAATATTTATGAGGCTCAAGTAAACTCTAATGGATATACCAAAGAAGGATATATAGATTTAATGACAAATCTTTTAGCATCTGAATTATACAGAAGCTCACTTGCTGGTTTTAATTTTGCAACAGACAATGAAATTTTTGAATTAACAAGTTTGCTTGAAAAAACATCTGATCTTGAATTTATAAAATTAAGCTACAGTGGATTAAAAAATGAAATTGTAAATACATCAGAAGAGTTAATTGAGTTTTATGATAATAATCAGTTTTTATTTTTTTCAAACGAAGAAAGATCATTCAGTTATATTGTTTTAGATCAAAGCTCTTATAAAGATGATGTTAATGTTCCTGAAACTTATTTAGACAATGCATACATTCAATATTTAGAAAATTTTACAGATTCTTCACAAGTCAGATTTGCACATATTATGATTGAAAAAAATAATTACGAAACAAGGGAACTTGCTTTTGACGAAATTAGAAAAGCAGAGAATTTACTTAATTCTGGTAAAGATTTTTCTGAAGTTGTTAGCGAATTAAGTGAAGACATAGTTACAAAAGATAATGGTGGAGACTTAGAGTATTTTGATAGCGAAATTTTTCCTGAAGAATTTGGATCTGCAATAGAAGGATTGGGTTTGAATGACATAAGCACAATTATAGAGCTAGATGAGACATTCCATATTCTTAAAGTTACTGAATTAAATATTCAAGAGCCCTTACCAGAAGATCAAATTAAAGATGAATTAGTCAACGAATTAATTGAAACAGAATCATATGCCTTAATGAATGATGATTTTGATATATTAGATGAAATGATTGCAGAAGGAAGTTCACTTCAACAAATTGCGGAATTTATTTCAAAGACCGTTGAGCAATCTGAAATGTTTACTAAAGAAAATTTTGATTTCTATATAAATGACTTTGAGATTAAAAATTATTTGTTCTCACCAGATTCAAAGCTTGATACACCATATGCAATAGAGTTAAATGATATGGTTATAGTAATTTCTCTAAATAACATTATAGAGCCAGCTTTAATGCAATATGAAGATGTTGCAGACAATGTTGGTGAGCTTCTAGCTGAATCAAAAGCATTGGTAAAACTTGATTTAATGGAGCAAGAACTTAATTCAATGGTTGATGAACAAGATAAACAAAATTTCATTAAAGCATATAGCTTTGCAACAACTGATTCGTTTGTTGATGTAAAAAGATATTCTTCTCTTTTACCTCAAGATGTTTTATCTGAAGTTTTTAATGCAAAAGCTGGGGAAGTTTTAAAAACTAATGCACAAAATGGCGATAAATATTTTGTTAATATAGTTGCATTCCATCAGCCAAGTGAGTCTGAAGTAAATGAAATAATAGAAGAATATAAGTCATTTGCAGAAGAAAGGTCTGCTTCAAAGATGTCTGAGGTAATCAATGAAGATGTTTTTGAGTCAGCCAGAGTAAATTTAAACAACCTTATTTTTTAGAGAATTTTACTATGTTAAAAAAATTATTTATGCTATTTGTACTTATTTCTGTCCCATTTATTTATATAAAAAGCTGTAAGGGTGATAGTAATAACGTTTCATATCATTCACCAGTTGATTCAGGACTAGAAAATGGAATTTTTCATTTTGGTAATGGTTCTGAACCTCAAGGAATAGATCCTCATATTGTTACAGGCGTTCCTGAGCATCACATTCTAATATCATTGTGTGAGGGCTTGACTATCGCAAACCCAAACGGAGGACCTAATCTACCTGGCGTTGCTGAATCATGGACTATTAGCGAAGACGGTACAGAATATATTTTTTATTTAAATAAAAATGCTAAATGGTCAAACGGTGAAGTAATGACAGCAGATGACTTTGTATGGTCGTGGATGCGTATTCTCACTGCAAGTTTAGGTTCTCAGTATCCAGATATGCTTTATTATTTAGAGGGTGCTGAAGAATACCATACTGGCAAAATTACTGATTTTAATGATGTTGGTATTAAAGCAATGGATGATCATACTCTCAAAGTAAATTTAAAGAGCCCTACACCATTCTTTTTAGGACTTTTAAGTCATTACAGCACATGGCCTGTTCATAAAGAAACTGTATTAAAACATGGTTCGATTGATGACAGAACAGGACAGTGGACTCGACCTGGAAACTTTGTTTGTAATGGACCTTTTCAATTAAAAACTTGGGAACTCAACAACAAAATTGTTGTTGAGAAAAATCCTCATTATTGGGATGCTAAAACTGTAAAATTAAATGAGATGCATTTTTATCCGGTTTCAAATGTCATGACTGAAGATAGAATGTTTAGAGCAGGTCAGTTACATTTAACCTCAACTTTACCTTCGCAAAAATGTCCAGTCTATATTGATGAAAATAATCCTGATCTTCGAATCGACCCTTATATGGGACAATATTTTTATAGATTAAATATTAATAATCCATATTTAACAGATGTAAAAGTAAGAAAGGCTTTAGCTTACTCAATTAATAGAAAACTCTTGGTTGAAAAAGTAACGAAGTGTGGTCAAATTCCAGCATATTCATTTACTCCACCTGGTTCAAATGGTTATTATCCAGATACTGAATTACCTTTTAATCCTGAACTTGCTAAGCAATTGATGGTTGAGGCAGGATACTCAGAATCAAATCCTTTCCCAAAACTTGAAATTTTATTTAATACAAATGAGGATCATCGAAAGATAGCATTAGCAATTCAACAAATGTGGCAAGAAAATTTAGGTATTCAAATTGAACTTGTTAATCAAGACTGGAAAGTTTATTTAAGTAGAGAGATGGTTGGAGATTTTCAGGTATCAAGAGCTGGATGGATTGGTGATTATGAAGACCCAAATACTTTCTTAGATCTAATGCGACCTAATAGAGGTAATAATAAAACTGGGTGGGAAGATCTTGAATATGATCTTGTCATGCAAAAAGCTAACTCAACTAACAATCAAGATGAAAGATATGAACTCTTGATGGAGGCTGAAAGAATTCTAATAAATAATATGCCGATAATACCTTTATACACATATGTAAGGGCTTATCAGTTATCTCCAGATGTTAAGGGCTATAAGCCACATATTCTTGACCATCACCACCCTAAGTTTATTTATTTAGAAAGAGATTAATTTTTAATGCTTGCTATTTTTTTTAAAAGAATACTGCTAGCAATACCGGTGTTATTTGCTGTAGCTACCATTACATTCTTTTTAATAAAAATTGCTCCAGGGGGGCCTTTTGATGCTGATAGAGCTGTTTCTCCACAAGTGCTTAAAAATTTAAATGAAGCATATAATTTAAACGCTTCAAATTGGGAACAATATGTTGATTATATGTCTGGATTACTTAGAGGTGATTTAGGCCCTTCTTTTCGTTTTCCAGGTAGATCTGTCAGTGAAATGATAGCAACAGGTTTACCTGTTACTTTTGAACTAGCATTTTATGCAATTTTAATAGCTCTGGTTATGGGAGTTTTTTCTGGAGTTATAGCGGCATTAAAAAGAAATACATTTTTGGATTTTATACCTATGTCAATTGCGATGATAGGAATATGTGTACCAACTTTTTTAATGGGACCATTATTGGTTTTAATTTTTGGGATTAATTTAGAAGTTTTGCCTGTTTCTGGTTGGGGTCAATTACCTGGCGACAAAATTCTTCCTTCTTTAACATTGGGTTTTGCATACGCAGCTTATATTGCCAGACTAAGTAGAGGAGGAATGTTAGAGGTTCTTAATCAAGATTTCATAAGAACTGCTAGGGCGAAAGGCCTCACCGAAAGAATGGTAGTAATTAAACATGCTATGCAAGGCGGTTTAATTCCAGTGGTATCTTTTCTTGGACCTGCAATAGCAGGACTATTAGCTGGTTCATTTGTGGTTGAAACAATTTTCCAAATACCAGGACTTGGTAGATTTTATGTAGAAGCAGCTTTTAACAGAGATTACACAATGATTTTGGGTACCACAATATTTTTTTCAGCAATGATTGTTTTCTTTAATTTAATGTCAGATTTAGCTTCTTTGTGGCTTAATCCTAGATCAAGAGACGCATCATGAATAATAATTCCTTGTGGTCCGATGCATTTTATAGATTAAGAAGAAATAAAGCCGCTATGTTTGGTGGCTTCATACTAATTTTACTCATTGTAGTCGCAATCTTAGCTCCATGGATTTCTCCCTATTCATACTCTTATCAAGATTTAAATCTTGGAGCTAGTCCTCCATCATATGAACACTTATTAGGAACAGATGTGTTAGGTAGAGATCTTTTAAGTAGGATTTTATATGGAGCTAGAATTTCATTATTGGTTGGCTTTGTTGCCACAGCAGTTGCACTGGTAATTGGAGTCTCATGGGGCATAGTAGCAGGCTATGTTGGTGGAAGAGTTGACTCAATAATGATGAGAATAGTTGATGTTTTATATGGGCTACCTTTTATCATTTTTATTATTCTTCTTATGGTAATCTTTGGCAGGAACTTATGGCTTTTATTTGGAGCAATTGGAGCGGTGGAGTGGTTAACAATGGCCAGGATTGTAAGAGGCCAGGTTATTGGATTAAAAAATCAAGAATTTGTTTTGGCAGCTAAGGCTATGGGAGTATCAAATTTTTCTATGTTTAGAAGACATCTTTTGCCAAATATTTTAGGCCCTATTGCAGTCTATGCGACTTTAACAATACCGCAAGTAATGTTGCTCGAAGGCTTTTTAAGTTTTCTTGGTCTTGGAATTCAGCCTCCAATGAGTAGTTGGGGGACTCTTATAAAAGATGGTGTAGAATCTATGGAAGAATATAGTTGGTTGTTAATTTATCCAGGTATTACTTTCACAATTACATTATTTGCACTTAATTTCTTTGGAGATGGTTTAAGAGACGCACTTGATCCAAAGACATCAGATAACTAAAAAGCTCTTATTGCAACTTTAATAATTTGACCAGGCATTAGTATTGGATTTTTAAAATTATTGACCTCTTCAATACTTTTGATTGAAACATCAAACAACTCAGATATTTTATATAAATTATCACCCTGTTTTACTGAATAAAGTATTGTTCTTTTTTTTGATTCAATATTTCTATGAATATTTTTATTACCTATAGTCAATTGCTGTCCAAGTTGAAGATAATCATCTTGATCTATAGAATTCATGCTGGTTAGATCTCTTATTTCTAAATTATATTCTTCAGCAATACTCCATAAAGTATCTCCTTCAGAAACAATATGCATTTCATAGGGTATGAAGTTATTTGATTTAGTTTTCCCAAGAGGTACTAAAAGTGTATCCCCAATTGAAAGCAGATCATTCCTTAAATAGTTTATTTCTTTAATAATTTTTACCTCGGTCTCGTATTTTGAAGCTATTGACCATAAATTATCACCATTCTCAACGACGTGAGATATCCAATTAATTGCTTTTGTTTCTTTAAATGGATTAGTCTCATCTTCAAAAAGATAATATTTTTCTATTGGTATAAAGAAAATGCTTTGATCTTCTGGTGCTGATGCCCATTTTGTATATCCAGCGTTTAGTTTATAAAGTAGTTCAGGCTTAATATCTAAAAAATCACTCAAAGTGAGTATTTCTACTTGTCCAGGAATAACTACTTTAATTACCACAGGTTCATAAGGTATATCAGGAAGGTTGACACCATAATTAGTTGAGTTAAATACTAATTCCCTTAATGCTAGGTATTTTGGAATATAGTCCCTTGTTTGGTTGGGTAAATCAAGTGACCAAAAATCTGTTTTTAAACCCTTACGTTTATTTTGGTTGATTCTTTTATCCAATAAAGATGGACCAGCGTTATATGCTGCGAGCGTCAATAAAATATCGTTATCAAACCTAACATAAAGGTATTTGAGATATTCAATAGCTGCCTTGGAAGATTGATAGGGATCATGCCTATCTTCATGCCACCATGATCTATTTAATTTATAAAAGCGTCCAGTTCTTGGCATGAATTGCCACATACCCACTGCGCCAGATGCAGAAATAGAAAATGGATCATAGTTACTTTCAATATAAGGAATTAAAGAAAGTTCTAGAGGTAGATTAGCCTTTTTTAACTCATTTATTACAAAGTATAAGAAATAATATGAGTCGTTAAGATATTCTGTAAATTTTTCATCGTCTTTTAGATGCATATTCATATAAAAAAGTGTTCTTTCATTAAGCGAGTAGTCACTTGGTTGAGGATTATTCAAAACAAGATATTGCCAAATATCATATGAGGTATAAAGATTTAGACTTGGATCTTCGGTTGGAATGTCGTAGCTAGTTTCAGATGTACTGGAGCTATTGACTGGAAGCTGTTGACATCCAGTAGTTATTAAAATTATTGTTAAAACAATTAAAAGCTGTCTTTCCATTTTCTTAATGCTGAAAAAGTTTCTTCTTCATTTCCTTCAAGATTAAATTTATTTTTAATTGTATTTTTAATTCCTTCAGAATTACATCTTAAAAAAGGATTTATTTTTAGTTCTTTTGAAATTGTGGTTGGAAGAGTTGGTTCTCCGTTCGCAATTAAATTGACTACTTGATCAAATTCATTTTTTAAATCTTTATTATTTGGGTCTGCTTCTAGTGCAAACAAAAGATTAGACTTTGTATACTCATGTCCACAATAAACCTTAGTTGTTTTTGGCAAATTGGATAATTTTTGCAAAGAATTAAACATTTGAGAAAATGTTCCTTCGAATACTCTGCCACATCCTCCTGCAAAGAGTGTATCTCCACACAGTAAAACTGGGTTACCATCATTGAAGGTATAAAAAGCTATATGATCAAGTGTATGCCCAGGTATTTCAAGGACTTCAAAATGAATTCCAATTAAATCAAATTGATCGGAATCTCCAACTATATTGTTAATTCCGCTTATATTATTTTTTGGTCCAAATACTTTTAGATTCCTTTTTTCTATTAATTCTGCCAGCCCATTTGTATGATCATAATGATGATGAGTAATTAGAATACCATCTAAATTAATTGCTTGATTATCAATTAATTTGACAATCTCACTTGCGTCTCCAGGGTCGACCACGACAGACTTATTATTTTTAGTCATCAACCAGATATAATTATCATCAAATGCTTTTATAGGCTCTATAATTAACATATGGTGATTCTAATTTAATTTTATGAAAACAGTAAATATTTATACTGATGGAGCATGCAGAGGTAATCCAGGTATTGGTGGTTGGGGAGTGCTCATCGAGTTTGGAGATATTTCCAAAGAGCATTTCGGAGGAGAAAATAATACAACTAATAATAAAATGGAATTAAAGGCAGCCATCGAAGGTCTCAAACTTTTAAAGGAACCATGCAATGTAAATCTTACCACCGACTCTAAGTATGTAATGCAAGGCATAACCAGTTGGATAGATACTTGGAAAAAAAATAATTGGAAAAATGCTTCTAGAAAAGATGTAAAAAATAAAGATTTATGGATAGAGCTTGATAAATATGTATCTAAACATAATGTAAAATGGCGTTGGGTAAAAGGACATGCTGGTCATGAAAAAAATGAAATAGCAGATGCTCTTGCAAATAAAGGAATAGATAGCTTATAACATGCCAAAAAAATATATTGTACTTGACACTGAAACAACTGGCTTAGAAGTAAAGCAAGGTCATCGTATAATTGAAATAGGCGCTGTTCTTGTAAATAATAGAGTTAAATCGGATCAACATTTTCACAGCTACTTAAATCCACAAAGATCAATTGATGAAAAAGCTTATGAAGTTCACGGTATTTCTCTTGAATCTCTTGATGATAAGCCACTATTTGAAGACATAGCTGAAGACTTTATTCAATTTGTAGAGGGATCAACCCTTGTTATTCATAATGCTCCATTTGATTTAGGGTTTCTTAATAATGAACTTAAATTAGCCTCATCAAAATATCCAAAATTAGAGGACATTTGTGAAGTAGAGGATTCACTTGAAATTGCTCGTGATAAACATCCAGGACAAAGAATTTCTTTAGATGCCTTGGCATCAAAATATAACGTTAGTGGTTACGACAGAACATTTCATGGCGCTTTGCTGGATGCAAATATTCTTGCGGATGTATATATGCAATTAACAGGCGGTCAGAGTAAATTTGAATTTGCTTCGAATTCAGCTAATAACACTTCAACAGATAATGAAATTCAAAATATTCAGATAGATGATGGCTTGACTCCAGTTAGCATTGAATCTTCCAAAGATGAAATTCTTGAACATGAAAAAAGATTATCTGAAATTGAGACTAAATATGATCTTCAAACAATATGGAGAAAATTTCAGTGAGTAAGGTAGTAACAAGATTTGCTCCAAGCCCAACAGGAACCCTTCACATTGGAGGAGTTAGGACAGCTTTATTTAATTATATATATGCAAAACAAAATAATGGAGAGTTCCTAGTAAGAATAGAGGATACTGATAGAGAAAGATCAACTAAAGCATATGAAAAAAATATTTTAGACACACTTTCTTCTATAGGACTTTCACCAGATAAAAAACCAATTAATCAATCAGAACGGAATGATATTTATATCAAGGCAGCTGAGCAAATAATCGCATCAGGCGATGCATACTGGTGTGATTGTTCTGAAGAAGATCTTGAAAAGATGCGAAATCAACAGATGGCTGACGGAAAAAAGCCTATGTACGATGGCAGAAGTAGACGTCTTGGATTAGAACGTTCCTCGAAGACAGTGCTAAGACTAGCTACACCAGAAGATGGTGAAATTGTTGTGAATGACATGATTAGAGGGGAGATTAGATTTAATAATGCTGAATTAGATGATCTAATTTTACTAAGAAGTGACGGAACACCAACATATCATTTGTGTAATGTTGTTGATGACTTTGAACAGGGTGTAACAACTGTCATAAGAGGAGAAGATCATATTTCAAACACACCAAGACAAATACATATACAAAATGCTTTAGGATATCCAGCTCTTGAATATGCTCATCTTCCATTGGTTTTGGGACCGGATAAAAAAAGATTATCTAAAAGACATGCAGCCACAAGTCTTGAAGAATATAAAGACATGGGTTATTTAGATTCAGCAATTCTTAATTCATTAGCAAGACTTGGATGGTCAGGTGGTGATAAAGAAGTTTTTTATATAGATGATTTGATAAAAGATTTTGATATTAAAGATGTTCAAAAGGCCGGAGCTATTTTTGATATTACTAAACTGGATTGGCTAAATGCACAACATTTATCACATTTGTCACTTGAATCATTTATAGAACATATCAAACCATTTGCAAAAAAAATCAACATAGATATAAACGATCATCAAAATGCTCATCTACTTATTGCTTCAATGAGAACCTCTGAAAATACTTTATTTGATATAGCAAAAGCACTCAGACCTTATTTCATGGATGTTAGTGACTATGATGAAAAGGCTATAGAGAGATTTCTTTCAAATGGAACTAAGAATCTTGAAGATATTTGTGACTTATTAGAAACCATCGATGAATGGAATGAAGAACAAATTGATTTATTGCTTAAAGAGTATCAAACAAATAACAACTTAAAAGTACCCGAAGTCAATCAGCCTATTAGAATTGCTTTAACAGGCTCAACAAAATCACCATCTTTAGGTCTAACTTTAACTTTTTTTGATAAAAAAGAAGCAGTTTCAAGGATTAGAAAACTTAAAAGTTTTTTAAGTTAAAAAAATTCAAAATCCTTTCTACAAAATTGGACATTAACTAGCTTTAATGCCTATAATTAGCTAAATCTATACACTTTTATAGAGGGGATAATATGAAAAAATATAATTTTTTACTTTCATTAGCATTGTTACTTCCATTGGCAATTGTTGCTCAAGAAGAAGCTGATAATTCTGAAGAAAACATTGAGGATGTTGTTGTAGTTGGTTCTCAAATTAAAGGGGCTTCCATAACAGGAGCTCTTCCTGTGACTGTCATTTCATCAGAGGATATTGATATTCTTGGTGTTGAAGACGGTACAGAGCTTTTAGAGAACATGACTGAGCAAGGTCTAAATTACTTTACTGAAGCCGAATCTGACTCTGGTGGCGTTAACTCTGCAAGAGGTGACGTAGGTGCGTATAACATCAGAAACATGGGTGTAGGTAATACATTAATCTTATTAAATGGCAGAAGATTGGTTAACAATGCTGGTTATCAAACAGAATTACTTGGTGGTGATTATGTACCAACAATGAGTGTTAACTCGAATCTTATTCCAACGACAGGTCTTGAAAGAGTTGAAGTATTAAAAGATGGTGCTTCAGCTATTTACGGTGCTGATGCTGTTGCTGGTGTTGTCAATAATGTTCTTCAATCTGATTTTGATGGATTTGAAGTTGCTCTAAGAAATCAAGGATATGACAATTTTAGTGCAGTTGATGACAGACTTACTTTGAAATGGGGTAAAGATATGAATGGTGGTAAAACCAATGTATCTCTAATGTATGATTTTTATGATAGAGATGGTATTGCTGCAGCTGAAGATCCAAGATGGGGAGATTCAGATCATAGAAAATGGATTCCAGCAGATTCTTTATGGGCCGGTGATGCTTCATTTAGAAACCTTTACTCAGGTAAATGGGCACAATTAGATATGCGGGGAAGAACTGATTATTCTGATAGCTCTGGTGAAATTCAAATTATACCAATCGGCGACCCTAGATGTGCTAGATCAGACTCAAAAGACACAGGTTATGGAACATGTTTAGCTGTCGATACAACTTCAATGGCAAATGGCGAATACTACATCAACCCAGGTCAATTCAGAGACTATAGAGGTGAGCTTGAAAGAAGCAACCTTTTTGTTTTTGTAAATCATGAACTTGATAGTGGTGCAGAGTTTTTTGCAGAGATTGGCCAGTATCAATCAGACTATATGAGACATAAAGAACCTGCTGGTGACTTTTCTACAGCCCTTTTAAGTATTGGTCCTGACAACTATTGGATGAACGCCATTGGCATGACAGCAGATAACTCATCCTCTAATAAACAAGTAAGAATTGATAATTGGAGACCTGATATTGGCCCAAGAATAATCAATGTTGAGAAAGAAACATATAGATATTTGTTAGGGCTTAGAGGAACAACTGATTCTGGTTGGGACTGGGAAACTGCATTTTTAGCTTCTAAAGCTACATCTAAAGATTTAACTGAAAATAGATTATCTAATTCTTTATTGCAAGCTGGTTTAAATGATTCAACTCCAAATGCAATAAATATATTTTCTGCAGACGTCAAATCTGCTTTATCTCAAGCGATTGTTGATGTTTCAAGAAATGATACCAGTGAATTAAATTCATTTGATTTTAAAATGACAAATCCTGAAGTCTTTAATTTACCAGCCGGTCCAGTCGGAATGCTTGTAGGTTTTGAATATCGTCAAGAATCATATACTGATGATAGAGATCCAAGGCTTGATGGACAAATTCAGTTTACATCAACTGAAACAGGTTTAGGATTTCCATTTGTTGGTGACGTCCTTGGTTCAAGTCCAACTGTTGACACTTCTGCAAAACGATCAACAAATTCAGTTTTTGCTGAAATGATTTTACCTATTTCAAGCAAAATGGAAGCTCAGGTTGCTATGAGACACGAAGATCCTGATGACACTAAATCATCTACAGTCTGGAAAGCAGCTCTAGGTTGGGAGATAAGTGATGATTTGTTACTAAGAGGTTCAAAATCTACATCATTTAGAGTACCGAACTTGATACAAGCAAATCAGTTATACGTTACAAGAAGTGGTAACGTTGATGATGCTGTTGGTGAGTATGTTGGTGCGAATGATCCGCTTGATGATAGATATCAAATACAAAGTTTTAGAAGAGGTAATCCAAACTTACTTCCAGAAGAGTCTGACAATACTTCATGGGGTATTGTATGGACACCTGGAAACATTGAAGGGCTAACAATTACTTGGGATGATTGGAGAATCGAAAAAGATAACACAATTGTCTTATTTGGTAGAACTAATTCAATGGTTGCCGATCTAGTAGCAAGGATTAATTATGGAGCTGAAAATTGTGATGGTTTCAATAACCCTTTTATAGTCAGAGATCCTAATCCTGGATATACAGCTGAAGAAATTGCTAAGTTTACTGCTGCAGGTATTTGTCCAGCAGGTGAAGCTCTTACTATTTTTGATGACTATACTAATGCTGCAACTAGAAGCATTGCTGGTCAAGATATTGGTATTTATTACGATATCGTGACTGAAGTTGGTGATTTCAGTATTTCATTGAATCATTCTGAGACAACTGAATTTACACAACAACCTACGAATGCATATCAGGCTCTTGTAGATGCTCAAGAATCTGGAGTGATACCATTTGACATCACTTTTGCTGGATTTGGTAATTTAGCAGGTCTTGACGGTAATTATGTTGAAAAATCTAGCCTTAAAGTTAATTATAGATTAGGTGACCTAGGCGTTCAGTTATCTGGACTTAGAAAAGGTGACTTCTATCAGAGTAGTGAAACTAGATCTGATGGAACAAGATATGTAATACCTAGCATGACAACTTACAATGCTTCTGTTTATTACTGGTTTAATGTTGGTGATAATAAAGCAAGGGTTAAATTAGCAGTTCAGAACCTAGAAGATGAAAGAGCTCCTTTAGCTGACAGATTCTATGGTTTCTTTGCTGATGCTCATCAAGATTACGGTAGAAGATTCTATCTTGACGTAAAAGTTAAGTTCTAAAGAATTTAAAAATTAAAAAGGGAGTTTTGACTCCCTTTTTTTATGAAAAAATATTAGTATAAGTTATGCCCGCATATAAAAAGAAAGGCTTTTTGATTGGATTAACATTATTTTTTTTAATGATGTTATTTCCGCCTCCGGCTGAATTATCTTCTGCAGGTTGGACAGTAGCTGCAATTTCGGTATTGATGGCTGTTTGGTGGGCAACAGAAGCAATACCTGTAGCGGTTACAGCCTTACTGCCACTGGCATTATTTCCATTGCTAGATATCACATCCTTTGAAACCGCTGCTTTACCTTATGCAAATAAAAATATTTATTTGTTTTTGGGGGGTTTTATATTAGCTTTAGGTATAGAAAGTTCAGGCCTGCATAAAAGAATTGCTTTAAAGATGATATTAGCTGTTGGATCTAGTGGAGCTAGGTTAATAGGTGGTTTTATGCTTGTTTCAGCATTGATAAGTATGTGGGTCATGAATACATCAACAACCCTTATGTTGTTACCAATAGGCCTTGCTGTTTGTGGAGTAATTTCTCAAACAGTTCCTGGGATGACTGATATAGATAGAGCTAATTTTGATACTGCTCTTTTGTTGGGTATCGCTTATGCAGCAACAATTGGAGGAATGTCTACATTAATTGGGACAGCACCAAATATAGTTTTTAGTGCTTTTATGCAAGATACTTATCAGGTAGAAATCTCAATGTTTGATTGGATGAAACTAGGAGTACCCTTGGCTGCAGTTATGTTATTTGGTTCTTGGTATTCATTAACACAATATGTTTTTCCAATTAAGTTTTCAGCTTCTAAAGAAGCAAAAGATGAATTAAAAAAGATGTTAAGTGAAATGGGAGCATTAACAAAAGATGAAATTCGTATATCTATTATTTTTGGCCTAGCTGTTTTTGCTTGGGTCTTTAGAACGTTATTAAATAATATTGAATTTTTATCGGGCCTTACCGATGCAGGTATTGCAATAATCGCAGCCATATTACTCTTTATGACTCCATCAGCGTCAAAAAAAGGCGATTTATTAAAATGGGAAAAATCTAAAGAACTACCATGGGGTTTATTATTGCTATTCGGTGGGGGTTTATCACTTGCAGCTCAAATAAGCTCAACAGGATTAGGTATGTGGATTGGTCAAAGTTTAATGGTTTTAAGTACAGTACCACCAATAGTACTGATTTTAGCAGTTGCAACGTTAATTATTTTCTTAACTGAAATAACAAGCAATGTAACAACAACAACAACTTTTTTACCGGTTTTTGGTGCTTTAGCTGTTGCAATTGGAATTCTTCCGGTATCACTTACAGTTCCTGTTTGTCTTGCTGCAAGTTGTGCTTTTATGTTGCCAGTGGCAACACCACCAAATGCAATAGTTTATGGATCTAATAAATTTACAATTGCAACGATGATGAGAGCAGGCATTGCCTTAAATATAATTGGTATCATAGTAGTAACATTATTTGCTTACTTTTTAGCACCGGTTATTTTTTAATGAAAATTTTATTATTAATTTTATCTTTTTCGATAAGTCTAAATTCAATTTCACAACAAAGTTATATTGACTATGTTTCTCCATATCATCCCGTGGTTGGTAATTCTGGGATGGTGGTTTCACAAAATTACTTATCTTCAGATATTGGAATTGAAATTTTGAATAAAGGTGGAAATGCAGTTGATGCTGCAGTTGCAGTTGGGTTTTCTTTAGCAATAACTCTTCCAAGAGCAGGCAATCTTGGTGGAGGAGGCTTTATGTTAGTTTACATTAAAGAAAAAGAACAAGTTTATTTTATTGATTACAGAAGCAGATCACCTTTAAATTCAAATTTGCAAAATATATTTAATTTAAGCAAAAATAAAAAAATTAATCCGAAAGATTTCAGAAATAAAATGTTCGATATTACTCGCTATGGCTATAAAGCATCTGCAACTCCAGGCACAGTTTCTGGACTTCTAGATGCCCATGCCGCATTTGGAAAGTTATCACTAAAAGATGTTTTAGATCCTGTAATAAATCAGGCTAATGAGGGCATACTGGTTTCTTATGATTTACATAAGGCTATCGAAAGTACACCTCAATTAAAAAATGATCCAGAATCAAAAAGAATATATTTTTTAGATGATGAGCCTTTGCCTGAAAATTATTTAATGAAAAGACCAGATCTTGCTAAAACAATAACTAAAATTTCTGAAGGAGGAAAAAAGGCTTTTTATCAAGGTGATATTGCAGACAAAATAGTAGACGCTTCTCTTAAGAATAATGGATTATTTTCTTTAGAAGATTTTGCAACTTACAACTCAAAATTTGATGCGCCAATAGCTGCAAGTTACAGAGGGAACTTAGTTTTTACAGCAGGTCCTCCATCTGGAGGCGGTATTACTTTACTCACAGCATTAAATGTTTTGAGCTATTTTAATCTCGAAAGATATAAAAGTGATTCCATCACGACTTATCATCTTTTATCTGAAGCTATTAGAAGAGGCCATAACAATAGATCTCATTATGTAGGTGATCCAGATTATTTTGACGTTCCAACACAACAATTACTATCAAAAGAGAGGGCAAAAGAATTGGCTGGCTCTATTGATAAGAAAAAAGCTAGCAAATCTACAGATACTAATCCTTTTGAGCCAATAAAAGAAGGAAGAGATACCACACATTACTCAATAATTGATAACGAGGGAAATGCAGTATCAAATACTTATACACTTGGATATTCTTTTGGCTCCGGAGTTACAATTCCTGACACTGGAATTCTAATGAATAATCAGATGAATAATTTTGCTTATCGTTATGGTGATAAATCGATAAGAGGTAGATCTGCTAGTCCAGGTAATAAGTTTGAATCGGGAAAAAAACCGATGAGCACTATGGCACCTGTCATAGTCTTTGATAAAAATAAAGATCTCATGTTAATTACTGGTTCGCCTGGAGGATCATTAATTCCAGCTGCCATTTTAAGAGTTGTTACTGGTGTTATTGATTTTGATTTAAATATTGGTGAAGCGACTATGCTTACTAGAGTTCATAAAGACTGGCCAAAAACAGGTATATTGCATGAAAAAACTCTTAGTTCAGATTTGGCAAAGGGATTAAATATAATTGGTCATAAAGTTACTGAAGAACATACTATGGGTAGCACCCAAAGTATTCATATTGTTGACGGGATAAATTATGGATATGCTGATTTAAGAAGACCTAATGCATCAGTGTCAATTCAACCTAATTAACTTTTCTATAATCAAGTGGTGGCTTTCTGTCACCTAGTAAAGGTTGATAAATAAAATCTTCCCCAACCCTTCTATTAAGCTCTTCATGTGCATCCTCAATTATTGAAGGATAAGATAATATTTCTATAATACTTTTGGCAAGAGTTTTTGCAGCAAGTTCAGCACCTTTCACACCAATTGATGTTCCACCTGATGCGACTGCTTGCCATGAATGAGATGCTGTTCCAGGAACCCATGTTGCTGTTCTCAAGCCAGCAGTTGGAACGTTCCAACTTACATCACCTACATCTGTAGAGCCATAACCATGTGAGGTTTTAAAAGGTCTTACAACCTCTTGTGAACCAATCAAGTTATCTGGATCAATAAATGTTTGATAAATTTCACTTGCGTATTGAAGTTCACTTTGATCGTAGAATATACCTCCTAAAGATTCTAAATTTTTATGTACAATTTTTTGCACCGTATCATTAGGCAATAAAGAAAAATTTCCATGCATAACTTCATAATTCATTGTTGTATCAGTTCCTATTGCTGCGCCAGAAGCAGTATTTACAACTCTTTTAAATAATTCTTCAACAACGGTCATTTTAGGGTGTCTTACATAATAATAAACTTCAGCAACATCAGGTACGACATTAGGGGCAAGACCACCTTTGGTTATAACATAATGAATTCTTGATTCTTGAGGTATATGTTCACGCATCATATTAACCATATGATTCATAGCTTCAACACCATCAAGAGCAGACCTTCCTTGTTCTGGTGATCCTGCAGCATGTGCTGATATACCATTGAATGTAAACTTTGCAGATTTATTTGCATTTGAAGTTCTCGAATTTGCACTATTAGAATCATCTGGATGCCAATGAAGAACAATGTCGACATCTTTAAATAAACCTTCTCGAACCATATAAACTTTTCCAGAACCACCTTCCTCAGCAGGTGTTCCATAAAATCTTATGGTTCCTTTTATGTTATTTTTTACTATCCACTCTTTAACAGCTACTGCTGCCCAGGCTGAAGCAGCTCCAAATAAATGATGGCCACATGCATGACCTGCACCAGTTTCATTATTTAATCTTTCTTTAAAAGGTGCTGATGATTGTGCTAGACCAGGAAGCGCATCAAACTCTCCAAGTATGCCTATAATAGGACCACCATTATTAAACTCTGCAGTAAAAGCAGTAGGTATGCCCGCAAGACCTTTTGATATCTTAAAACCTTCTTGTTCAAGTGATTCAGCTAAAAGATTCGCACTTTTATTTTCTTGATAACCTAATTCTGCATAATCCCAGATCTCTAATGCAACCTCAGAAAATTTTTCTTTATGCATGTTGATACTATTCAAAACATCGTCACCAAAAAGAATCTCAGTGAAAAGAATTAATACTAAGAAACTAATTGATTTTTTTTGAAGTAAACTTTTTTTCCAACCCATTCTTCGTTCTCCATTGATTTAATAATAGACATATCATCGGAAGTTATCAATTTTCTTTTGTTATCTGAACAATCAATAAAAATGACTGCTTTATACTTTCCTTCAGTCTTATTCAGAATCGTATAACCTATAACAATACCAGTTCCTTCTTTAAGAGTTGAAATTTCAATAGGTTTTTCTTTTTTAGCAGCAACTTCAGTAAAGTCTTTATGATTAAAAATCATTAATGGGTTACTACTAAAAATTGCATATGACTGTTTTGTCATCATTCCAGAAACTCCTGTGACAATTCCACTACTATCTTTTGTTTTTCTAATCTTTGATATCAATTTTGTTAATGAATGAAGTACATAGCTATTTAAAGGCCCACCAGCAAATGACATACCACCAGTAATAGTGAATTTTTTGTAGTCATTTAAATTTAATGACTCTGCAAACATCTGAACAGCAACTGGAAAACAGCTGTAAAGATCATAAAAATTTGGTTTTATTTTTAATTTTTGACAAATTTCTAGAATATATTCTGCAGCTAATTGCATGCCATATTGCTCGAATAGTTTCGGTCTTTGAAGAGTACCTATCATATGATTATTTTCTGATGAGGCCAGGGGGTATACTCTTTTTTCTTGTGGAATCTTTAATTCATTAGCAATTTTTTCAGAGCAAATTAATATTGCTGCTGATTGATTAACATTCCAGCTTGTACAGTGATATTTATTATAGGGAAATGCTTGAAGCGAATTTTTTTGAGTTATATTTTTAACTTCATTTGCATCAAAAGCACTATCAGTCCATGCATCTTTGTTTCTAGATGCTACTTTAGAAAAGTATTCATACATGCCTGCAACATAATCTAATTGATTACTTATACTAATATTTTTATTAGACCTAAAAGCACTTTCTAGAATTGCGTAATATCCAACTGCCATCATGCCCAACTCAGCTTTTTCTTCATCGAGATGAATTTCATCTTTTGCTTTTATGTAAAAATTTGGATTTTCATTCAATTCAATCTCTTTAAAATATTTATTTTTAATTTGAGATAAAAGCAGTTTATATCTTGCTTCGCCTCCAACAATTAAACTTGCGCCTATTTCTTTATTTAGTATTTTGTTGCAACATGAGTTTATTAAGCTTTGTTGCAGAACTCCTATTTTATAAACGCTTGTTTTTACATCTTTAAAATTATTTTTGGTAGCAATCCATTTTCCAGGATCTCTGTATCTCCAATAACCTTTGGGAATGTGAATTTCTTCGATATAGTTTTTAATATCTTCGTTATTTGTATCTTTGATTGCTTTTTTTGTTGCAATATCCATAAGGATTAATGCTTCATCTAGAGATTTATAATCACCTTTTTGTTGGATAGACCCTATACCAATAATTACTGGCCTGTTATCCATATTAAATTATGATGAAGCAGTGCCCCAATAATTTTGGTAATAGATATTTTTCATAAGCTTTTTTAATCATGATTCATATTCGTTTATAGGCATTGCAGCAATATTAAAACCTCCATCTACATATGTAATTTCACCAGTAATGCCACTGGCATAGTCAGAACATAAAAAAGCAGCTACGTTCCCAACTTCTTCAGCCGTTACGGTTCTTCCTATCGGAGCTCTGTTTGAGTGCTGTGAAAGCATTTTCCTAAAGTTTTTTACTCCTGATGCAGCTAGTGTTTTTATTGGTCCTGCTGAAATTGCATTAACTCTGATCTTATCTTTTCCAAGTGAAGCAGCTAAAAATCTTGTATTTGCCTCTAAACTTGCTTTAGCTAAACCCATTACATTGTAGTTAGGCACTGTTTGAACAGATCCTAGATAAGTCAGAGTTAAAAGGGCAGAATCATCGTTAAGCATTGGTTTTGCTTCTTTTGCCATTGCAGTAAAACTGTATGAACTAATATCATGAGCTATTTTAAAACCTTCTCTTGTGGTTACATCTACAAAATTTCCTTCAAGTTGATCTGCAGGGGCATATCCTATTGAGTGAACAAAACCGTCAAATTTATCCCATTTTTTTGATAATTCAGTAAATGAATTTTTAATTGATTGATCATCGCTAACATCACATTGAATTAATATATCCGAGTCTAATTCTTCAGCAATTACTGATAAATTTTTTAAAAGACGCTCATTCTGGTATGTAAATGCAAGTTCAGCACCTTCTCTGTGCATTGATTTAGCTATACCTGCTGCTATTGAATACTTATTTGCAACTCCAGATATCAAAATTCTTTTGTTTTTTAGTAACATAATATATTCCCCATATAATGACTAATTGTAAGAGAAAAATGATTAATGTTAAGTTTTATTTATTTCAAATATAAAAAATAGTGATATTTTACAGATCAAATGTATATAAATAATTTATATTTAATTATAAATAATTTAAAAAAATGTAGATTTCTATAAAAAAAACTGAAACAATAGGCCTCATAACGTGAATTGCGCGTATTTTCTATGTGCATATCATAAATATTAATCAAACTACAAGGGGAATTGTATGTTTAAAAAAGAGAATTATTTATTTGTAGTTCTTGCTGTAACTTTCGGTCTTTTTAATGCTGATTTGGTTGCACAGGATGAGGCTGCAGATAATGTAGAAGAGGTTGTTATAACCGGTTCTAGAATAAAGAGAGATTCTTTAAATAGTGCTGCTCAGGTTACTACAATCACCAGTGAGGATATTGATGCATCTTCTGGTCTTATGACTGCTGACGTATTAAGAAACTCAATATATAACTCTTTTGGATCATCTGGACCAACAGCTGGTAGTAGCGCTATGAGTAACGCAACAATCAGTGTTAGAGGTTTAGGATCTGCTAGAACATTAGTCCTCATGGATGGAAGAAGAATGCCTGGTTCACCTCACTTAGGTGGATCTGGAGCTGTTAATATCAATATGATACCAACTGTTGCAGTTGATCGAATTGAGATTCTAGCTGATGGTGCTTCATCTGTTTATGGGTCTGATGCTATTGCTGGTGTTGTAAACGTTATAACAAAGAAAGGTTTCGACGGCGTCGAATTTAATTTCAGACGTGGTGATAGAGACCGTGATGATGGTGAAGAAAATTCTGTATCATTCATATATGGTGCTACCAACGATAAAGGTTATGTAACTATTATGGTTGAGCATGATGAAAGAGATGAAATTTATCTCAAAGATAGATGGTACACAATGGCTACTGCTGAAGACAGAGATGGTGATGGCGTAATTGACTTATATAGTGAAACTTATGGTTTAAGCTGGTACTCAAGAAACCTAGCTGATCCAGTCACTGGTGATATTATGGCTACTCCAACTTGTCCTGGTTCTATCGACAATCCAACAGATGGATGGTGGGGACCAAACTTTGGTGGTGCTGCTTTTGGACAAGGTCCTACTTCAACACCTTCAAATGGTGGTGCTGCAAGAGGTATCTGCGGATATGCTTGGGCTGACATCATGGTACAAGATGCTGCTACTTTTAGAGACAGCATTACAACAAACTTTGAATACGCAATTAACGATCAGTTAAGCCTTTATTCAAGAATCAATTACTTAAGAAATGAGTCAACAGGTAGATATGCTCCTCCTGCTGCTAGATACCCAAGTATCGCAGTTGGTGATCCAGCTAACCCTTATGACGTTCCTGTAACTGGTTATTGGAGATGGACTGAAATCGGTAACCGTGGTATGCACCAAGTGGATACAGGTCACGATGCAGTATTCGAGTTAACATATCAAGTTAATGACGACGTAGAAGTTGTGTATGGTACACAAATTAATAAATTCTACGGCGTAGATGTAGGTAGATACTACTTAAGTTATGCAGGTTTAGACTCAAACGTTTTAAACGATGAGCCATTTGGTTCAGAGGCTGGTGCTGCTGCTATGAGTGCTACTACATTAGTTGAATACACAAACCATTACGAAAAGAATGACGTAACTGTGCAGATCGATAACATTATGGATCTTCCAGGCGGTTCAGTTTCTGCTTTATTCGGTATTGAAAACTTCACTAACGAATATTCAGCTGAATATGATAAGCATTCAGAAAATGGTTTAGTTGGTGGTTCAGCTGGTAACTCAGGTGCCGGTTATAGAGAAGTTGATTCAGTATTTGGTGAAATCTTACTTCCTGTAATGGATAACCTAGAAGTTACAGCATCATTTAGATCTGACGACTATTCAGACGTTGGTGAAAGTGATTCATTTAAATTAGGTGCATTATGGATTCCTGTAGAAGGTACAATTGTTAAATTGAATACTGGTGAAGGTTTCAGAGCTCCTACAATGGATAACCTATATGGTGCGACTACATTTAGTGCAAACACTGTTTATGACTATAAGGCTTGTGCTGCAACAGGAGTATCTCCTGCAGACTGTCCTTCTAAGCAGGTTTCAACATTAATTAAAGCTAACCCAAACCTTGGCGCTGAGTCTTCTGAAGGATTCACAATGAGCGTTGAGCAAGATATGGGTGTGCTTGTTGATGCATTAGATGGATTAAACATACGTTTTGATTATTATGAAATTACAGTAAGTGACGCTATCGCAAGTATTTCTACACAAGATATTATGTGGAATGACTTTGTAGGCGGATCTGCACTTTCAAATAATGTAACATTCTTTAACGCTGATGGTATTGCTGGTGATGGTACTGCTGCTGGTGCACCTGTTGGTACAGGTTCAGTTGGTGATGCATGTCCTGCTGGCGCTACTTATGTAAGAAGAGAGGGTAACGATTCTTCAATCTACGTTATCAGATCATGTGCTAACGGTCGTGTTGACTATGTTGGTGCTGGATTCACTAACGTTGGTGAAATTGAAGTTGTTGGTTACGACTTATTCGTAAATTATACTAAAGACGTTGGTCCTGGTGTGATGAATGTTTCTGTAGACTATACAGACATGGATGAGTACAACACTGATGCGTTCACAGGTAGTTCTCAGAAAACTAACAATGTTGGTTTTGAAGGAGTTCCTGGAACAAGAAATAACATCAGCCTTTCTTATGCATGGGATAAATACAGCGTTGCTTTAACACAAAGAAATATTGGTGACTTCAGATTAAGTTCTGATGCTGAAACTGATGCTTCTGGTAACCCAACTGGTGGTATTGTTAAGGCTGGCGGTACACAAGATGAGTACAGTGCTTTAGACCTACAAATCAAAGCTGATTTAGGTAAATATGGTGTTGTTACTTACGGTATGCTTAACGCTGAAGATGAGGATCCATTACCTAACGCTAACGGAGACAGAGATGCATATCTAGGTCTTTATAGTAACCAAGGTTTGATTACTTATCTAAAATGGAATGTAGCATTCTAATTAATCATTGATTAATATTTAAAGGCCGGTTTACCGGCCTTTTTTTATGGCAATGATTTAAGTACAATGCAGCTATGAAAAAAACATTATGCTTTATCTTTTTAGTTTCATCATTTAGTACACTTCTTATAAGTGAGTGCTCTGCTCAAATGATACAAGTAATGAAGCCAACCCACCCAGATACTGGCTATCAAGGATTTGCAACAGTAAAATTTAATATTAATAAAAAAGGTTTACCAAAAAAAATAAAAGCTATTAGATCAGTTTGTGCGGTAGGTAGAGATGAAAATGGAAAAATTATATTAAAGGATTGTCCTTTCTTTAAATCGAGTGCAGTAAATGCTGCAAAGTATCTCAGATATAAACCACCTTCAGATGATATGGGCCTTTCTTGTGAAATAAAAGATACAACATTTGAATATAAATTTTCTCTTTATAACGTAAAACTTGATTATGATGATTTTATTATCAGAGATGATTATGCAAATAGAGATTCTGGTTTTTCAGAAATCATGACAAATTACTCTATAAACCAGATTAATCTTATGGGAGAAAACCCACCGTTAACTCAAAAAGCAGCTGCGATTGAAAATGCAAAACCTTAAAATTTTTATAATTAAGTTTAAAAGAAAAGTATTTAGTTATTCTTCAAAGTTTTTTATCTTCTTTATGAATATTTATATCAAATTACAAGCTAAAAAGTCCTAAATCTTTGTTAAAAAATGTTAAAAATATTTTTATTGGCATCTTTAACTTTATCCAATTTAATATTTGCGGAGTATACAAACTCAAATGGCAAGGCTCTCGAAAAACCATTTAAGGATTTAATTAAATGGGTGAGGTCTGATGTTGAACCAAAGCTAGCACAAATCGATGTTTCTTCTGAATGGCAAACTATTAATTTAAATGAAGCAGATAATTTTATTATTTGGATTGGGCACTCAACATTTTTAATTAAGAAAGAGGGCATAACCATTCTTACCGATCCAGTTTTTTCAGATAGGGCATCACCATTTAAAAATGTAGGACCAGAAAGATTAATTCCTCCTGCTATGAGTATTGATCAATTACCAAAAATCGACTTTGTTACTGTTAGTCACAATCACTATGATCATTTGGATATTAATTCACTTAAAGAGATATCTAAATTACATTCTGAGGCAATATTTTTTGTTCCAATTGGTGATGGAAAACTTCTCAAAAGAAAAAGAATTAGAAATGTATATGAATTTAATTGGTGGGAATCATATAGTGTAGAAGGGCTGGCATTGACTTTTACCCCAGTCCAACATTGGTCCAAAAGAGGGCTATTTGATAGAAATAAAAGCTTGTGGGGCGGCTGGTATTTTAATTTTGCTGACTACAGCATGTATCATGCTGGTGATACCGGTTATTCAAATGACTTTATTGATACAAGACTGAAATTAGGTGCTCCTAAATATGCATTTATACCAATAGGAGCTTATAACCCTGAATGGTTTATGGCAGAAAGCCATGTTAATCCTGAAGATGCCATTCAAGTCATGTTAGATCTTGAAGCTGAAAAAGCTTTTGGCATGCATTGGGGGACCTTTGCATTAACGGATGAAGACACTTTAGAGCCACCACTAAGATTAAAAGAGGCACTTAAATCTTTTAATTCACCTGATTTTATATCTTTGATACCTGGAAAGGTAATTAAAATCGATTAATTAGTTAATTTTATAAAATGGATGTAGTTGCTTTTTAAAAAGCATTAAATATACTAAATTCAATTAATTTTTTTATTTAAAGGAGAAACAAAATGGATTTAAGCAACCCAGATGGAACTGGTAATTTAACTATCACTAAAATGTCAATTGAATCAGATTCTGTTTCCTTTGATTACGAAGGAAAAGTTGAAGGTTATGGATCTGTATTTTGCTCTCATGTTATGTCGGCAGTTGATGGTGACAGAACTAGAGGGGTGATGAGTGGCGAGGCAAGAACTTTTTTAGAGGATGGTACTTTTATTACAAGTCCTCACAGAGGCACATTTAAAAGAGATAAATCTAATATAAGATTATTTTTTACAGATGCAGTTAATAATGGTGCTGTTAATTTTGTAATGTGGGATATAGATATTCTTTCTAAAACAGTAGCAGTTAAATATTGGGAAATAGATAAAGCTGATTAGAATAGAGTTTGTGCGTAAATTAAAATAATTTTATTTTAATATTAGTTTATCTACGCTCATTTACAAAAATATGACTAGATTCCTTTTATCATTGGCCGAATCAGGCCTTATTCCTGATGCTTTAATAAAAATTGCTGTGAGATTTATTACCAACAATCGCTTAAAAGAATCGAGCAATAACAACAATAAGGATGAAATTATCAGCGTGCTTTCTGATGGAGTTGTTGCTGAAAAAACATACGATGCCAATGAACAACATTACGAAGTTCCTCCTGAATTTTTTAACCAAGTTCTGGGTGTCAACCTAAAATATTCTTGTTCACTTTTTGAGAACGTAAATTCTTTAGATGAAGCAGAAAAATCTATGCTTGAGCTTTATATAGAAAGAGCTCAAATTAAGAATGGTTATGAAATTCTTGATTTAGGTTGTGGGTGGGGTAGTTTTTCTCTGTATGTTGCTGAAAAGTATCCAGATGCAAAAATTACATCAGTTAGTAATTCAATCGACCAAATTACATATATTAATAATGAAGCACAAAAAAGAGGTATATCAAATGTTAAAGCTTATAAAATGGATGTTAATAACCTTGAATTAGATACACAATTTGATCGAATTGTTTCAATAGAAATGTTTGAGCATCTAAGGAACTATAAATTAATTTTAAATTCTCTTAATAATTTACTAAAACCTGATGGAAGATTATTTATTCATATTTTCTGCCATAGACACTTAACTTATCTTTATGAAATGAAAAACAATTTTGATTGGATGACAAAGTATTTTTTTCAAGGTGGAGTAATGCCTAGTAAAGATATATTTGAGTACTTTAATGATGATTTAGAAATTATCAATCAATGGGATATCAATGGAAATCATTATTCAAAAACTTGTAAAGCATGGCTCAATAATCATTATAAAAATAAGAAAAAAATTTTAGATATATTTAATAAACACTATGATAAACCTAATATTTGGTTTAACAGGTGGAGAATCTTCTTTTTATCTTGTGAGGCTTTCTTTGCTTTAAATAATGGCAAAGAATATTTTGTTTCACATTATTTATTAAAGAAAAATTAATAAGTAATCTTATTTCTTGTACTTTGCTATACTTTTGTCAATGGAGATTTATTATGAAAACTGAATTAAATCATAATGAAAAGTTAGTAAAGAAAGGTGGCGCTAATTTACAAAAAGGATTTGAGACTGTCGGTGGTTATTTATATCTCACAAATCAACGCTTAATTTTTGAAGCACATGCAATTAATATCCAGGGAGGTAATACGATTATTGATTTATCAGATATTGAGTCAACTGAAAAATGTTGGACTAAATTTTTAAATGTCATACCTCTTATGCCAAACTCACTGGCAGTTAATACTAAAACTGGCGATGAATATCGTTTTGTGTTGTTTGGACGAGGTGCATGGCAAGAAAAAATTAAAGAAAATCTCTCATACTAAATTTAAAAGAGCATAATTAGATACAGGATTTGCCTCTATATACTCTAAATTCATCTCGTGTACAATATCGTCTTCAATGGGGCTATAGCTCAGCTGGGAGAGCGCTTGAATGGCATTCAAGAGGTCCGCGGTTCGATCCCGCGTAGCTCCACCATTTTTATACCTTAACATCCTCTATGTTAGGTTCTGTAAATTGATAGTCACTAAAACAAATACGTTCAGTTTGTTTCATGGCATTAGTCATGCCTTCAGTAATAAACAAAATATCATCAATGGCTACATTTGATGCAAATTTTATCTTGATTAGTTCAGCATTCCTTAGACCAGGATGATGAATAGGTTTTAAAAGATAATTACGAGTGTTATCAAAAACAGCCTCTACATTAAAAACTATTTTTTTAGGTTTATAGTTATTAATGATCATAGTTGCTTCGATTTTATCGCCTTCATTGTAATTACTAGTTCCAATAGGAGTTACAATTCTTGGATTAGTACATATACAAAAAGGTCTATCCATTTCTATAAAAATTTCAGATAGTGAGCTGTCAGAAGTTTTTCGCATTACTAAAGTTTCTTCCCAAGACATAATGCCCCAGTTATCAATAGTTTTCATATCGATACTTGCAGAAAGATATGAAGATGAGATTGTAAGGAGGAGGGCTAATTTACGATATGGGTTCTTATAGCTCCCGGAGAAAGGACCATAGTGAACCATATCATTATCTAGAATAATCTCATCTTCATAATCATATAAATCTTTCTTTTTTGTAAATAACTTTTTAACTCCAAGAACAAGCAAAAGTGCAATTACACCAACTAAACCATAACCAATAAATTCTTCCATATTTTCTCCAAAAAGTGTTATATATATATACTTAACGAAGCAGAAGATAATTTGTTACAAATTATTTAACAGCTACAAAAAATGTGACGCTTAACTTCCGTGACAACAAAGCTTGTTTCAAGATTTTCTACAAGAGAAAGATCTACAAAATAATCTCTATCGGTTCTGGGCATATTGATATTGTTATCAATAAATGAATCTTTATTACCTTCATAAACAACATACATTATTTCGTATCGATCAACACCAAGCTCTTTTGCAATTCTTGAAGCAGTACTCCAAAGTGTACCCATTTCAGAGCCTGATATATAGATTGGTTGAGGATCTAAACCAGGGACTTCTTCAAAATCTGCATAAATCAATTGATCAGATTCTTCTTCTACAGAATCAATAATTTGCTCAGGAGAGTTTACAAATGTAATAGCTATAAATGCTAAGCTAGCAGCTAAAGCAAAACCTATAAAAGGTTTAAGATAATAAGATTGTACTCTTTTGTTAGTATCAACTTCTTTATTATTAGAGTTATCGATTTTATTATTAAATTCGATATATTCATCTGCAAAGAGATTTTTTAGTTTAGCATCATTTATCAATAGATTTTCATAAAGGTTTTTTGCTTCACTTGAGGATTCCAAAATATTTTTAAGCTCAAGAGAGTTTCCAGGAGTCTTTCCCTGGTCTATTAACTCAATAATTTTATTTTCTATTGCTTCATTCATAATTTTTACCTGTTAATTTTGCAAGTTTAATTCTAGCTCTGTTAGTTTTGACTCTTAGATTACCCAAAGTTATTTCTTTTTCACTAATAACATTTACCGCTTCATGAATTTCTTTATCGTTATTTCCTTGACCCTTCATTATTAAAATAGTTTGTTCAACTTCATCTAATTTTTTTATACATTCCATAGTTTTTTCCAGATCATCTATTACATCCCCAGGAGTGTCTTCAATAGAATATAGAGATTGTTTTTTTTGCATTTCAATAAATCTATTCTCTGCACGATGCAAATCAATTGAACTCCGCTTCATAATTAATTTTGCATATAACAATGGCTTTGGATGTGACATAAATGTTTCTTTATTTTTTAGTATTTTTTCATTCATGATTCCTATTAATTCACAGGACCTATCGTAATCTTGCTTTGATAAGACTCTTGCATAACCAAATAAAACCCGGTTTGTTAACTCTAAAAGCTTTTCAAATGACATTTCTTTATTTTGCCACATTTCATTAAAGACATTGTTTTCACAATAGGAGTAATCGTCGATATGACTCGAATAAGATTTAATTGCCGATAAAGATTTCATTTTATTACTTTATCTACTTAACGTACTTAAATACAAAATGTTACAAATTATTTTAGTTATTCTTAAAACTTTATAACTACTTAACGCAGTTAGATGAAAAATGTTACAAGTTATTTTTTATTATTGTAAAAATTAAGGTTTGTATCATTTATTGAGAATACCCTTACAGCAAAGATGTCCTTTAAATAGTTTTGATAATTTTTCCATGGTGCTTTATTGCCTTGTTTTGGCATCATGTGCAGACCCCTTTGAAAATAACCAGAAGTGAAATCTATTAATTTATCATTACCGTGTGCATCCTCATCATTTATTGGTGCGCAACATAAAACACCTTTCTTATCCATTAAATTTATTAATCTGCAAACATATTCGCAGGTAAGATCTGCCCGTAATGTCCATGATGCATTTACATATCCAAAACTAATAGCAAAGTTGGGCACTCCGCTGAGCATCATTCCTTTATAGGTAAGTCTTTCATTTGGATTAATCTTAACTTTATCAATTGTTACATCTATATCATTAAAAGAATTTAGTTCAATCCCAGTAGCAGTAATAATAATATCAGCTTCAATTGTTTTACCGGAGTCTAATTTAATCCCAGCTGATTCGAATTCTTTAATAGTATCTGTCACTACAGAAACCTTATTATTTTTAATTGATTCAAACAAATCGCTATCGGGGACTAGGCATATTCTTTGATCCCAAGGTTTATAGGTTGGAGTGAAGTGCTTTTCAATATTATAATCTGGACCAAGTTCTTCTCGAATTAGTTCAATTATTTTATTCTTTGTTTTCTCTGGATATCTTCTTGCCATAAAGAATGTAAAACTTTGCCAAAGTATATTCTTCCATCTAACTAAGAAGTACGTAATTTTCGACGGTAAAATTTTTCTTAGAAATTTATTAATCTTATCTTCACTTGGTCCTGATACAACATAGGTTGGCGATCTTTGAACCATAGTTATATGCTCAGCTATTTCAGCTAGTGCTGGAATAATAGTTATTGCTGTGGCTCCACTGCCTATGACAGCTATCTTTTTGTTAGCATAGTTAATATCCTCATTCCAAAACTGAGGATGAACAATATCCCCATTAAAACTTTCCTCATTCTTAAAAGAGGGCATATGTGGCTTTACATAACTATAGTAACCACCACAAAGGAAAAGAAAATTACATGTCATATTTTTAGTTTGATTATTTTCTTCTATAGCAAGTTCCCAAAAAGATTGATTAGAATTCCAATTTGCTGATTTAATTCTATGATTTAATAAAATATTATTTCTTAATTCATATTCATCAACTGTTTCATTTAAATATTCAAGAATAGATGGACCATCAGCTATAGATTTATCGTGTATCCAGGGTTTAAACCTAAATCCTAAGGTATGCATATCTGAATCAGATCTTATACCAGGATACTTAAATAGATCCCAAGTTCCACCGATGCTATCTCTTGCTTCTAAAATAGCAAAAGATTTATTCCGACAACTCTTTTTGAGATTGTATCCAGCAGCAATACCAGAAATACCCGCTCCTACAACAATTACATCTTTATGCATTTATTTAGTTCTTTTATTTTCAATATCTTGAATAATTAATTGAGCTTGTTTCACAGCAAGACCAATGTAAGTTTCTGGATTAAGAATATTCTTTAATTCTGATTTGGTAATATTTTTTGAAATTATACTGTTTTGAAGCGCAGCTTCCTCTAGAGTTAAATTATTTTCTAATGCAAATTTTGCAACATCATGCATGAGTTCATTTGCAGTATCTTTACCAAGCTTATCTGCAAGATAAAAAGTAAGTCTTTGAGATAAAATCAGACCATTGGTTAAATTCAAGTTATCTCGCATTTTTTGCTTATTAACTTTAAGCTCTTTAAGAAGGGGCTTTGCTCGATCTAACATTTGCTCTGTGACAATAGATATCTGTTTAAGTTCATCATCACTTTTTTCTCCATCTCTCTCAAAGCTGTTGATCATATCATCTAAAACAATCTCTGATAATCGTGGAATAATTCTTGAATACTCAAGTAAATCTCCAGGTCCTCTGGGATTTTTTTTCTGAGGCATAGTGCTACTACCTACAGATTTGGAACCAAGATATTCTTCGGTTTCGCCTAATTCTGTCATTTGAAGAAGAGTCAGTTCATTTCCAATTCTGCCAAAAGATTTTGAAATTATTGCAAGGGTTAATGCATACTCTGCAAAAATATCTCTTATGCCATGCCAGTCATCTTTTGATGGTTCGTCAAGACCTAAATTTATCATCATAAGTTTTTCAGTCTCTATAGCTTGTGGGCCTAGCCCTAAATAGGAGCCAACAGCCCCTTTAAGTATTCCTGATTTATTAATTTTTGATTGAACGTGTTGTAAGCGTTCAATATTCCTTCTATTTTCAGCTAACCATGTACTGGTTTTTTTTCCAAACGTAATGGGAAGTGCATGTTGACCCAGAGTTCTGCCAGGCATATAAGTATATAAATTATCTTTGGTAAGAGTTAATAAATAATTTTCAATCTCTAATAGGTCATCAATCAATAGATCAATCGAGTCTTTTATTTGAAGTACTAAAACTGTGTCCCATATGTCTACTGTTGTTGCTCCATAGTGAAGATATTCTGCTGCATCTTTATCTATGGAACGTTTCCAAACATTTAATCTAGCAACCAGAGTATGTCTTACAAGTTTATGCTCCTTATCGATATCTTTTTGAGAAAGATATTTAATATCAGCCTTAGAAGATATTTCATTTGCCGCCCATGATGGAATGATTCCAAGTTCAGATTGTGCTTCTGCAAGTGCAACCTCAACATCCATAAATAATTGATTTTTATAATTCACTTTAAATATATTTGCTACGGTATCTTCAGCAAAGATCACCCCTGAAGAAATAATAAAAAATGAAAGTAGATAATTTTTCATGTAATTATTATATGGGTTATGATTCATTAAGATAAGTAAATTTATACAATTACTAGTTATGAAATTAGAAGTTTATTATGTAGACGCTTTTACCAGCAAGATGTTCGCAGGAAATCCTGCGGCTGTAATATTTTCTGAGCTTAATGATGAATCTTTAATGCAAAAAATTGCTGCCGAGAACAATTTATCAGAAACAGCTTTCGTTGACTTAAAAAATAATTCAATTAGATGGTTTTCTCCAGCATGTGAAGTTAATTTATGCGGGCATGCAACTCTCGCCTCAGCTTATGTTTTTTTTAATTTTTTAAATAATGATGAGGAAAACATTACTTTAAATTCTGCAAGCGGTGAGTTAAAAGTTTATAAGCAAGAAAATTTTTTACAACTTGATTTTCCTAAAGATAACTTTAAAGAAGTAGATATGATTGATGCTGTAGAAAATGCAACTGGTGTAAGACCTCTTCAAACTTATCAAGGCGATATTAATTTATTTGCTGTATTTGACAACGAAGAAATAGTTTCAAATATAACTCCTAACTTTGATGCTGTTTCAAAGCTTGATGGCCAGGGTTTAATAATTTCTTCTTCTGGCAACCAGTATGATTTTGTTTCTCGGTACTTTTGTCCAAAATATGGTATTAATGAGGACCCTGTAACTGGTTCAGCTCACACAACCTTGATTCCTTATTGGTCAAAGAAATTAGAAAAAATTTCACTTACAGCTAAACAAGTTTCAAAGAGAGGAGGAGAGCTCTTTTGTGAAAACACTGACAACAGAGTTTTGATAGGAGGTAATGCTGTTCTATATATGAAAGGAGTTATTGAAATAGATTAGATTTCAATAATTTGCTTCCCAAAATTCTTACCTGTTAAAACATCTCTTAAAGCCTGAGGTGCATTTTCAAAGCCTTTTGTGATAGTTTCTCTGTAACGAACTTTATCTTCTTTAACCAATTGAAGTATCTCTTTAGTTGCATCCTCCCACTCATCAGCCCATTCAGTAACAACAAAAAATCTATGTTCAGGTTTATTTTCAAGCGCTCCTAATACATGAAACGGTGTTTCTACTTTTAACATATCAGCTTCATTGTATTGAGAGATAAAACCACAGATCGGAACTCTTGATCCGTTTTTCAATAGCGGGGCAATTGCTCTTGTCACAGGACCACCTACATTTTCAAAATATATATCTATGCCATTAGGACAAGCATTTTTTAAATTTTCCTCTAAATTGCCTGCTTTATAATCTAAACATTCGTTTAATTGCAATATATCTTTAACAAAGGCACATTTTTCTGGTCCACCTGCAATACCAATCACTTTACAACCGTATATCTTTCCAAGCTGACCTACTACAGCACCCACAGCTCCTGAAGCAGCAGAGACTACTAAAGTTTCACCTGATTTTGGTTTTCCAACTCTATTGAGACCAAAATAGGCAGTTCGACCTGGCATACCAAGCGTTCCAAGAAATGATGATAATCCTATATCCGATTCAGGCACTTTTAAAAGAGCAGCATCCGTATCTTTTGCTTTAATATAGGTTTGCCATCCTTTATGTGCACAAACCTTGTCACCAACTTTAAATAAATCTGAATTACTTTCTACTACGACTCCAGCAGTCTCACCTGTCATAGGCTCGCCAATTTTTGCTGGTGCAGCATATGATTTAGAGTCATTCATTCTACCTCTCATATATGGGTCGATAGATAAATATTTAACCTCAATAATAATTTCGTTACTTCCTGTTGAAGAAATAACTTCTTCGTTTAATTTCCAACAATCATCTCCAGGCATGCCTGTTGGTCTTTTATCTAATAACAACTGTTTATTCACGTATTCCATCAACTTACTCCATTTAAATTAATTTTGTGAGTTCCCTAAAATGTTTTCTACAAAGTGTTTTGTAAATATCATTTCCACCAATAACTATCTTCTGACCCTCTAATACCACTTCCCCATCCTGATTTAATCTTACTACCATCGTTGCTTTCTTCTCACACATACTGCATATGGTTTTTAATTCTTTTAGATTGTCAGCTATGGCTAACAATTCTTTGCTTCCATCAAATAACTTACCTTGAAAATCTGTTCTTATGCCATAGCACATAACAGGTATATTTAAATCGTCTACAACTCTTCCTAAACCTTGAACTTGCTCTTTTGATAAAAACTGAGCTTCATCTACAAATATACAACTTATATTTTTATGATCTAATTTTTCAATTTTATTAAGAAAGTTATATTTACTATCGATAATGATTGCATCAGCTTCTAAACCAATTCTTGAAATAATTTTTCCATTTGATTTTTCACCTAACTCTTTGGGAATATATAGTAAAGTTTTTAAATTACTTTCTAAGTAGTTATGGTTTGATTGGAGTAGGGCAGTTGACTTACCTGCATTCATGGTTGAATAAAAGAAGTATAGTTTTGCCATATAATAATTATATATGCTTAAGGTTAATGTGTATTGATGAAAATATCGAAAGAAAACGGCATAACTCATTTAGATCTTCATGGTGTTAGACATCAGGATGTTTCGGACGAAGTTATTGATTTTGTATTTCAATATCAAAAAGAGATTCCATTAATGATTATTTGTGGCAACTCAAATAGAATGATTGAGTTTGTTGAGGAAGCACTAAATGCCAATTCTATAGTGTTCTCAATGCCAAGATTTGGTATTATTAGAGTCGAAAAATTATAACAATTATGAAAATCCAAGACATTTTATTATTTGATGAACAACTTACTGATGAAGAATTGATTATTCAAAAATCAGCTCGTGATTATTGTCAAAAAGAACTTCTGCCTAGAATCACAGATGCAAATAGAAATGAAATATTTGATAAAGGTATATATAAAGAAATGGCTGAAATGGGATTTCTTGGTGCGCCCATAAATGGTTACGGTTGTGCAGGAACAAATTATGTATCTTATGGTTTGATAGCTCGTGAAATCGAGAGAGTTGACTCAAGTTACAGATCTGCCTATAGCGTACAAACATCTTTGGCTATGCATGCGATCTATCATTTTGGTTCAGATGACCAAAAAGACTATTATCTCCCTCAAATGGCAAAAGGCGAGCTAATTGGTTGTTTTGGTTTAACAGAATCTGATGCAGGCTCTGATCCAGCTTCAATGAAAACAAACGCAAAAGAAAAAGACGATGGATATATATTAAATGGATCAAAGACTTGGATTACAAATTCTCCCATAGCGGATGTTTTAGTCATTTGGGCAAAAGATGAGCAGGGTGTCTTGAGAGGATTTATTGTTGATAGGGACTCTAAAGGATTAAGTACTCCAGAAATTGAGGGCAAGTTTGCATTGAGAGCTTCTATAACTGGTCAAATTTTCCTTGAAGATGTTTTTGTGAGTAAAGATAAAATACTTCCTGAAGTTCAAAGTTTTAGAGGTCCATTTTCTTGCCTTAACATGGCCAGATATGGAATTGCATGGGGTGCAATGGGCGCAGCTGAGTTCTGCTGGAATGCTGCACTTGAGTACTCGCTTGAAAGAGAGCAATTTGGTAAGCCACTTGCATCAAAGCAGCTTGTTCAAAAAAAATTAGCTGATATGCAAACTGAGATTACATTAGGTCTTCAATCGGTATTAAGATTAGGTAGACTTATTGACGAAGACAAAATGAAACCAGAGATGATTTCATTGCTTAAAAGAAATAATTGTCAGAAAGCATTAGATATTGCGCGATCATCTAGAGATATCCATGGTGGCAATGGTATAAGCGATGAATATCATGTAATCAGGCATTGTATGAATCTAGAAGCAGTGAATACTTACGAAGGTACGTATGATATTCACGGCTTAATTCTTGGTAAAAGTCAGACTTCTTTCGAGGCTTTTTAGTTTTTTAGATGTTTATCTAAAAACTCTTCTACTTTTCCAAACATATTTAGTGTCGATTGTTCACCACCAAAGCCATGACCTTCGTATGGTTCAACATACCACTCATATTCTTTTCCAAGACTTTCTAATTTATCAGCCAATTTTCTAGCATGAACTAATCTAACATTATTGTCTTGAGCACCATGTATTATCAAAACTGGTGATTTTATGTTTTTAGCTTGTCTTAAAGGAGAAGTCTCAATTATGTATTCCATATCATTTGGGTCATCTGGATCGCCCCATTCAAGTCTAAGTTCATCATAAAAACCACCAAATCTTCTTGAATTTCTATTTGAATCTTCTTGAAGTAGTTCTAAATCAACTACACCTACAAAGTTTATACCAGCGGCATAGAGGTCTGGTGTAAATGCAAGACCAGCCATAGTAGCGTAACCACCATAACTTCCTCCAAAGATTGCAATACGATCTGGATCAGCAACACCTTGTTCAATAAGATAATTCACACCATCAGTTATATCATCTTGCATTGTTTTCCCGAACTGCTTATTTGCTGAGATGTAATGATATGCACCATAACCAGTGGAACCTCTAAAATTTGGTTGAAATACAGCATATCCTCTGCTTGATAAAAATTGCACATAAGTATCATATGACATGTAATCTCTTGCGTTAGGACCTCCATGAGGATGAACAACCATTGGTAGATTTTTTCCATCTGAATTATAGGGAACAGTTAAATAACCATGAATTTCAAGGCCATCTCGCGCTGTATATTGAATTGGTACCTTTCTTGAAAGTTTTGATCTATCTATCCATGGAGATCTATCCCACATAAAGGTTAGAATGATATTTTCTTTATCAAAATAGTAATATTCACCAGGCTCGGTTGAACTTGAAACTGAATAAATCACTTTATTTCTGTCTTTACTCCAAGTAATAGGTCTTACAACTACATCATCCCCATAGACACCTGTAAAATGTTGAAGGATCATTTCATATGATTCAGCAAGCTCTTCATTAAAGATTAATCTTTTTGGTTTTTCTGCATAGTAACTTACATATATGAGTTCATTGGTTTTTTCGTCAATTGCAGCTCCGCCGTCTGCAGTTCTGCAACCACCTACCGGTCCTGCAACGTCATAGGTAGGGTCTTCATAAAGCAACTCAAAACTCCTTACTTCAGGGTCATAAATAAATAATTTACTTTTATCATTTTCTTCATTCCACGTTTTATATTTAGAAACATCTTGACCAGCTACCAACCATTTACCTTCGTAACCGCTGAGTGGAAAGAATGTAGGTGTCTGACACTTATTTGTAAAATGTATTTCCCATTCATCATTTTCAGGTAAGTATCTCCATATTCTCCAGGTGTCACCAAAATTTGATACTGCAGCTAGTGGAGTTCCATCAGCTTTTTCAACAACATTTGCTAACCATTCTTCCTTTTCTATGTCCGGCCCAGAAGCAACAAGTCTCTTGGCTCCAGTTTTTACATTTAATCTGTAATAATCATCAACCGAACCTCTTCTTTCGTTAATTTTTACCATAATCCAATCAGGTTCATCAGGAAGAAGGCTAGTGATTTTTGGACTTACAAGCATTCCTTGAGCAGTTTTAAACTCATAAAGAGTTCTAGATTTTCTTTTTTTTCTATCTCTATCAATATTCATAGACATCAATCTGTAAGCTGATAATGATTTTGCTGAAGAATTAGTTGGTTCAGTTGTAAAAATAATCCTATCATCTGCTATCCATTTAACGCTTGATACACTGCTATTGCCTCTACCACTTGTTAATTCAATAAAATCTTTATTACTACTGTTTAGATCCTGAACAACTAGCATTCCTCCTCTATAGTCATCTTCAACATATTTTTGTAAATCAGGTTCAATATCACATTTATTTTCTTTTGGCTGGGTTAAAATTGCTAAATATTTTCCATCAGGAGAAAGCTGCATGCTGTGACTGTTTCCATAGCAAGCGAAGTGTTCTGCCGGAATTAAATCATCTGATAACAGATTATTTGTAAAAAATACGATCAATATTGCAAAATAGCTATTTAATAATTTATGAGTCATAAAATACCTTTATTAAAATTTAAAATGAGATTTTTCTATTATTGCATACATAAATAACTATATACATTAAATTCCTGTAATAAATGTATATAAAAAAAATAAAATAATTCTATGTTTTTGACTCAAAATATAGTAATTTAGAGGATTAAGTAATCGTATTACGGGGATATTTTTATGATCAAAGACATGAAAAACTTATTTTTATTCTCATTATTAACTGTAACTTTTGCTGTGGTTGCTGATAACCCAGGCGAAGTAGCACAAGATGATGAGCCAGAAACAGTAGTAGAAGAGTCTGTTGAATCTACTCCTGTTGCTACAGAAAGCGACTCATCAGGTGATAGTGAATCATCAGAATCTGAGGATGGAGTTGTAACTCTCGAAAAGGTCACAGTTACTGGATCAAGAATTAAAAGAAGCCAAGTTGAAGGAGCTAGTCCATTAATTGTTATCACAAAACAAGATATGAAGGATAATGGTTACAGAAACTTAACAGAAGCACTTCAAAGTCTTCCTATTGCTAACGCTGCCACACAGAACGAGTCACTTGTAAACACTTTCACACCAAATGCTAATGAGCTTGACTTGAGAAGATTTGGTCCTGGTAGAGTTTTAGTACTTGTTAACGGAAGAAGAATGGCTGATTATCCATTCCCATATAACAACTCTTCGAACTTTGTTAATACAGGAACAATTCCAGCAGGTCTTATTGATAGAATTGAAATATTAACTTCAGGTTCTTCAGCTGTTTATGGTTCTGATGCTGTTACAGGGGTTGTTAACATTATTACTACTACTGGTAAAGAATATAATGAAATTGACTTCTATATTGGTGAAACGGAACATGGTGGCGATAATATTATAGATCTTACATTTACAACAGGTGGTTTCTCAGGAAATCATAGCTGGACAGTCGGTGCAAATATGTATCACATTGACCCGATGTATTATAACGATAGAGAAGATTTTGATAGCTGGCAAGATAACCCAATTTGGTCTGATCCAAATGATCCCCAATATAGATCAGACGCAGTATTTGCTGATTACTTAATGTCACTTCAAAGTATCTCAGGTTATGACAGTACTCCAAGAGGTTATGGTGAATATGGATACGATGCATATGCAGCTAACGGATATTCTTGTCCAGACATTTACCCAGCAGGTTTCAAATGGGATAAAGGAGATTATGGATATACCTCACCTCCTTACTCATATCCAGGATCATATTGTGTGCAAGATTACAGTGATGATCAACAAACATTAATTAATGAAAGAGATGAGTACACATTAATGGGTACTTACAATTACAATTTTGATAATGGCGTTACTCTTACAGCTAGAGCTTTTTACTATGAATCAGAATCATTTATAAATAGCTTCTCAAGATGGTTTAGAATGAGTGACGTTTGGACAGCCACACCTCATACCACAAGACAGGATTCTGGTTTTGGTGGTTTAATTGGTGATAACAACTTTGGTAGATACAGATATACAAGAACTCTTGGAGGATTAGCAGGGCCTAACTCAAGAAGAGAGTCAAATTATACTGAAGACGTTACAGATGTATTCATTGGCTTAAATGGAGTTTATGACAATGGTATGGAATGGTCAGCTGGTATAAGTACAACTGAATATAATTCAGTTTATGAATCATCACCACTTACCACTGCTGTGTATGATTGGATTACAGGTGCAGATAGAGGTGATACAACAGATATATCTGGTTTTTATAAATGGAGGGGCGATCTTTATTACAATGCAGCCTATGCTTTTGGAATAGGCACATATCTTAGTTATGCTAATTTCTATTATTCATATATGGATACACCTGCAGCTCAAAATCATCCTTGTGGTGTTGATACAATTGTTGATCCATTATTTGGTACAACTTATTCTGCCTGTTTAGCATGGGATAGAGCTTTTTCACCAATACCTGATAGTGCTGTTGGTGCTTTCAATGCTCCTGAAGTAACTGGTGCCGAAACATCATCAACTATGATTGATTACCAAGTTTCTGGTGAACTTGACTATCAATTACCTGGTGGTCCAATTGGCTTTGCAGCAGTTTTTGAATATCATGAAAATGATTATTTACTAAAGCCAGATCAAAGAAGAGTTGATTCCGATAATGAAGTTCCTGGAGCAGTAATATTTATTAATGGTTCTGCAAGACAAGGTGGTGGTGATAGAGATAGAACATCTGTTGGTGTTGAATTCTTACTACCAGTACTACCTAAACTTGAATTAACAGCAGCATTAAGATCTGATGAATATGATGATGCGTCTAGCGCTGTTGGAAGAAGACAGTCAGCTATGCTTAACTTTGCATACAGACCAAATGATAAATTCCTACTAAGAGGTGGAGCTTCAGAAAGTTTTAGAGCACCAGACATGCATTATGTATATGCTGGTAGCAGTTCTTACTTTACTGGCGTTACTGATTATTATCAGTGTTTTGCTACTGGAGTACCTACTTTCCAAGCCTGTGATAATTCACTCACAATTAAAGGAAGATTCCAAGGAAATACAGCTTTAGAAGAGGAGTCTGGAGAAAACTATTACTTAGGTTTCGTGTGGGATATATCTGAAGGACTATCTTTCACAATGGATGCTTTCCATGTAAAACTTGAAGGCGCAGTAACAAACCTTGATGTTCAAAATATTGCTAATAGAGAAGGTTATTGTTTAGAGGGTGAGGCTTTTGCAACATGGCTCAACAATTCTAACTTTGCAGGCATTAATTGTGCTGAAACTCTTGCAGCCATTAAGAGAACAACACCTGGTGATTTGGATACTGATGGTATTGGTGATTATGACGAAATAACTACTTACAATACAAACCAGTCTTTTGAAGAATTCCAAGGTGTTGATACCACTCTAAGATATAATTTCTCAACTGAATCAGCTGGTGATTTTGGATTTGTCATTTACAATTCGAATATTATCTCAAGAAAGAGAAAAGAAGATTCTAATTCAGATACTTTAGAATTATTAGATTATTATCTATACGAGCCAAGATCACAGCAGACCGCTACTACAACATGGAGATATGATGACTGGAGAGTTTCATTATTCATGGATAGAACTGGTCATACTGAACAGTATTACGGCGAAAAAGGTGACCCATTTATTACTGCTAACCTATCTGTGGGTTATAACTACTCAGCAGACTTATCTTTAAGGGCTACAATAGCGAATATTGAGGATAAAATGCCTGAGAAAGACAGTGCATATGGATGGCCTTACTTCAACAGAAGTTACTACAGTATTTTTGGTAGAGCTGTTTACTTAAGTGCATCTTATAGATTCTAAAAAAATATATATTAAATAGACCAAAAACTATATAATATCGGGGCCTTCAAGTAAGGCCCCATTTTTTTAACTTATGAAAAATAATATTTTAATTTTTATCACAATATTCTTTGGAATATTTACTTTTGCACAAGAAGAACCTGAAACGATTGTTCCTGAAAACCCTGAACAGCTTGTTAATGATTCAATAGATATTCAGTCAGGAACAATTAAAAATATGCAGCAAGCTCAAGAAAGAATTGATAAATTAGATTCTGAGTCAAAGCGTCTTACAAACGAATATAAAGATACTATTGTTGAGTTTGAGATTCTAAATAAATATGACAATCAACTTGAGAGAATTACTATAAGTCAGGCTGAAGAAATTGCTAATATTACAAAACAAATTGAAAATTTAGATGAAACAAATAAATATGTTTTACCTTTGTTAGAGAGAATGGTTATTACTCTTAGAGATCTCATTGAAATAGATGTGCCATTTTTAATGGATGAAAGAATGGCAAGACTTGAAGAACTTGAAGATATTTTATTTAAAGCTAATTTTTCAACAGCTGAAAAATTTAGAAAGATATATGAAGCCTATCAAATAGAAAATGAGTACGGCAGAACGATTGAAGCATATTCTGGCTCGATAGATATTGATGGTATTAACTTAGCGGCACAGTTTTTTAGATTAGGTAGACTAAATCTTTATTATATGACACCGGATGGTGGCGAAACTGGTTACTGGGATAAAAATAAAAAACGATGGGTGCACTTAGATGGTAAGTATTCAGATGAAATTGATTCTGCATTAAAAATTGCTTACAAACAAGCACCACCAGATTTTATTAATCTTCCAGTTCAAGGAGTAGAAAAATGAATAAGTTTTATCTACTTACTATTTTAATTTTTATTCCCTTCTTTATTAATTCTCAAAATGTGCAAGAGGAAGTCGACCCAAATATTGAAAGAGTAGAAAAGATTCAAGATTTAATAAATAGAGTTGAAGAAAATAGAGATGAACTCTCTAAAATCGATGCGGCTAGAGTTGATAATTTTATAAAAAAAGTTGCTGACAGAAGATTTCTTTTATCAAAGGCACAAAAACAATTATCTGATGAGGAGGCTAGAAATCAAAGACTTGAAGACCTTTTTGAGTCAAATGAGCTTAAATTAGCAGAACTTGAGACAGAACTTAATATTAAACTTGGAGTATTAGGTGAGTTATTTGGTGTAGCAAGACAAATGGCTGGAGAGCTTCAAGCTGATTCTGAGTCTGCATATAACTTTTCTGAACATCCAAACAGAACTGATGCGTTAAATGAAATTGGTAAAATAAAAGTTCACAATTTAAAAAATCTCGAAGATTTATGGATACTGCATCTAAATGAAATAAATTCATCTGGCGAGATTAAAGAAATTGAGGCAAGTGTTATTAATTCTGACGGTGATATTGAAAAAGATAAATTAGTTAGATACGGACCATTTAATATGGTTAAAAACAAATCTTTTGTGAAAACAGACATTGCAAACAATGCTTATTCAGTTCTTCAAAAACAACCTGATAGATCATTAAGAAGACAATTCCGATCACATTATCGATCAGATAATTATACTGTTGCACCAATAGATCCAACACGTGGTTTTCTTCTCTCACTTTATCTCGATAAACCCTCTACTTTTGAAAGAATTGCTCAAGGTAAATTAATTGGATTCATAATCGTGATCATTGGTTTATCAGGTTTAATTTTTGCAGCCTATAGGTATTACACACTATATATATATTCAAAAACTATAAGCTCAAATGAAAATTCAGATGTTTTTAATAAGATTCAATCAATTTCTGATAATGCAAAAGATGTTGATACATTTGAACGAGAATGCGATGAAGTTTTATTAACTGTAAATGGGAATTTAAGCTGGGGCGTTAATTGGATTAAGTTCCTTGCAGCTGTAGCACCATTACTTGGATTGTTAGGTACAGTTATAGGTATGATTGAAACTTTCCAAGCTATTACAGTGTTTGGTACTGGTGATCCAAAACAAATGGCAGGTGGAATTTCACAAGCTCTTGTAACCACAATGCTTGGACTAATTTTTGCAGCACCTTTGTTAGCAATGTATACATTATTGTCTGAAAAAGTATCTGAAATTCTTCAAGAAATAGAAGAGTTTGTTGCCGTTACTATCGTAAAAAAGGTTAAGTGATGTTGGGTTTGGCAGAACTATTTGATAGAGGAGGCCCAGTACTTTATATTTTGTTTATTGTTACTCTATTTATTTGGTTTATTATTTTTTCAAAATATCTAAGCACTTCATACAATAATAAAAATTGGATAAAGAATAATTTTGTTATATTTTCAGATGGTGTAAACATTAACCGTTCAAACATTCACTTATTTGAAGAGTCTTTTTTAATTCATATAAAAAGGGTCTCTACACAAAAATTAAAAATTTTGGATGGTTTGATAGGTTTATGTCCTATGCTTGGTCTTCTTGGAACAGTCTATGGAATGATTGAGGTTTTTGAAGTACTTGCAGTTTTGGGTACTGGAAATCCTAGAGCAATGTCAACAGGTGTTGCTAAAGCAACTATTCCGACTATGGCAGGAATGACTATTGCTCTTAGCGGACTATTTTTTAAATTTGATTTAGCAAACAGAGTAGAAAGGTATCAAGAAGAGGCAAGAGATTTTCTCAAGAAAACAATTACAGTATGAAAAGATATAACAAGAGAAGATTAGCACAAGAGGAAGCTGCATTAGATTTAACACCAATGATGGATATTGTGTTTATTATGCTCATTTTCTTTATAGTGACTACCTCTTTTGTCAAAGAGACCGGAGTTGACGTTAATAGACCTAACGCAGAAACTGCAGAAAGAGATGAAAAGGGAAATATATTGGTTGCAATTACCGAAAATGACGAAATATGGATAGATAAACGAAGAGTCGATTTAAAAGCAGTTAGAGCAAATATAGAAAGACTTAAAATTGAATATCCGGAAGGATCAGTAATTATTCAAGCCGATCAAAGATCAAGGTCTGGATTATTAGTAGAGGCAATGGATCAAATTAGATTAGCTGGTGTTACTAATATATCTATAGCGGCAAAAAATGATAATTAAAAAATACGAAAAGTTTTACCCGCATTTTCTGGCATTTGTTGCTGCTTTTTGTATTTTTTTATTGATGCAATACCTAATATCGACAGATGCATTTAATAAAAAGAATGAAGATGACATAAGCTATTTAGAGTTTATTAGAATAAATACAGATGATTCTCTATTAGAAAGAGATCGAAAAATTCCTGACAGACCGAAGCCTGAAAAAAGACCACCACCTCCGCCTGACATTGATATTCAACAAGATACAAAACTGATAAGACCAAATTTGGATATCGAATTACCAAACTTTTCAGTCCCTATTGATTTTAGTGGAGCATTTCTTGGTAATATGAATGATTTGCAAGGAACATCATCTGCATTAATCCCAATGGTTAGAGTTCAACCACAATGCCCAATTCAGGCGATACAGGGCGGTATTGATGGCTCAGTAAGAGTTTATTTGGTAGTTGGACCTAATGGTAGGGTAAAATTAGCTAGAATAGTTAGAGCAACCAATGGGACACTGTTTAGTAAAGAGGCAACCAAGGCAATTAGAAGATGGCAATTTAAGCCTAAAGTTATAAATGGCATACCTGTTGAACAAGCCGGAGAAGTAGAAATTGACTTTATTTGTAATGCGTAAATTATTTTTTATTTTAATATTTTCATTATCACTATATGTTTCATCAGAAGAGACCATTAGCAGATGGATGGCAGATTATTTTAAAAGGATTCATGACCATATAGGTAACGAAAATTATGATAAGGCCCAAAAAGAACTTGAAATGGGAGATCAAAATTATTTTAGAGGTGGCAGGACTTATGAAGCAGCACTATTGTATCAACTTTATGGTCAATTCTATGCCGTACAAAGTCAATATACTGATGCTATACCTTGGTTTGAAAAAGCATTAGCTACAGGAAAAATGCCAAGAATTGGTCTGCAGGAAGTAAGATTTCAATTGGCTCAAACTTATTTCATGATAGGAAAGTATGAAAACGTTATTCCGCTTTTAGAAGAATTTATTGCTGTTGGTGAAAAATATAAATATCCAGTCTCAGCAAGAGTAAATCTTTTAATGTCATATTCACATGGTAGATTAGATCAATACGAACCATCTTATTACCATATAAAAATTGCAAATAAAAAAGCAGATAAACCTCAGATTGATTGGATTGAATATGCTTTCAGTTTAGCTATGAAACTTGAAAATCTGGAAGATGCTGAAGATCTTGGTACCAGATTATTGTATTTAGAACCAAATAAGAAAAAATATTGGAATCAGGTTAGCGCTTTATATTTTGCAAAAGAATTTGAATTAGATTCATTGGCTACACTTGAGTTGGGTTATGAAAATAATACTTTAGATAAAGAATCAGATTACTTATTACTTGCAAAATATTATTTATACCAAAAATCTCCTCTTAAAAGCATTATGGTCATTAACGACGGAATCAAGAAAAAAATAATCAAAGAAAATGAAGTAAATTTAAAGCTTTTATCTAGTTCATATTTTTATTCTAGAGATTTAGAAAATGGAATAAAGATTCTAGTAAAAGCTGAAAAAATTTCTGATGATCCAGATTTGTCTTTTAGGTTAGGTACTTATGCATTTGATAATGAGCAATATAAATTAGCTATTTCATCATTCAATATTGCTAAAAAAAGAGGTTGGGATGATATACCTGGCAGAATTGAATTGATAAAAGGCATATCTTATTTTGAATTGGAAGAAATTGATAAAGCTAAAGAAAATCTTATTTTAGCTTCAAGCTTTAATGATACAAAAGACACTGCTGAGGGATGGCTATCCTATATAAAACAATTTGAGCTTTAATTCTCTGAATTTTAAAAAAAATTAATTTGTCTAACTAACATGATCATAAAAACAGAATCATTAACAAAGCACTATCAAGTTGGAAGTGAGAAAGTTGAAGCCCTAAAAGGCATAACTTTATCTGTTGAAAAAGGTGAGTTTATTGCAATTATGGGACCATCGGGGTCAGGAAAAACAACCTTGATGAATATTATTGGATGTTTAGATACACCAACGGATGGAACATATTTTTTGAACAATAAATCTGTAAGCGAGCTTGCTGATGATGAACTAGCGCAAATAAGAAATGATGAAATTGGTTTTGTATTTCAATCGTTTCATTTATTGGCAAGAAATTCTGCATTAGAAAATGTTATGTTGCCTTTAAAGTATGCTGGAGAAAATAAAAAAAACGCCATTATGAGATCAAATGAGGCACTTGATAAAGTTGGTTTATCAGATAGATCAAGTCACTCGCCTGCAGAATTGTCAGGCGGTCAGCAACAAAGAGTAGCCATAGCAAGAGCTTTAGTAAATAAGCCAAGTATCTTATTTGCAGATGAGCCTACAGGAAATCTTGATTCAAAAACAGGTGAAGATGTTATGAATTTATTCAAAGAATTGAACAATAATGGTCAAACTATAATACTTATTACACACGAGGACAGTATTGCACAACAGTCTAATAGAATTATAACTATTATGGATGGTCTGATAAAATCTGATATAAAGGAATGACATGAAAAAAAATATATACGCTATCACAGTATTTTTGTTCTTGTATGGTTGTGGTGGCTCATCTGATTCAAAAGAAACTCAGTTTTATAAGAAAGAAGAGACAGCCGCTCAAACATTAGAAGTATCAATAGAGGCTTCAGGTGTTATTGAGGCGATTTCATCTGTTGAAATAAAGTCTAAAGCTTCAGGCGAAGTTTTATTTTTAGGTGCTGAAGTTGGTGATTTTGTTGAAAGGGGGTTTACTTTAGCTCAGATTGATCAAAGAACAGCTAATAATATAGTTGATCAGGCGCAATCAGATTTAGAGGCTGCAAAAGTAAGATTAACTAACGCTGAGGCACAATATGAAAGAGGTATTGAGTTACATGCGAATTCAAGTATTTCAGATAAAGATTTTGAAGATATTAAAGAGAATTATGCTCAAGCTAAGTCTACACTAGTAAGAACTGAAGTTTCATTTGAAAACGCAAAAATCTCTTTAGATGATACTCTTGTTAAATCACCCATAAGCGGTACTGTAATATCAAGACCTGTTGAAGTGGGTCAGGTTATATCGTCACCTACATCTGCTTTTGGTGAAGGAAGTATCATAATGACAATGGCAGACTTATCTAAAGTTCGTGTTAGAGCTTTGGTTGATGAAATTGATGTTGGTAAAGTAGAAATTGGACAAAAGGTTTCTATTAAAGTTGCTGCATATCGTGATAAAGAGTTTATAGGTACTGTATCGAAAATAGAACCAAAAGCATACATTCAACAAAATGTAACAACTTTTCCTGTTTTAATTGATATAAATAATGAGGATAATCTTTTACTAATTGGTATGAACACCGATGTAGTTATCGAAATATTAAATAAGGATGTCGCTTTAAGTGTTCCAACAATGTCATTAAGAACTCGTAAAGATATATACACCGCCACTGCAGTCTTAGATATAGATAAGGAAAGTATTGATAATTTTCTTGAGGAGAAAATGTCTGGAGAAAATTTTAATAGATTTATAGTTATTAAAGACACTAGAAAAGGTCCCATTCTTTCATGGGTAAAAGTCGGTGTATCAGACTTATATAATGTAGAAATAGTTCAAGGTCTCAATCAGGGCGATGTTGTATATATACTTCCAAGTAAAAGTCTTTTTGATTATCAAGAACGATTTAAAGAAAGAGTTAGTGGTACCTTTAGTTTCGGATAATGTTAGTTGAAGAGTCAATAAGATCTGCTATATCTTCCATAAAAACTAATGGTGTAAGATCTTTTTTAACTGCCTTGGCAATTATAATTGGTACTGCTGCAGTAATTTCAGTAATAGGTATTGGTTCATCAGCAGAGAAGGCTTTAGAAGCCAGTATTGATGATCTGGGACCTAGAACTCTTTCAATTTTTCCAAGTCAAAGAAAAAGAGGAGGAATTGCTTCAGGCTTTAATCCACTTGTAATAAAAGATGCTGAGGCATTGGCTAATAACAATGAACATAATTGGCTAATCGCACCTGCAATGTCAGGTAATAGACAAATCAAATATAAAAATTTAAATATGAATGGTGAAATCAATGGATACTTGCCAGTTAATTTTGAAGTCAGAGGTTTCGATATTGGAAGCGGAAGATTATTTAGTGAAAAGGAAAATCTTGGCCGCAAAAAAGTTATTGTTTTAGGCTCCAAAGTTCCTGGAGAACTTAAAACATCAGCTAGAGAAATATTAAATAAGGATATATTAATTGCAGGTACTTCATACACAGTTATTGGTGTATTAAAAGAGGAAGGTTCAACTGGTTGGCAAAACCCAGACGATGATTTATATGTACCACTATTAACTGCAGCGCAGAGAATATTTGGTACAGAGCGATTAGGATGGATAAATGTTGGAATTTCTAATGACACCAATGTTGATTATGTAATGATGACAATTGAACAAATTCTTCGACAAAAGCATGATATTGGCCCTGGTGGTGAAAATGATTTTCGTATTAATGATTGGAGTCAGTATTCAGACCTTAGAAGGCAAGCTACAGGTATCTTTACTGCCTTGATTGCAGGAATAGCTGGTATTAGTCTTATAGTTGGAGGAATTGGTGTAATGAATATTATGCTAGTCTCAGTAACAGAGCGTACTCGTGAGATTGGTCTCAGAAAAGCTTTAGGAGCAACACAAAAATCAATAATGATGCAATTTATAATTGAGGCAGTTCTTTTATGTATTCTTGGTGGTCTGTTAGGTATTTTTATTGGAGTTTCATTATTGTATCTTTTTACTTCACTAAATGATTGGATTTTTTACATGCCATTAAGTGCAGTATTTGGTTCTATAACATTTTGTGCTTTAGTGGGATTATTCTTTGGAATATGGCCAGCTAAAAGAGCAGCAAAATTAGATCCAGCTGTTTCTTTGCGATATGAATAATTTAAAAGTAATTCAATTATTACCTGAACTGAATATAGGCGGTGTTGAGAGAGGCACAAAAGATTTTTCTAAGTTTTTAGTTGAAAACGGTCATGAATCTATTGTTATTTCAAACGGTGGAGTTTTTGAAAAAGACATACTTGCTCATGGAGCAAAACATATTTCATTACCAATACATAAGAAAAGCATATTTTTATATTTCTTATCAAATAAGTTAAAAAATATTTATGAAAAAGAGAAGCCTGACATTGTTCATGTAAGGTCGAGAATGCCAGCGTGGATTAATTATTTTGCATTTAAAAAATTAACAAAAAAACCTGTCTTGATTTCAACTTTCCATGGCTTATATAGTAAACCTTTTTATAGTCGGGTTATGTCAAAAGTAGATCATATGATTGCTATATCTGATACTGTAAAAAACTATATTCTTGACACATACAATGTTTCTGAAAATAAAATTACAACAATTCCAAGAGGTTGCGAGGAAGATGTCTTTAATCAAGATAATTTAACAACTGAATGGGTAGATCAATGGTATAAAGAATACCCTCAAACAAAAGATAAAATTATATTAACTCTTCCGACTAGAATATCAGCTTGGAAAGGGGTAGATAGTTTTATCGAATTAATTTCTATGTTAAATGATGACAGATTTCATGGCCTTGTTGTTGGTCCAACAGCTAAATCAAAACAAAGATATCTGAATAGTTTAAAAAATAAAGTATCAGAACTGGGGGTATCAAACAACATAACATTTACAGGTTCTAGAAGCGATATTGTAAATATTTATAAATCATCCGATATTGTATTTAATCTTTCTGTAAAGCCTGAACCTTTCGGTAGAACAACTATCGAAGCAATAAGCTGCGGCTCTAAAGTAGTTGGATGGAATCATGGCGGCACAAAAGAAATACTTGAAGAACTATATCCTTCTGGCTTGGTTCCTTTAAATGATATGAAAAAACTTAAAGATACAGTCATAGAAGTAGCTAAAAATGAACATCCTTATCCAGATAAAAATACTTTTACTTCAAAAAAAATGACTGAACAAACTTTACAATTGTATTCTCAACTTTGTAAAACATCTTCATAAACAGATACAGTTTGCATAGCTTTTTCCGAGACAGAAAATTCATCCTCTATATATTTAAAAATTGCATCCTGTTTTAATAAATCTATATTATCAACATACTCTTCTAGTAATTTCGTTAATGATGCAAGATTATTTTTTTCTGCTAGGAATTCATCTGGAAAAATTTGATTCATATGGCCAACATTTGTAGAGAGAACAGGTATCTTTAAGAATAAAGCTTCAAGTGCTACTCTAGGACCACCTTCATTAATTGATGAAATAATCAAAACTGAAGCTTTATTGTAATAATTATTGAGCTCATCAGATTCAATCTCACCAATTATTTTAATTTTATTGCTAAGATTAAATTTCTCAATTAATTTTGTAAGACTTTCTTTTTCTTGCCCCGATCCAATAATTACTAAATTAGTTTTAATATTTTTCCATGCAGAAATTAAGAGATCAAAACCTTTTACTTTCTCTAATCTTCCAACAGCTAATGCAAATTCTTTTTTACTAGATTCAATTTTTTTAAGATTTGGTTGCCACCAATTAGTAATAACCTTTTTATTGGTATTTATACGAGAAACTGCATTTTCACTTACACCAATTACAAAATCAGCAGATTCATAGACTTTAATGTCTTTTTTTATGCCATGAACTGTAGCTATATGTTTATAGGCATTCTTATTAATTGATTTAACAATTGATGTGGTTTTACTTCCATGAGTGTGGACTATATCGGGTGCAATATTATTTAATAGCTTCTTTAGTTTATATTTCCCAAAAAAAGATCTTCTCCCAATGTTTTTAATTTTTATAGTTGATATTCTCGAATCAAATTTTTTTGCGATTGATTCATTACATATAAGAATTGTGTCTACATTATTAATGTTTATTAAGAGCTCATTAACATGCTGCTCTATACCTGCAAAAGAATTACTCAATACTAAGTGAACAACCTTCATATTAATTGATTTAATTTATAAGCTACTTTTTCAACTTCAGCAAAAACATCATTGTAGACATTTTGTTTATGTATTTTGATTGTAGATAATCCATCAACCATATCAGACTGCTCAATATATCCAATTTTTTTTTGCTCGATAAGATTGTTAACAGTTTTAACAACTTTGTTCATTTTATTTTTGATCTTCATATCAATTAAATATGTATTACCTTTGCAAGATAGGCTTTCAAAAATCATGTTTACACTATCTCTTGTAATTAATTTAGCAGATGATTTATGAAGAATGGACTCAAAAGAAATATCATTATTCTTATAATCACAAAAAATTATCTCTTTTGTCTCAGCTAATTTAGCTATTTTATTATTCATTGATACAGGAGTTCTTTTAGAATTAAATACGTAATATTCTTTATCAGGATATATAGAAAGAAAATATTCAATTTGATTTAATATTGAGTCTTCATCGAAATAATAATGTTTACTTTTTCCACCAATGGCTACGAGGATAATATTTTCATCTGCTTCATCTAATGAAACTTTAGCTAAAGATCCTTCAAAAAAAATAACATTATTTGAGTTATTAAATTTATTTTGATCATGTGCTGGAGCACAAATAAGATCAAACTTATCTTTATTAAAGCTTGGAGTTAATATCGCAACAGTTTTGCAGCTTTTTTTTTGAGATTTTTTTATATCTATAATAAATGAATAAGTTTTGTGACCAGCACCGATTATTAAATCAAATAAATTTTCTTCAACAGGATCTACATATTTAAAAAATGGATGAAATCCTTTTACATTTATTTGTATAACATTAATATCGCGAGTTTTTGATAATTCATCAAGCAAAACCTTTACTTGTTTTTCATGACCAATATTATTGTCTTTTATCCAAAGTATATTCATTCTTATTTATTATTATATATACTCAGAATTATACATAGGTTAGCTTGTTGTTTAAGGATTGTGTTTAGATGGATAATGAAAAAGAACTTAAAAATTTAGCAATTACTTTGATATCTCAATACGGTGATGATGCTGAAGCTGTAGCAATGTTAAGAGCAGCCGAATACGCTGCAGAGTTAAATAATAAAGAATGGTTGAAGTGGGAAAGGGTAGTTAGCTTAATAAATGAAATTGATAAGAATCCTGATTTAGATGGTTAAAATTTATAAAAATATTAAAAAAGGTTAATCTATAACTATATGAAACATAATTTTTTATCAGACAATATTAAAAATATTTTAATATCATCATTTGGTGCATTTTTATGTATGTTTTTAATTGCATACTTCAATACCATTGATAAATCTAATATTTGGCTCATTCCGCCTTTTGGTGCAAGTCTAGTTTTAGTAATGGCAGTTCATGATAGTCCTTTGGCCAGTCCTAGGAATGTTTTTTTTGGGCATGTATTATCTGCTTCTTCAGGCGTTTTAATGTTTTATTTCTTTGAAAATACTTCACTTTCTATTGCTTTAGGACTTGCTTTGGCAATTATGGCGATGCAACTAACTAATACAGTTCATCCACCAGCAGGTGCAAACCCCATTATTGCTATATTGGGCGCAAAAACCTTTGAATTCGTTATAATGCCTGTTGCTATAGGAGCATCATTTATTGTAATTTTTGCATTAATTTATAACAAAATTTGGAATAGATAGTAAATTCTAAAAATGAGCAAAATTCAAGACAGCATTAAAGAAACATTAATTGAGGATTTTAATCCAAGCGTTCTTAAGATTGTTAATGAAAGCTATATGCATAGCGTTCCAAAAGACTCTGAAACACATTTTAAATTAGTAATAGTTAGTGATTCTTTTAACAATATAAGCCAAGTAAAAAGACATCAAATTATTTACAAATCATTAGAAGATATAATGAAGCAAATTCATGCTTTATCCATCAATAGCTTCGATGAAGCTGAATACTCAAAAAATCCAATTATTTTAGATTCGCCAAATTGTGCAAATAAGAAATGAGAATCGATCTTAAAAATATAGGAAACTTTTTATTAGATAGATATCTATTAATTTTGTTATTAGTTTTTACATTAACAATAATTACATCTGTCGGTCTTAGTAATTTTAAACTTGATGCATCATCTGACGCGTTAGTACTTGAAAGTGATGAATCCTTAAAAACCTATCGTGAGGCGGAAGATGAATTTGGAGATTCCAGTTTTTTAATTGTTACCTATGAACCAAAAAATGAGCTTTTTTCTGAATATTCCTTAAAAAAAATCTCACAACTAGAGAACGACTTAAAAAATATTGATGGAGTGGATTCTGTTTTATCAATATTAGATGCTCCTATATTTTTTCAACCCAGAGTGGGATTAAGTGAAGTATCAGATAATTTAAAAAATCTTACAGATCCAGAGGTTGATTTAAATCTTGCCAAAGAAGAGATAATTAATAATCCAATTTATAAAGAATTAATTATCAGCAATGACGGTAAAACCACTGCAATGCAAGTTGTGTTAAAAGGTAACAAGGAATACAGCCAGCTTATAAATTCAAGATATGAGATTCTAGAAAAACTTGATTCAAGAGAACCTCTAACAAGCAAAACTATTAACCAATTACAAAATGATCTAGAAAATATTAATACACGGATTAGTGAGATAAATAATCAAGAATCTGAATTTAACAAATTACTTATTGCAGAGATAAGACAAACTCTCGATATATACAGAGATGAGGCAACAATTTATCTTGGTGGACCATCAATGATTGCTACAGATATGATGGAATATATTGAATCTGATTTAGTTATTTTCGGTACAGCAGTAGCAATTATATTTGCGCTTATGTTGTACTTATTTTTTGGTTCTTTCTGGTATGTATTGTTGCCATTGCTAAATGCATTTTTAGCTACCTTCATTACAGCAGGATTTCTTGGATTCATGGATTGGAAAATTAGTGTCGTATCATCAAATTTTATTGCATTACTTTTAATTTTAACTATTTCGTTAACAGTGCATCTTTTAGTAAAAATAAATGAGATTAAAAAAGAAAAGAATTTGAGAAATGCCATTATTGAAGGATATGGCCAGATGTTTGCTCCATGTTTTTTTGCAGCTCTCACTACAGCTGTTGCATTTCTTTCATTAACTTTTGGTGAATTAAAACCAGTTATTGAATTTGGCAAAATGATGGCTTTTGGTATATCTATAGCTTTTATTCTTACCTTTACCTTTTTACCATGTGCTCTGTATTTAGTCAGTAAAATTAATACAAAAGATTACCTTTCGCTTCATAAGATAACCTCTTGGATATTAACTTTCTCAAATAATAATAAAACGGTTATTGGTTCTACCTTTATTATTGTATTTATTATTTTTTCATATGGAGTTTCTAAGCTGGAAGTAGAAAATAGATTTATAGACTATTTTGATAAAGAGACTGAAATATATCAGGGTATGTATGAGATAGATTCAAAGCTAGGCGGAACTGCAACGCTTGATATCATTATTAGTGAGCCTACAGAAGCTGATATACCAGAAAAGTCAGTGGTAGAAAATGTTGTAACCAATGTCATTATTATGGCAAATGAGTTCTCTTTTGATGATTTATTTGAAGATGATTTATTTGAAGACATGACCAGTGATGCTTCTGGTTATTGGTGGAATACTTATTCTTTAAAAACACTTGAAGACATCCATGATTATTTAGATTCTATTCCCGAAATAGGAAAAGTACTTAGTGTTGCTAGTGGTATTAAATTAGCAAGAGAAATTAATAATGGTGAAGATTTAAATGATCTTGAATTAGCTTTACTGAGATCTGTTTTACCTGAAGATATTAGAGAAACTTTGCTATATTCTTATATCAACAAAGATGATTCTGTTGTAAGAATCTCCACAAGAGTAAATGAGTCTGCAGCTAATTTAAATAGAAACGAACTATTAGAAAAAATTAACTATGACCTTCAAAATGAATTTAATTTAAAACCAGACCAATATGAAATCACTGGTTTGGCTGTTCTCTATAACAATATGCTTCAATCTTTATTTCAGTCTCAAATAGGTTCTTTGTTAATTGTTTTTGCTGTTATTTCAATTATGTTGTTCCTAATCTTTAAATCATTCAAAGTTATGGTGATTGGGTTAATACCTAATGTTTTTGTAGCTTCTTCAGTGATGGGATTACTAGGCTTGCTAAAAATACCTTTAGACATAATGACTATCACTGTTGCAGCGATAAGTGTTGGAATGGCAGTTGATAATACTATTCATTATATTTATAGATATAAGAAGGAATTAAAGAAAACAAACTCCGTTGAAAAAGCTCTTGAAAATGCACATACAACAACAGGAAGAGCTATTTTTTATACGGCAACAACAATAGCAGCTGGTTTTTGTATTCTTTCATTATCCAATTTCTTTCCAACCGTTTTATTTGGATTATTTACATCCCTTGCAATGGTGTTAGCATTTGTTACATCTTTAACAGTGCTTCCTAATCTATTAGTAAAATACAAAGTTTTTCAATAATATAATCATATGGGTCCATTACAAGGTATAAAAATTGTTGAGTTCTCAGGAATAGGCCCTGGCCCTTACTGTGGAATGTTACTAGCAGACTTAGGTGCAGATGTAATAAGGATTAGCAGAAAAGAAACCGAAGGTTTAGAGAATAAGTTCGATATTCATAATCGATCTAAAAGAACTATTACTACTGACTTGAAAAATAAAGAATCAGTCAAAGAGTTATTAAAATTAATAGGTCAGGTTGATGTTGTTTTTGAAGGTTTTAGACCTGGGGTTATGGAGAAGTTAGGTTTAGGGCCTGATGAGTGTTTCAAAGTAAATCCTAAACTGGTGTATGGTCGAATGACAGGCTGGGGTCAGGAAGGACCTATGGCCAAACTTGCAGGTCATGATATAAATTATATAAGTCTTTCTGGAGCTCTTAACTCTATAGGAAGAAAAGATTCCAATCCTATACCTCCACTAAATCTCATTGGAGATTATGGGGGAGGTGGGATGCATTTAGCTTTTGGTATTGTTTCTGGCCTAATTCACGCTCTTAAGACTGGTGAAGGGCAGGTAGTTGATTCAGCTATGGTAGATGGATCACTTTCTTTAATGTCATTTTTTTATTCATTAAAAGAAATGGGTCACTGGGAAGATAGCAGAGAGTCTAACTTGCTTGATGGGTTTGCACACTTTTACGATACCTATGAATGTTCAGATAATAAATATATAGCAGTGGGATCTATAGAACCTCAATTTTATTCCGAACTCCTAGATAAGCTAGAAATTGATGATGAGAAATACAAAGACCAACACAATAAAGATTTATGGCCAGAGTTAAAAGAAAAAATGGCTTTACAAATTAAATTAAAATCTAGATCTGAATGGGTTGAAATATTTTCAGATAGTGATGCATGTGTTTCACCAGTTTTGAGCATGGAAGAAGCTCAAGAACATCCTCACAATCTTGCACGAGATGCATTTACTACCATTGATGGATTTAATCAACCAAACGCCTCACCAAGATATTCTAAAACTCAACAAAAGGTGAAACATAATGCAAAAAAGGTTGGGACAGATTTGGATGATATTTGTAATGAATTTAACTTATCTAAAGATGTATTATAAACCTCAATTTTTTGAATTATGACTAGTTTAAAAAAGTTCAATATAGCTTCTCTATTTGTTTTATCATTTTTTTTATATTCATGTACAAAAACAAAATCAGATTATATTCAAGATTTAGATGGAAAGCTTTATATGAACGATGTTGTTGCAATAGGAACAAAGCAAATATATGAATCAAGAAGCTCGAACGAGTTTGGTGTGTGTGGTGGAGAATATGAAGCTGCAAGAAAATATCACTTATTGGATATAAATGATGACGGTTTACAAGACTTGTTAATATTTATGATTTTTGAATACACTAGCTGTGGAGGTACCGGTGATGTAGGTCAATATCTTTTTACTGCTATTGCAGAAAATACTCATCATAAAGAAACTGAACCTTCATTTACAGCACATAGCTTTTCACACGTTGGATCGAGGACTTATGCTCTAAATAGTGAGTATGTTGCTAAGAAAAAAAATAATTTAATCTTTAAAGGTCATAAACTTAGAGATGGAGATGCTCTGTGTTGCCCTTCAAAAAAATTTAAAACTGAAATACCTATATCCTCACTAGATAAAACATTCAAAGGTACATGGATAAAGAAAGATTAAATTTTGATTTAGATTTTGTTAAGAAAAAATTTTTTGGTATTTTTGAAAGTTTCTTTTCTAAGAATATCCTCACCAATATCCATAAGCATGCTAATTTCAGCAACTATGTGATTTAAATTATAAGGCTCATTTCTATTATTTTTTGGCTTATTAGGAAGATTTTTTGGAATTAAATATGGACAGTCTGTTTCAATCATTAGCTTAGTTAAAGGTATATTTTTAATAGTTTTGCGAAGTTCAGTATTTCTTGTCTCATCACATATCCAACCTGTAACACCGATATAGCAATTTAATTCTAGATAGTCATCTAATTGTTTTTGTGTTCCGGTAAAACAATGAACTACAGCTTTATTAATATCTGAAGAGTACTTTCTTAGAATTTTTATAAAATCATCATGTGAATCTCGTTGATGCAGGAAAAGAGGCTTATTTGTTTTAATTGCTATTTTGATCTGTTCCTCAAATGCAAATATTTGTTCTTCATAGGTAGATAAGTTTCTAAAGAAATCTAAACCAGTTTCACCAATAGCATGAGGATTGTTTTTGTTTATTGCTTCTTTAAGCTTTTCTAAATATTCTTTATTGATTTCATTAGCGTGATGGGGGTGTATTCCAATCGTGAAGAATATATCTTTAGAATATCGATTGTATATTTCTAGTAATTTATCTAGATCACTTAATCGACTACAGATAAGACCAAATTTTGTAATTTTATTAGCAATAGCACGTTCAATAACTTCATCTAAATCATTATCAAATCTATCACTTGTAAAGTTACAAGCTATGTCAGCAATTTTATGCATATCTGTCCGTATTAATTTCTAATAATATAAATTATGAACTAAAATTAACTTATCATGAATCAATTTGAAAGATTTCAAGATGCTATTAACTTAGAGAATACCGAAGATAAAAAGTTTGTAGTCAATCCAAATACTAATTATTTTGTTGGTAATACGCCTCATGGAGGATATTTAATGGCAGTAATGCACAAAGCATTAACTAACATACTGCCTCATTCAACTGCTATAAGCTCATCAGTTCAATATTTAGATAGAATTGATGCAGCACCTTTTGAGCTTGAAGTTGAAACTTTTAAAATCAGTAAAGGTAGCTCATCAGGTATTGTTAAGTTGAAGCAAAATAGTAAAACATGTACTACTTTTACTGGAACTTGTTCTGATTTTGAATTTATGAAGGGATATGATGGTTTGTCAAAATCATTGCCTGAAATATTTAAAGATAAGGATAAAAAAGACTATGTAAAAATGAATTACGATAAGATTTCAAAAGGCTTTACACCAGCTTTTATTCAACAATTGGAATGCTTAGTGCATCCAGATCATGCTTGGTGGAATAGAGAGCCTGATGGCAATGAAAATAATGAAGCAAGATGTTGTGCGTTTCTAGAAATGGAAGGTGGAACACCTGATCAATTTTGCCTATCTTTTTATTCAGATATTCTCCCACCTGTGGTATCAAATAAGTATGGTCCTCTGGGGTGGATTCCGACCATTACCCTAACAACGCATATAAGACAATTACCCTCTACACCAGAGGTTTATGCAGACTTTAAAGCCTCTGATATTAATAAAGGATACTTTGAACAAGATTGTAATATATGGGATTTAGAAGGAAATTTAGTTGCTTCGAGCCGTCAACTCACTAGAATACTAAAATCAGAAGAAAAATTATCATAAAATATTAACTAAAAGGACATCTAATGCAATTTAAAGGTACAAAGAACTATATTTCAACTGAAGATCTGAGTATGGCTGTAAACGCAGCTAGAGCCCTAGAGAGGCCTCTATTAGTTAAAGGTGAACCTGGAACAGGTAAAACATTATTAGCTATTGAGGTAGCTAATGCGCTAGGTATGGATCTTATTGAATGGCATATTAAATCAACCACTAAAGCTTCTCAGGGTCTATATGAATACGATGCAGTTACAAGATTGAGAGATTCTCAGTTAGGTGACGAGAGAGTTAAAGATATATCTAACTACATTAAGAAAGGAAAGTTATGGGATGCTTTTACGTCTGATAAACAGGTAGTTCTTCTTATTGATGAAATCGATAAAGCAGATATTGAATTTCCAAATGATTTACTTCAAGAATTAGATCGTATGGAATTTTTCTGTTATGAAACTGGTGAAACTATTAAAGCAAAACATAGACCATTAATAATCATGACTTCTAATAATGAAAAAGAATTGCCAGATGCATTTCTAAGAAGGTGCTTCTTTCATTACATTCAATTTCCAGATAGAGAAACAATGAATAAGATTGTTTCTGTTCACTATCCAAAAATAAAGAAAAAATTAGTAAGTGAGGCTTTAGAAATCTTTTTTGATTTGAGAAAGATACCTGGACTAAAGAAAAAACCTTCTACATCTGAATTGATTGATTGGTTAAAACTTTTGCTTTCAGATGATATGCCTGATGAAATTCTAAAAAATGCAGACTCATCTAAGGCTATTCCACCTCTTTATGGAGCCCTTTTGAAAAATGAGCAAGATGTTCAATTACTTGAGAGACTGGCTTTTATGTCTAGAAGAGAGAGTAATTCAAATTAGATGTTAATTAATCTTTTTCAAACTATTAGATCTGCAGGCGTTCCATGTACTGTAAGAGAGCTATTAGACTTGTTAGGCGCTTTAGAAAATCAATTAGTCTATGCAAATATTGATGATTTTTATTATTTATCACGCGCTACTTTAGTTAAGGATGAAAAGCATTACGATAAGTTTGACAAGGCATTTGAAATTTACTTCAAAGGTATTGAAAGGATGGAAGACGTTTTTCAGGCCCTTATTCCTGAAGATTGGTTAAGAAAAGCTTTTGAAAAGGAGCTTGATCCTAAAGAGTTAAAAAAGATCAAATCCTTAGGTGGGTTGGAAAAACTCTTAGAAGAGTTTAAAAAAAGGCTTGAGGAGCAAAAAGAAAGACACGAAGGTGGAAATAAATGGGTGGGAACTAATGGCACCTCACCATATGGTCATGGAGGTCAAAATCCAGAAGGTATAAGAATTGGTGGTCCTGGAGGTCAAAAAAAAGCAGTCAAAATTTGGGAACAAAGAAAATATTCAAATCTTGATGACTCAGTAATTATTGGCACTAGAGATATAAAGATGGCATTGAGAAGGTTAAGAAAATTTGCACGACAAGGTAATGATCTTGAGTTGGACATGGACGATACTATTAAGTCAACCGCTAAAAATGCAGGTTACCTTGATATTAAGATGGTACCTGAGCGATTAAATTCAGTAAAAGTTATTGTTATGTTTGATGTAGGCGGTTCAATGGATCCTTATGTAAAACTATGCGAAGAACTATTTTCGGCAATTAAAACAGAGTTTAAAAATCTTGAATACTTTTATTTTCATAATTGTATATATGAATCAGTGTGGAAGGATAATCGTCGTAGATCGCAAGAAAGATTTCTAGTTCAGGATATTATTAATAAATTTTCGTCTGATTATAAAATAATCGTTGTTGGTGATGCCACGATGGCTCCTTATGAAATTACAAATGCTGGTGGAAGTATTGAGCACTGGAATGAAGAAGCAGGTCATATATGGATTAAAAGACTTGCAGATCATTTTGAGAACATGGCTTGGTTAAATCCTGTTCCGGATGATCATTGGGACTACACCTCTTCAATTTGCATAATCAAAGAATTATTTGAAGATAGAATGTATCCATTAACTTTAAAAGGTCTTGAAGAGGGAATGGGAGAACTATCTAAATGAGTATAAATAAAACAAACGGAATTAAATGGGGTCCATTTACACTAAGAATTCCTTTTATACACATTAAGTTATTACCAAGTGAATTTGTTCAGGGACTCTTAATTGCAGGAGCTACTGCTTTAGCAGGAGTGCCTGTAGCTATGGCTCTGGGATTAAGCCTTGAACAGTCAGTAGCTGTATGTTTTATTGCAAGTTTTTTAATCACCTCAAGTCCATTGATTTTTGGTGAGCCAATGGCTGCGGGCTGGATTACTCCTGCTTTACCACTTGTGATAGCTTTTTTTTCATCAAAAGGCTTATATGATGGCCAATATAATGATGGCGAAGGTTTTAGGTATATGGCTGCAATGGCTATTGAATTTACATTTCTTGTCCTAATACTTGGCGTTACTGGTTTTGGTAAAATTTTAATTGAGAAGATACCCAACGCATTAAAATCAGGAATAATATTAGGAGCAGCAATTGCTGCCTTTGACCAAATTTTCATTGATGATTACCAAACTTATATTGGAAATGCTCCAATTGCTACTTTTACAATTTTAATTATTTGCACTATAACAACTTTTTCAGAACCTTTTAAGAGATTAGGAGAAAACAATAAGTTTATAAAAATTATCGCATCCTTAGGTTTATTGCCAGGTTTTGTTATTGCCGGTCTAGTAGGATATTTTTCTGGTGAAATAACCTGGGAATTTGGAGAAATTTTTTTCGTTCCTCCAGTTGGAGAAGTTTATCAACAAACTTCACCATTTGTTATTGGCTTCCCAAAGTTATCATATTTCCTTGAAGTATTTCCGCTTGTTTTTATCGGTTATTTACTTCTGTTTGGTGACTTTATAACTGGAACTGAAATTATTAAAGAAGCACAAAAAAATAGACCTGATGAAGAGATTGATATAAATCTTAATAGATCTCACAACAGTGTTGGAATAAGAAATTTACTTGGCACAATAATTAATCCATTTTTTCCTACTCAAGGAGCCTTATGGACAGGTGTTCATGTCATTGTTGTTCAAAGGTGGCAAGAAGGAAGAGATGTGATGAGATCATTATTCGATGGAATTGGTTCATATTATCTTATGGGAATTCCATTATTATTTTTCTTTGGATTTTTTATTGATTTAATGACACCTCTTGTATACCTAGCCCTTGGAGTAACACTCATATTAACTGGCATTGCTTGTTCATACGTTGCAATGTCTTTAGTGAAAAAGAATTCAGAAATAGCAATATCAATAGTTACTGGTTTTTTTGTGGCTTTTGCAGAATTTAAAATGAATGATCAAATGGTTGCAGCACCTTGGATAGGTATACTTATTGGAATATTGTTATGTTTTGTTTTAATAGATAACACAAAGCTTGAGAAAGATATTGTCTGAGTTTGCTTTACAAATTGATAATCTTAAAAAAACCTATAAAGGAGGTACAGTTGCTCTTAAGGGTATTTCACTAAAAGTTAAAAAGGGTGATTTTTATGCACTCTTGGGTCCAAATGGTGCTGGTAAATCCTCAACTATTGGAATCATTGGAACTTTAGTAACTAAAACTTCTGGGCAAGTTAAAATTTTTGATATCGATACTGATAAAGATGTCGCTACTGCAAAATCATTATTAGGTGTTGTATCACAAGAAATAAATTTTTCTCAATTTGAAAAGGTTATTGATATTGTAACAACACAGGCAGGATTTTATGGTATAAAAAAATCTATCGCAAAATCAAAAGTAGAAACCATGTTAAGAAGACTTGGTTTGTGGGACAAGAGAAATGATCAAGCGCGAACACTTTCAGGTGGATACAAAAGAAGGCTAATGATTGCAAAAGCATTAATACATGAACCTAAGCTGCTTATTCTAGATGAACCAACTGCAGGTGTTGATATTGAGTTAAGAAGGGAGATGTGGGATTTTCTAAAAGAAATAAACATTAACGGAACCACTATTATACTAACAACACACTATTTAGAAGAGGCAGAACAGCTTTGTAAAAATATAGGTATTATTGATCATGGTGAAATTGTTGTGGATACAAGCATGAAAGATTTATTAAGAAGACTAGATGTCCAAGGTTTTGTTCTCGATTTAGAGGAGCCATTAAAATTTGAACCAAATGTTGAAGGTTTTGATTTAAAACTAGAAGATCCACTAACACTTGTTACCGCAGTTAATAAAGATAAGTCTATCAATAGTCTCTTTGAACAACTCAACCAATTAGGAATAAAAGTTAAATCTATGAGAAATGAGTCTAACCGACTGGAAGAGTTATTCATAGAAATGATAAAAAAGTAATGAAAAAAATAAATATATCTGTGACTTTGTGGACTTTAGCCTCAAAAGAGGTTCGAAGATTTTTAAGGATATGGGTGCAAACACTTGTTCCCCCAGCCATTACAATGTCTCTTTATTTTGTAATATTTGGATCTTTAATTGGACCTAATATTAAACCAGAAGTAACAGATGGTTTTGCTTATGTTCAATATATGATTCCTGGTTTGATCATGATGTCGGTCATTACGAATTCATATGCAAATGTTGTTTCATCTTTTTATTCAGTAAAATTTCAAAAATCAATAGAGGAATTATTAATTTCTCCAATGCCTAATTGGACCATATTATTAGGCTTCATTATTGGAGGAGTTTGTAGGGGGGTGCTGGTAGGAATTATTGTTTTTATTGTAAGCTTATTTTTTTATCCTGATTTTCAAATTGCCAATCCATTACTTACTGTTTCCGTTCTTTTTTTAACTTCAATTTTGTTTTCATTAATGGGTTTCATTAATGCTATATTTGCCGATAGTTTTGACGATATCTCTGTTATACCAACCTTTGTGCTTACGCCATTAATATATCTTGGCGGAGTTTTTTATTCAATCAATATGCTTTCACCAACCCTGCAATCAATATCAAAAGCAAATCCAATGCTATACGTAGTTAATACTTTCAGAGAAGGAATGTTAGGAGTTAGTGATGTCTCGGTAGTTTTCTCACTTGGAATGATTTGTGTGTTCATCTGTATTTTGACCATTTCTTGTCTTTATTTATTAAATAAAGGAATTGGTATTAGAGAATGAAAACGAAAGTACTGGGCAAAGAAGCAAATAAATCTAATATATCTGGCAAGAGTCTTTTAGATATTATTCCTAGAAAAAGTAAAAATATTAAGCAAGGAATAGATATTTGGAATGTTTATGACTTTATGTTCAAAGATAATAAAGAGGTACCTCATTTAAAAGTTCTTGAAATAATTATTTCGAGCAACTCAAAGTTTATCGTTGAGTCTAAATCTATGAAATTATATTTAAATAGTTTCTATGATGTTGTTTTTGATAATAAACCAGAAATATTAAAAAAAATTAAAAACGATTTAAAGTCATTAATTAATGATGATGTTAGGCTTAGATTTTTAGATAAATTTGCAGTTGAACCCATAAATATTAATTTAAATCAATCGAACATTAAAACAATAAAAGGTGGAAAGATTATAAAATTTAATGGTTTTAGATCAATTTGTCCTGTAACTTCACAACCAGATTTTGCTAATATTTATATTTATTCATCAGATTCTCTTTCAAGAGATTGGTTACTTAATTATTTAACATCCTTTAAAGATCACGGTGATTTTCACGAACAATGTATTGAAAGTATATTTAATAACATTCTTACAAGTTTTGATCCAAAACATTTAGAAGTAGCTGGTAGATTTCAAAGAAGAGGCGGAATAGATATTAATCCAGTAAGAGGTACCCATAAAAAATTTCTCTTTGAAAATTTTCGAGAGTTTAATCAATAAATCTGGCGGAAGGTGAGGGAATCGAACCCCCGCGCCGTTACCGACGACACCTTTCCAAGGTGCTGCATTACCGCTCTGCCAACCTTCCAAGAATCGTATTATACTTTGTTAAAAAAAACTTGTTTCAAAATATTTTTATCTGTATTATCGAATGATGTCTTCAAAATATTCAGATCAGCTTGTCAGCATACTCAAAATGCTTAAAAATATTGAAGAAGATTTAAACCTTATCCAATATTCAGAAACAGAAAAAAAAATTTATTACACAATAGCATGTAAAAATGCCAATGATGGTTCATGTTGTATATCTGATGTTATTGACGAATCTGGTTTTTCTAGATCTACTATTTATAAAACAATAAAAAAATTTGAACAAGATAAAATTGTTAGAATGTACCAATCTTCATCTGATAAAAGGGAGTTCAACCTAGTTTTAGCACACTAACTAATAAAGTCATAATTAGTAATGATCCATGCATTAAAAGTAACACTCACAGTATATATTTTTGCAATGCTTTGTTATGCAATATGGTATCCGCTTCAGATTTTAGATTTAGCAAACCTTAATCCTAATCATGAATGGTTAGGAAGTTTGTGTTATTTACCTCATGGTGCTAGAGTGCTTATGTTTTGTTTCTTTAGGTATTATTCACTACCAGGATTATATCTAGCAGAAATTCACGGACCTACTTATATTCATCATAATGACTATATGGATGGATGGAATATAGCAGCATTAGCCTCTTTATTTTCCGTAGTTGCTGCTGTTGAACTTATAAAGTGGACAAGAGCAACGCCAGGCTTTTTTTCTTTCTTTAAGAAAATAAATTTTGAAAACTACAAATTTTTAGTCTTAGTTGTAGTGGTTTCATCTTTATTAAACGGATTACTAGTGAATTCATTATTATCATTAATTAATTCAACTTCAATCGATGTCATAACTGTATTTAGGTTCGCTCTTGGTGATTTTATAGGCGCTGCATGTGTAACATTGGGATTATGGATTATTTTTAAAACATTAACAGACAATCGTCTAATAATGCACCCAGAAGATTAAGAGTTGAATACTGTATATTTATACAGTATAATTGTTTTATGAACAACGTTATATTATTAAACAACGATCCAATAATAATTGAATTAAGTAATGCTATAGACAAATGTGCCACCAAGAGGATGTTAGCATTTAAGTATTTTGATAATAATGAAGATTTATTAAATGATTATTTGCTTGAGAATTATCCTAAAGAGGCCAAAAAAGTAAAAAATCTTTATATCAAACCGATATCACAATTAGAGTTACCTTTTAATTAATTTTTCTTTATTTAATCAACATTCTGTATATAATTTGACATGGTGTCTTGTTTAGCAATTTTTTAAGGGGATTGTTAAGCATTTTATTACTACCCTGAACATGGAGGTGGTCCTATTAGTATTTATTTAATAACAGGAAGCGGAGGAATTGCCTTTTGACAGGGGTAATTTTTTAGTTTCCAGCTATTCATTGTTCATTTGAACAATTTTAGTTTATAACCCTCAATTTTATTGAGGGTTTTTTATTTTTAATTATGGAATTTAAATATTGGCTTGTGCTCACTCTTCTTGGTGCAATTTGGGGAAGTGCATTTATTTTTATTAAAATGGCAGCACCCGAATTTGGAGCTATTGGTTTAGTCCAAATGCGTCTTATAATTGCATCTTTAGTTTTTCTTCCAATACTTTTAAGAAAAAAGTATTTAATTTTATTAAAACCTGCTTACAAGCATTCATTAGTTTTAGCAGTAACTAATAATGCTATACCGTTTACACTTTTTTCATATGGAAGCTTTGGTGCTGATTCTAATATTTTAGCTATTCTAAACGCAACTACCGCATTCAATACTATGATCATTGCATTTATTTGGCTAAGAGAAGAAGTAACTCTAAAACAATTTTTCGGTTTAGTGCTCGGATTTATAGGTGTTATTATCTTGGTTAATCCACAATCTTCAACAACTACAATTCTTGCTGCAATACTTTGTTTAGGTGGTGCTGCATGCTATTCATTTTCAACTGTCTTTATTCAGAAGTACTCTAATATGACTAATAAGATGGTTTTAATAGGTTGGTCTATTATATTTAGCGCTGTGATAATGTTACCTGCAACAATTTATAATCTACCAGATCAACTTCCTTCTACAAAAGCGTTTTTATCAGCTGGATGGTTAGGAATAATTTCAACAGGGCTAGCTTTTTTTGGTTATGTTTATCTCATAGAAAAGATTGGAGCAGTAAAAACTTCAACAGTTGCATATTTTCTTCCTATTTTTGGAATCATATGGGGTGCGTTGTTTTTAAATGAAGTTATATCTATAGGAATAATTTTAGGATGCTTTACTATTCTCGTTGGTGTATTCTTTGCAACATCAAATAATAAAAATAAATTAACAACAGATATACATGCAAATTAAATCACTTGAATTAATACTAGAGGAAGCAAACAAGCAGATCAAACGATTATCATTTGATAAATCAATGGAGCTTATTAAAGATCACAATACTCTTATTATTGATGTTAGAGAAGAGTCTGAAGTCCAATCTAGTGGTGTCATTAAAAATGCTATTCATATTCCAAGAGGTTTAATTGAATTTAAAATATCAAATATTTCTAAAATTACTAAAGAAGATACAAATATACTAGTATATTGCGCAGGGGGTTATAGGTCTGCGCTTGCTGCAAAAACGCTTAAAGATTTTGGATTTAAAAATGTATTTAATATTGGTGGTTATGAAGAATGGATTCAAAACGGAGGAGAGATACAAGCTTTCGTATAAATCTAGTATAATGCTTAAAATTTGGGGGAAACTAATATGAAAAAATTATTTTTATCTATTTCATTATCTTTTGTTATAGCAAGTTTTGTATACGCACAACAGACTGTCGAAGAGGTTATTGTTACAGCTACAAAAACAGAGAAAACTTTACAAGAAGTTCCTGTCGCTGTTTCTGTTGTTACTGCTGAAACAATTGAAAAAGCTAACATTACGGACATATATGATTTAAGATCTATCGTTCCTTCTCTTGATTCAAGAAGATTTACAACACCAACTGAGGCAACATATGTCATCAGAGGATTTGGAAATGGATCATATAATCCAGGTATTGAGCCATCAGTAGCAGTTTTTATTGACGGCGTTTATAGATCTTCAATGCAGGCACAAATAGCTGATTTACCTGCTCTAGAGAGAATTGAGGTTTTAAGAGGACCACAAAGTACATTATTTGGCAAAAATGCTACGGCTGGAGTTATCAATGTTGTCACAAAAAAACCATCATTTGAAAAATCAGGTTATGCCTCAGTTTCTTTAGGTTCAAATAATATGAAAAAATTTAAATATTATTCAACAGGACCTATAAGTGAAACAACAGCTTTTAGCATATACACAAATATTCATAAATCTGATGGACACAGCGATAACATCACAACTGGAAATACTATCAATAATAGAGATAGATTTGCTTTAAGAGGTGAACTCTATTTTGAGTTATCTGATGACGTCTCACTTAGAGTGACTGCTGATTATGACGATTATGATGAAATATGTTGTGCTGTCGGTAGTGCTAATTACGGAGCTGCCAATCAAGTTCAATCACTAATGGGTGGAGGAATAATCCCAAATAATCCTTTTACTGAAAAAGTATTCTTTGATTTTGATCCTGTAACAGAAGGTGACAATTCAGGAATTTCTTTTCATTATAAAAAAGATACAAATGGAAAAACCCTAGAAAGCATTACATCAGTAAGAAATTCATATAATAAAAATGTTCAAGATGTTGATTTTGATGGAGCTCCAGTTGTAAACCCAAGTCCATTATCCAAAGACCTAGATGCAGTTACTCAAGAGTTTAGGCTTTATTCAAATGATAATGAAAAAGTTAATTGGTTAATTGGAGGATATTATTATCAAGAGGATATGGTTTTCAATGAGTCTATATATTTTGGACCATTATGGAGAACTTATGTTGAAGCGTTCCTACCTGCTGGAACCATAAGTGGTATCGCAGCAGCTTTTGGACTCTCAGATACTTCTTTATTTGCCGGAGGACAAGGCGGTACTGAATCTGCAACTCAGGATAATGAAACAACTTCAATTTTTGGTCAATTAGATATTCAATTAACTGATAAATTAAGTGCTATTGTCGGTGTTAGTTATATGGAAGATGAAAAAACTGTCTCATATAATCAAGTAAATACTGATGTTTTATCTCAACTAGATTTTGTTGGAGCAGGTACATTAGGTTTAATTGCTGCAGGTTTTACACCCCAACAAGCTGCTGCATTAGCAACTGATCCAAATTTTAACCCATTAATTGCTCTTCAGAGTCTTCAGTTGTTACCTCAATTTACTAATTTTCCAAATGCAGCTCAAGATGGTAAAAGTTCTGATAATAATGTAGATTACACATTCAAATTATCCTATGAGCTAAATGATTCAGTATCAATATACGGTGGTGTTTCTACAGGATTTAAAGCTAGTGCTTGGAATATATCAAGAAATTCAGATGCTGATGCAGTTGAATTAGCAGCATTAGCTGCTGCAGGGACGCCTGCAAGTCCAAATAGGTCTGTTGGAAGAAGGTATGCTGGACCTGAAGAGGCTGAAGTCACAGAATTTGGTGCAAAAATTTTATTATCTTCTGGTTATTTAAATATTGCTATATTTGATCAAACGATTGATGGATTTCAATCAAATACATTTATTGGAACAGGTTTTGTTTTAGCTAATGCTGGATCACAATCTGCTGATGGATATGAATTTGATTTGGTATATTCGCCACTCGAAAATGTTGATGTTGCTGTAAGTGGAACTTTTTTAGATCCAGTTTATGATTCATTCCCTGGGTCTGCTTTTGGCGATTTATCAGGAACGACACCTTCAAATATCCCTGATGAAACCATCACATCGTCTATAACATGGAATTGGAATATGAATGGCTGGGATGGTTATACTAGACTATCTCATCTTTACTCTAGTGAAGCTGTACTTCTTGAAAATCCGGCTGGACAAGCACTTCTTGAATCTCAAGGAAATGGCTTCAGAAAAATGGATACATTAAATTTTGCTGCAGGAATTGAAAAAGATAATTTATCTATAAGTTTGTATGGACAGAATATTAATGATGATGAATATTTAACATCTGCTTTTGTTGCAGTTGTTGATTTTACCTCAACTACTTATTTTGGTTATCCAAATAACTATTCAACATACGGTCTTACCGTAAATTATAATTTCTAATAACTTTATTAAACAAAAAGGGACTTTTAAGTCCCTTTTTTTTATGGCTATGGCGCGCCCGGGAAGATTCGAACTCCCGACCCCTTGGTTCGAAGCCAAGTGCTCTGTCCAACTGAGCTACAGGCGCTAATAAAGAATAGGTTATCAAATTGAATAATATCAAAATATCACTACTTTCTGATTGTCATTATATATGTCAAATCCTATAATTGTTTTATTAAAAATTCTTGTGGGGAGAATATGAAAATTATAAAAAAACTTGTAATTGCTTTCGTATTAATTTACCTAATTACACTTGGCTTAGTATATGTTGATGTATACGACAGCAGGCCTATAGTAAGTTTGTTTAAAAATTTTCAGTCAGATTCTTCTCTTGATATTGTAGACTTCTCTGTTGAAAATAAAAAAAGCGAAAGGCCAAAACCAGCTCCTAATAAAAATAGAAATCCCTATTATGGTGATTTACATGTTCATACTAAATATTCATTTGATGCTTATGTTTTTGGTGTCACAGCTTCCCCAGATGATGCATATAAATATGCTAAAGGTGAGGGCATAAAGCATCCCTTAGGATATGAAATGAAACTCAGAGAACCATTAGATTTTTATTCAGTAACTGATCATGGATTTTATATGGGAATGATTCAAGCATATGCTGATACATCAACAGAAATCTCTCAAAATGATTTTGCAGAACCTTTTCATAATATTAATAGACTTGAAAATTTAACAGTTGAATCGGCAGGTCAAAGGTCAAATATATTTAGTTCTGTTTTAGGAGCTACTATCATCCAGCCTTACCCAGATTGGCATCCAAAACTACTTATGGCTTATTTAACAAGAAATACCCAGTTAGCATTAAAATCTTTTGACTATGATATACACAAATCAGCTTGGGCAGACATAGCTAGATCTGCAAATGAGCATAATGATCCAGGTCATTTTACTACTTTTATTGGTTATGAATTTACAACATCTACGGATATAGAAGGAGGTAACCTTCATAGAAATGTTATTTTTAATTCTTCTGAGGCTTCTATAAGACCTTGGACAAGGATTGACTCTACAAATCCTGAGGATTTATGGACATGGCAAGATAGATTAAGAGAAAAGGGAGTAGATACCATTGCTATGCCTCATAATTCTAATGGTTCTAATGGCCAAATGTTTGAAATGGAAACATTTAAAGGTAATGCTATTAGCAAAGAATATGCTGATAAAAGAATGAGAAATGAACCTATTGTAGAAATTACTCAAGTTAAAGGTACATCAGAAACACATCCATTGTTATCGCCTGATGATGAGTGGGCTGATTTTGAAATAATGGATGTTAGAGTTGGTAGTAGGCCTCCTACTTACAGTAAACCATCAGGTTCATATGTTAGAGAAGCTTATCTAAGCGGATTAACATTAGATTTTACAAAACAAGGCAATCCATATAAATTTGGATTAATTGGATCTAGCGATACTCATACAGGGGCAGGTGCTTTTGATGAGAATAATTATTGGTCTAAAGTTGGATTATTAGATGGTGATCCTGAAAACAGAGGTTCTGTTCCCTTAGCTGAAGAAAATATTGATAGATTGACAGAGTATATGCAAGCATTTAATCAACCTTTAAGTACAGTTGACTTAGAACAAGGTACTTATGCTAATACAGGATTTACTCAATGGGGAGCATCTGGCCTTGCTGTTGCGTGGGCAGAAGAAAATACAAGAGAATCAATTTTTAATGCATTTAGAAGAAAAGAGACATTTGCCACTACAGGCACCAGAATAGCAGTTCGCTTTTTTGGAGGTTATGATTTATCTTCAATAGATTTAAATTCTGATTCACTTGTTAGTGAGTCATATCAAAAAGGCGTGACTATGGGTGCTGATTTAATGCAAGATGATGATAAGATTCCTGAATTTATAGTTTGGGCTAAGAAAGATAAAAATGGCGCTCCTCTTCAAAGAGTTCAAATTGTTAAAGGTTGGATTGATTCCAATAGTGGTAGACCAAAAGAAAAAGTTTTTGATGTTGCTTGTTCTGATGGAAATGAAGTAGACCCAGTTACAAATAGATGCCCTGATAATGGAGCTAAAGTAAATATATCAGATTGTTCTATAACAGATAATGTTGGTTCGAGTGAATTAAAAACTTTATGGAAAGATCCAGAATTTTCTTCTCTAGATAAATCATTTTATTATGTAAGAGTATTAGAAAATCCGACTTGCAGATGGAGTACCTGGGATGCTATCAATAGGGGATATCAGCCACGTGAAGATCTGCACGAAACCATACAAGAAAGGGCCTGGACGTCACCTATTTGGTATATACCTAATGCATCAGATGTTGATGTCATTCCGCTAGGTGGAACAATTCAATTAAGAACTATTGATTAATTAATTTTATAAATTGAAATATAAAATCTTTATTTTTTTTATTATTGGAATATTACTATATGTTATTGATATAGGGTTGAATTCTTATGATGAAAAAGAAATATACATTAGCGATCAAGAAATTATTAGCTTAGTTAGTGCTTGGAAATCCCAGGTTGGTAGAAACCCAACTGATGATGAGATAGTAAGAATTATTAATAACCTAGTTGAAGAAGAAATCTTATATCGTGAAGCTTTAAATTTAGGCCTCGATCAAGATGACAAGATAATAAAAAGAAGATTAGCTCAAAAAATATCGTTTTTAAAACAAGAGTCAATTGTTGATAACCCATCAAATAATGAGTTATTAGATTATTTTAATAACAATAAAGATAAATATTTTGTTGAACCAACATTTACCTTTACTCATTATTATTTTTCCAATGATAATGATGCATTGGAAAGATCAAATGAGGCGATAAATCAAATATCTAATAATCTTGATGTAAGTTCCGACCCATTTTTTTTAGGAAAAAACTTTGTTGATGTAAGTCTTAATTCTATAAAATCTGATTTTGGAGAGAATTTTGCTACTTATTTCAATAATTTTAAAATTAATGAATGGTCAGGTCCAGTTGAGTCTGCATACGGATATCACATTATTTTAGTAATAAATTCTCATGATGGATATTATCCAGACATTACTATGGTATTAAAACAGGTTGAAATAGACTTATTGCAAAGCAAAAGAGATAAGGCTGTAAGCGAGTATTTAGATAATATTAAATCAGAATATAAAATTTATATAAATCCAAATTTACAAATTTAATGAAAAAACTCTTTTTCATTTTCTTTCTTTTAAGTATTTCTCAGATTAATTCACATGAATTTAATCCTGCTCATTTAGTAATCAATGAAATAAATAAAGAAAAAAATATTTATGATGCTACTTGGATGTATCCATATAAAAATATAGGAAGAAGAGGTGAGGTAGTATTCCCAAATAATTGTATAGCAGTTTCAAAAGATTTGTTTTATCAAGGTAAATATCTAACTGAGAAAATATCTCTTAGTTGTTCGAAATCATTAAAAGGCTTATCTCTAGAAATAATAAATCTAAGTGTTCTTACAGATGCATTGATTACAGTAAATTTTTCTGATGATACTTATGAGGGTCTTGTGAACGTTCAAAAAAATAAAGTAAAAATTCCATTAGAGATTAACTATTATCCATTAGCATACACAAACCTAGGTTTTTCGCACTTATTTGATGGTTTAGATCATATTTTATTTATATTTGGACTGCTTTTTTGTATTACTGGTTTTGTAAACATTATAAAAACTATCACTGCCTTTACTATAGCCCATAGCATTACACTTGGTTTAACAGTTTTTGAGCTTATCAGATTGCCACAAGGAACCGTTGAGGCACTTATCGCACTTACGATAATATATTTAGCTCTAGAAATTACACAAAAAGAAAATTCAATTAAATCACCATGGATAATGGCTTTTGCTTTTGGTTTATTGCATGGATTAGGTTTTGCAAGCGCTTTGATAGATATAGGCATCGCTAACGAAAAAATGCTTTCATCCTTGTTATTTTTTAATATAGGGATTGAATTAGCCCAAATAGCATTAATACCTATACCTATATTTTTGATATATCTTTTCAAAAAATTAAGTATTGATAATTATTTGAAGAATTCGATGAGTCTCTTGATTGGTGGCATTGGTTTTTATTGGTTTATAGACCGTGTAATTGGTATTATTAATTAATCTAAATAAATAAATTAATGAATTTTTTAAATAAAAATATACTTTTATGTGTTACTGGTGGTATTGCAGCATATAAATCTGTTGAAATCATACGTTTGTTCAAAAAAAATGGCGCTGATGTAAGAGTTGTTATGACTGAATCAGCTAAAGAGTTTATTACACCATTAACACTTCAGGCTATTTCAGGAAATGACATACACGATTCACTTATAGATGTTAAAGCAGAGTCTGCTATGGGACATATTGAACTTGCAAAATGGGCAGATATTATACTTGTTGCTCCTTGTACAGCTGAAACAATAGCTAAAATTACTCATGGAAGAGCTAATGATCTCATGGGTGCAATAATACTTGCATCTAAAGCAAGCGTATTTATTGCACCAGCAATGAATATGAATATGTGGTTAGATCAAAGCACACAAGAAAATTGTAAAAAATTATCCTCTAGATCAATATCTATAATTGGCCCCGCAGATGGTGAGCAAGCATGTGGTGATATAGGTCCTGGAAGGATGCTAGATCCTGAAAATATTGTTGAGCTTATTAGTTCTTCAATAAAAATTGGTCCATTAGCTGGAAAAGTCATTACTATTACTGCCGGACCTACTAGGGAGCAAATAGATCCTGTAAGATTTATTTCAAATAATAGTTCTGGGAAAATGGGTTACGCACTTGCAGAGGCAGCAGTTGAATCTGGAGCATTGGTAAATTTAATAAGTGGGCCTGTTTCAATTGATGCAAATAAATCAGTTAGTCTGTACAAAATAAATTCTGCTAATGAAATGCTGGTAAAGGTTGATGAGTTGATGCCAAATACTGATATATTTATTGGTTGCGCTGCTGTATCTGATTTTAAACCAAGTCACTATTATGAAAATAAAATTAAAAAAGAAGATTTAAATGTTGTAGATCTTGAACTTGAAATGAATAAAGACATTTTAAGTCATGTTGCAAAAGTCTATAAATCATCCTATGTTGTCGGATTTGCTGCAGAAACAAAAAATGTTAAAGAAAACGCAAGAAAAAAATTGCTAAATAAAAATTTAAATATGATAATTTCAAATGATGTATCTGATAAATCAATTGGCTTTGATTCAGATCAGAATGAAGTAAACCTTATAACAAAATCTGAATCTATTTTTTTAAAAAAAGATAAAAAGATTAGAATAGCTCGTGAAATTCTAAAACAAATTTCTTTAAATATTAATTAATTTTTATGTCGACTAAACCAAATAAAAAATTAGTTACATTAAGTACTTTAAAAAAGTTTAAAAAGAATTTTGAAAAGTTTACTTGTTTAACTGCATATGAGTCCACAATGGCATCAGTGATAAGCTCTGCTGGTGTAGATGTTATCCTAGTTGGTGATAGTTTAGGTATGGTTATACAGGGTCATGACAGTACTCTTCCAGTAACAATGGACCAATTAATTTATCACTTAGAATGTGTGGTTAAAGGCAATAAAGGATCTCACATAATGGCTGACATGCCATTTATGAGCTACTCTACAGATGATTTAGGTCTTGAGAATGCTAAAAGATTAATGCAAGCAGGGGCGAATTCTGTAAAAATTGAAGGGGGACAATGGATCTCTAAAATGGCGCAAGTTTTATCTGACAGAGGAATTCCTGTTTGTGCTCATATGGGACTCACTCCTCAAACAATTAATAGAATTGGTGGTCATCGTGTTCAAGGAAGAGATCCTACTCAAAAAGAAAAAATTATAAATGAAGCTATAGCACTTGAGAAAGCTGGTGCCTCAATGTTGTTGTTGGAGTGTGTGCCTGGTGAACTTGCAAAAACTATAACAAAAGAACTAAAAATACCTGTTATCGGCATTGGTGCAGGTGTTCATACAGATGGTCAAATAATGGTTATACATGATTTATTGGGAATATCATGTCTAGATAAACCTCCTAAATTTGTTAAAAACTTTATGAAAACATCAACATCAATTTCAGGTGCAATAAAAAGGTATGTCAAAGACGTAAAAAATATTAAATTTCCTTCAAAAGAACATACATTTTATTAAGATTGAGAATTTTTAAATCTATACAAGAATTTAACGAAGCTAGAGCTGGTTTAGGCAAATTATCTTTTGTACCTACAATGGGCAATCTTCACCAAGGTCATACATCTCTTGTTGATATTGCAAAGCAGTTTAAAAATAAAATTTTAGCTACTATTTATGTAAACAAGCTTCAGTTTAATGATGATAATGATTACTTGTGCTACCCAAAAACACTTGATGCGGATATTGAACTTCTTAAAAGACATGGATGCGACTATCTATTAATACCAGATGATATAAATTTAGAAAATATTCAACACATACAAGCTCCTCTTAAATCAACAAAATTATGTGGTCAAAATAGGCCAGGACACTTTGATGGAGTATTAACTATATTAAATAAATTCTTTAAAATCATTGATCCAAATATTGTTATTTTTGGAAAAAAAGACTACCAGCAATTTATTTTAGTTAGAGATTTTATTAAGAATAATAATTTAAATATTAAGATAATAGGAGGACATACTATTAGAGAATCTTCTGGTTTGGCATTATCTTCACGAAATAATCTTTTATCTGATGAAGAAAAGTCTATTGCAGCAAAATTATATGAAGTTTTAAATGATATTGAATCTGAAAAAGATAAATTAAACTTAGGTTTTATAAATTCGAAGAAAGATTACCTAGAATCTTTTGGTATTAATGTAGATTATTTAATTTCATGTGATCTAGAATCATTTGAAGAAAGTTATGAAATACATAATAAGAATTTACTTATTGCTATAGCGGCCTATGTTGGAAAAGTTAGATTAATAGACAATTTAAAACTTACAAAGCTTTAATAATTGGTAATATTTATCTATACTTTCGCACTTATGAAAAAAACATTGCTCAAATCAAAGCTTCATCGTATCAATGTAACCCAAGTTGAATTGAATTATGAAGGTTCATGTGCTGTTGATAAAGAATTTCTAGAATTAGCTGGAATGCAAGAATATGAGAAAGTAGATGTTTATAACGTCACAAATGGTGAAAGATTTTCTACTTACTTGATTTTAGCTGAAGCTGGTTCCAAGACTTTATCTGTAAATGGTGCTGCTGCTCATAAAGCTTCAGTTAATGATATTGTAATAATTTGTACTTTTGGTACATACGATGAATCTGAAGCAAAACTTCACCAACCAACATTAGTCTATTTTGATAAAGAGAACAATGTAACAAATGTTAAAAATAAAATTCCTGAACAGCGACTTAAATCTGTATAAGTTTAAATTTACATTCTTTTTATTATTTCTAATAATATTATCTTTAGATTCATTAAGTGATACTAAATTAATTATCCTAGGATCTGGTACTCCAAATCCTGATCCTAAAAGATACGGTTCAGGCTATGCTATTGTAGTAAATGATAGTGCTTATATTATTGATTTTGGTCCAGGAATTGTAAGAAGAATATCCGCAATGTCACCAACATGGGGTGGTGACTTTTCATCCATGGAATTACATAAAATTAATATTGCTTTTTTAACACATATACATTCTGATCATAGTGCAGCTTTAGCTGACTTAATACTGACCCCTTGGATTATGGGAAGAGATGAACCACTTAAACTTTATGGACCTCCTGGATTGAAATCAATGTCTGAGAAAATAACCGAAGCGTATATTGATGATATTAACTATCGACTTTATGGCTCACAACCAGCAAATGAACTTGGATTTACTACTAAAGTTACAGAAATATCAAAGGATGGAATAATATATAAAGACGACAATGTGGAAGTCACAGCATTTAAGAATTCTCATGGTGATTTTGAAAATTCTTTTGGGTTTTTATTTATTACTGAAGATAAAAAAATTCTTTTATCTGGTGATACAGGTATTAGTGAAAATTTAAAAAAATATGGTAAAAATTTAGATATTCTTGTACATGAAGTCTTTTCAAGTGAGACTTTTGTAAATAAAACCAAAGAATGGCAAATCTATCATCAAGCACATCATACATCATCAATTGATTTAGGAATTATTGCAGACGAACTCAAACCAAAAAAGCTTGTACTGTCACATATTTTATACTGGGGAGCCACTGATGAATCTCTCTTAAATGATATAAGACAAAATTTTGATGGCTCAACATTAATTGCTAAGGATTTAATGATTATAGATTAAAGTAAGTATCACCAATTATAAAACCACAAATAAAAAACGCGACAGCCCATATAGGTTCATTTAAACAAAAATTAACAACATCTTTAATATAGTTTTTCATATATAGAATATTGCAATTTATGTGCCAATTTACTCTAACTATGAAAGATGGCGCGCCCGGAGAGATTCGAACTCCCGACCTCTTGGTTCGTAGCCAAGCACTCTAATCCAACTGAGCTACGGGCGCGATTATTAAATTTTCCGAGCTTCTTCTGGCAACATTACTGGTATCCCGTCTCTTATTGGGTAGGCTAGACCAGACTCTTCACAAATTAGTTCGTTAGTTTCTTCACTAAGAACTAAAGATTTTTTTGAAACAGGACATACTAAAATTTCAAGTAATTTTTTATCAATTTTTGCCATAGCACGAAAGTATACATGATGAATGAATTTTTGTTTATATATGTTATCTTATCGATAAAAATATATTCTTTATAATGAATTCTCTTGAACTTATAGCATTAGATAATTTCCCACTCATTGAACCAAATGATAATTTAATAAATTTAATTCATATCTCAATCAATGAAAATAACTTGAACATAGAAGATGGTGATATTTTTGTTATAGCTCAAAAGATCGTATCTAAGTCTGAAAACAGGTATATAGATTTAAATACAATTGAAGTTACAAGTGATGCAGAAGAGATGGCATCAAAACTAAATAAACATCCTGGCTTAATTCAATTGATAATGAATGAATCCCATAAAATAATTTCAACAGATAAAAATGTGATTATCGTAGAGCATAAACTAGGCTATATAAATATCAATGCAGGTATTGATCAATCAAACATTCCTCAAGATAAAAATCTTGCACTTCTTTTACCTGAAAATCCTACTAAAAGTGCAGAAAATCTTCAAAAAGGTTTATCAGAAACTTTTAATAAAGATATTTCAATTATTATTTCAGATTCAATGACGAGACCCTATAGATCAGGAATAACAAATTTTGCTATATCCAGTAGCAATCTACCTAGTTTATTAGATTTAAAAGGCAAGAAAGACATGTACGGGAATATCCTTAGAGGAACTGAAGTTGCTATTGCAGATGAATTAGCTGCAGCTGCAGGACTTTTGATGGGTCAGAGTAAAGAATTAAAACCTGTAATATTGATTAAAGGTTTTATTAAAGGAAAAAATGATATAAACAATGCATTTGATTTGATTGTTAATGAAAATGAAGATATGTACAGATAAATATTTGAAATTATAATTATGCTATGAAATTGAGTATAAATTTAAATAAAGTAGCATTGCTTAGAAATTCACGAGGTGAAAATTATCCAAATATAGAATATTTTGCTAACAAAGCAATTGATTTAGGTGTGGATGGACTAACACTTCATCCAAGACCAGATCATAGACATGCAACAAGCAAAGACGTTATAAATCTTGCAAAGCTTTCAAAAGAAAGGGGAGTTGAGTTCAATATTGAAGGAAATCCATTTTCAAAACCAAATAAAGATTTTCTTGGTTTTTGTGAATTAGTTGAATTAATTAATCCAGATCAGATTACTCTTGTGCCTGATAAGATTAATCAAATTACATCGGATCATGGCTGGTCACCTGGGATTCATGATAATGATCTAATAAATATTATTAAGTCTCTTAAAGATTCATCAAATTCAAATATAAGTTTATTCATCGATAATAAAGATGGAGTTGAATATGCTTCGGTAATGGGAGCAAACATAATTGAGATACATACTGGTAAATTTTCTAAAGGTATTGAAGAAAATGAATTATCTGTTGTGACTGATACTAAAGAAATTTTAGATTGCGCCTTAGAATTAGATTTATTAGTGAATGCAGGTCACGATTTAAATTTATATAACTTACATTATTTAGTTGAAATGGGTAATATTAATGAGGTATCTATCGGTCATGCTATTATAATAGATTCGCTTCATTATGGTTTTGAAGAAACAATTTCAAAGTATTTAGATATTATTAGGAATTAAAATGGACATTGAACAAAAACTTAAAGAACAAATTAAAGAAAATCCAATATTAATATATATGAAAGGTACTCCTTATGAACCTCAATGTGGTTTTTCTGCAAAAACTGTCCAAATTTTAATTGAGTGTGAGTCTCAATTCAGTTATGTAGATGTTCTTGCAAATAACGAAGTTAGAGTAGCCTTACCAAGGGTTTCAGATTGGCCTACTTTTCCTCAAGTATTTATTAAGGGAGAGCTTATAGGTGGAGCTGATATCATTTCTCAAATGCATGAAAACGGTGAATTAAAAACACTTATTAGTTCTGTTGAATCCTAGAATTTGTATTCGTTAATAATTTTACAAAAAACTTCTGCAGTTACTTTTGTATCGTATGCTGCTGAGTGAGCTTCGTCATTATCATAATCAATAGATAATTTTTCACATATTCTAGCAAGTACAGTTTGACCTGTAGCAAGAACTCCAAGAGATACAGTATCAATGACCGAAAATTTATGAAATGGAGTCTTTTTAATATCATTTCTTAAAGCCGCTGCATCAAGGAACGATTTATCAAAATGTGCATTATGACCAACTAAAATAGCACGTGAGCATTCATATTTATTTTTAGTTATATTTATTATTTTAAACAGCTCCTTAAGAGCTAGTGATTCATCTACAGCATTTCTTAAAGGATGATCTAATTTAATTTTTGTAAATTCAAGTGATTCTTTTTCTACAATGGACCCCTTAAAAGGCTTTATATGATATCTGTGTGTTTCACCAGGTAAAAAGATTTTACCTTTTTCTTCAATCAATGTAATTGCAATTTCCAATATTGCATTTAAACTTGGATCAAACCCTCCAGTTTCAATATCAACAACCACTGGAAGATATTTTCTAAATCTACTTTTTAACACCTAGTTTTTCTTGAAGTTTTGAATTTGAGGTTGTGTAACCAAATGGAACCCTTTTACCTGGAAATATTCTTTTATATGCTTCTTGAACTGCAAGTGTTGTTTCATGAAATCCAGATAGAATTAAATCTAATTTACCTGGATAATCATTAATGTCACCGACTGCAAATATGCCTTCTTTTGAAGTTTGATAATTTTCAGTATTTACAGTTATTTTTTTTCCATTTAGATCTAAATTCCAGTCGAGTATTGGCCCCAATTTTTTATTTAATCCAAATAAAAAGATAAGTTCATCAGCATCATATGGTTCTATTTCATTAGTCTCAAAATTTTTGAGAGTAATTGATTCAACAAAATCTTTTCCAATAATTGAATCTATAAGGTAAGGTGTTAATAGCTGCACTTTATCTTCTTTTACAAGATTTCTCATTAATTCTTCAGTATGTTGTGCGCCTCTAAAGGCGTCTCTTCTGTGTACTAGTGATATTGATTTGGCTGTTTTAGATAATTCAACAGTCCAATCAAGAGCAGAATCTCCACCACCAAATATAAATACATCTTTATTTTTATATTTATCTATTGATCTAACTGCATATTCAACACCTTTATTAATAAATTTATCTGGATTTTCAATATTTGGAGGTCTTCTAGGTTCAAATGATCCTGCACCAGCAGCAATAAAAATATTCTTAGATATAAACTCTTTATTCTCCGTTGTTTTTACTCTCCAAAATGTTTCATTTTCATGATTAATTTCTTCAATAGCATCCACCCTTTCTGAAAGATGTAATTCATAATCAAATGGTTTGATTTGTTCTAGTAATGCATCTACGTGTTCTTGACCAGTCTGAAAAGGTACCCCTGGTATGTCATATATAGGTTTTTCTGGATATAGCTCAGAACATTGTCCACCAGGCTTATCAAGATTATCTATAAGAGTACAATTTAATCCAAGCAAACCTGCCTCAAAGACCGTAAAAAGTCCAACTGGACCAGCCCCAATAATTATTATATCCGTCTTAACCATTATCTTACTTTCATTCCTGGTTCGGCTCCGTGATCTGGTGAAACCAAATAAATGCCATCCTCATTACTTGAAGCCAAGACCATACCTTCTGAAAGACCAAATTTCATTTTTCTTGGCTCTAAATTATTTACTAACACAACTAATCTATCAATTAATTCGTCAGGCTTATATGCACTTTTAATTCCTGCAAATACATTCCTAGTTCCAAGATCTCCCACGTTAAGATTTAACTGTAATAATTTGTCAGCGCCTTCCACATCCTTTGCGTCAATAATTTTTGCCACTCTTAAGTCTACAGCTGAGAACTGATCAATATTTATTAGATTTACATTATCCATATCTTCTTCCTCTGGAATTATTATTTTATCAAGCCTATTTAGCAATGGTTGATAGTTATTTATTTTGTTGATTAATTTTTTATCGACATCATCTATTGAAGCTAAATCCATATTTAAAAATTTGAATGCATCTTTAGTTATGTTTGGTATTATTGGATGCAGATAAATACTTAGAATTTTAAAAGCATTAATAGCCGTAGATGCTATTATCACCGCTTCTTCATTATCTTTTTTCCAAGGTGTTTCCTCGTTTATATATTTATTAATATCATCCGCTAAATCCATAACAATTCTCACAAGTTTTGAATATTGTTTTGAGTCATACAAATCAATGATTACATTTTTCTTTTCAGTTAAGTTTCTAAGAACTTCATGATTAATATCCTCTGAAACAACATTTTTATTTTTTTTCAGAAAAGATGCTGATCTAGAAGCAATATTTAAATATTTTCCTACTAAATCAGAATTAATCCTTTGAACATAGTCATCAAAATTTAAATCTATATCTTCTACTTTATTATTTAATTTTGCTGCAAAATAATACCGCAATGTTTCAGGATTTGTAATATTTACAAAATCTTTAGCTAAAATGCCGGTACCCTTAGATTTTGACATTTTCTCACCATTAATTGTAAGAAATCCATGAACATTAATACAATCTGGCAACCTAAACCCTGCCGAATCTAATAGCGCAGGCCAAAATAGTCCATGGAAATATGCAATATCCTTTCCTATAAAGTGATGTATTTCATAATCTGATTTGTCTGACCAAAGATCATTCATATCTAAATTATTTTTACTTGCCCAATTAGAAATAGATGCAATATATCCTATTGGCGCATCTACCCAAACATAGAAAAACTTATTTTTTTCATCAGGGATTTCAAATCCGAAATAGGGTGCATCTCTTGATATATCCCACTTTTTTAAATCATCACCTAACCATTCATTTAGTTTATTTTTTACAGACTCTTGTAATTGAACATTTTTTAAGAAATCTTTTAGCATTTGTATTTTTTGTGGCAAATCAAAAAATATATGCTCGCTATCTTTTTTTATTGGTTGGGTGTTTGAAAGAATGGATATTGGATTTTTTAAGTCCTGTATTTCATATGATGCGCCACATTCATTGCAGCTATCACCGTTTTGATCATCTGCACCACACTTTGGACAAGTCCCTTTAATAAATCTGTCAGAAAGAAACATTTTTTCTTTTTCATCATAGTACTGTTCGATTGTTGATTTTGTTATAAGGTTATTTGACTTAGCTTTACTATAAATAAGTTCTGAAAATTTTTTGTTTTCATCACTATGCGTACTGTGGAAATTTGCAAATTTAATATTGTAAAGTTCATATGTAGACTTATGATCCTCATAAACATCTTTGATTAGTTCTTCAGGCGAGATTCCTAGCTCATTGGCTTTTAACATTACCGGTGTGCCATGAGTATCATCAGCACAAAAAAAGTAACACTCATTATTATTTATATTTTGAAATCTAGTCCAAATATCAGTTTGAACAGCTTCTAAAATATGTCCTAAATGTAAGGGAGCATTTGCATAAGGTAATGCTTGAGTTACAAGAATTTTTCTTCTATTTTTTTTAGGATTGTCCATTTATTAAATGTATTATATGTGAAAATAACTTTTCTATGTCTATAAAAAATATAATTGCAATTGGTTCTGCAAAAGGCGGAGTAGGTAAGTCATCAATTTCAGCTTCTGTAGCATTGCATCTATCAAAAGAGTACTCTGTAGGTATTTTAGATGCTGATATCTATGGACCAAATCAACACCTGTTGTTTGATATTATAGAAAAACCATCATTTATTAAATCTAACGAAAGAAAATTACTTAAACCAATCATAAAGAAAAATATTCAATTTTCTTCAGTCGGGTTTTTATTGGAAGAGGAAAAGGCAGGTATGTGGCGTGGACCCATTTTAAGTTCCATCATTAAACAACTATTTTTTTCTACTCATTGGAGTCATTTAGATTTTTTGTTAATTGATATGCCTCCTGGCACCGGAGATGCTTATTTAACTGTTTTGAAAGATATAAATATAGATAATTTTATTTTAGTAGCCTCTAATAATAAATTATCAATTTCAGATTCTTTAAAAACTCTCACGATGGTTAAAAAATTTAATATCAATGTTCTTGGTTACATTGAAAATAATATTATAACTAATACTCAATCTGAAAATAAAAATATTTTTAACTTAGAAAAAATTCATCATCTAGGCTCTGTAAATTTTAATTCCAAAATATATAACTTTGATACTAATCATGTTTCGGATGATATTATTGCTGTATCAGAAAATATTTTATCAACCATAAATAAAATATGAATAAAATTTTTATTATCATTACTTTTATATTCTCAGTTGCAATTTATTCAAATGAAGTTAATGATCCTTTTGAAAATATAAATCGAAAAACATTTGAATTAAATGAAAATTTAGATGAAAAAATCTTAAAACCAACTGCTAAATTCTATTCTAAATTTCCACCTAGAATTAAAAATGGAATAACAAATTTTTTTAATAATTTAGAAGAGGTAGATACGTGCGTGAATCAACTATTACAAGGTAAACCGAAAAAATCTGCAAATGATTTAACTAGATTCCTTATTAACTCAACTGTCGGTTTGGGTGGATTTATTGATGTGGCATCTAAAATGGGTCTAGAAAGGCATGAAGAGGACTTTGGACAAACTTTGGCAGTATGGGGAGTAGGAGAGGGTCCATATATCATGCTTCCAGGTTTAGGTCCTTCGACTCTAAGAGATACTTTCAGTAAGCCAGTATCATCATTTTTATCAGTTACATTTCATATGACTGAAACTGATGTAAATATTACTCTGAAATCAATTGATGCTATTGAGACAAGAGAAAGGCTATTAGATGTTGAATCACTTCTTTCAGGAGATAAATATGCATTTGTTAAAGATGCATATATCCAATCAATTCAGTATGAAGTTAAAGACGGCATAGATGTACAAGATGACTTTGTTGATGATATGGATGACTTCTTAATAGATTAATAATTCTTCTAGATCTTTTTTATGTTTTTGAAGTTGCCTGTCCTTTATCACTTCTAGAATTTTTATTCTGAAGGTTTTTGCATGTTTATCGCCTCTAGAAAGACCAAATAGATGTTTCATCATTCTAGCTAGATCATGACCATTTTTTAATTGTCTATCAACATATTCAAAATATTTATTAAGAACTTGTTTTTTTGATTCTATGCAATATTCTTGATTGAAAAATCTTGAATCTACATCTTTTAACATAAATGGATTTTCATATGCAGCTCTACCTATCATTACACCATCAACAGATTTCAGATGAGTTTCAGATTGATCAAGATTTTTAATTCCGCCATTAATTACTATCTCTAGATGAGGAAAGTCTTTTTTAAGTTTATAAACGTAGTTATATTTTAGTGGAGGTATATTTCTATTCTGTCTAGGACTTAGTCCTTTTAGTATTCCATTTCTGGCATGAATAATAAATGTTGTAACCCCAGATTGACTAACAATAGAAACAAAATTATGCAAAAACTCATATGATTCATGATTATTAACACCCAGCCTACATTTAATTGATACAGGTATATCAACAACGTTTCGCATATTTAACAGACATTCAGTTACAAGTTTGGGTTCTAACATTAAACAAGCCCCAAATTTTCCCTTTTGTACTCTATCTGACGGACAACCTACATTTAAGTTTATTTCATCGTAACCATATTGTTCACATTTTTTTGAACATTCAACTAGATCATCTAGATTAGAGCCGCCTAATTGAACTCCAACAGGATGTTCTTCATTGTTAAATTCAAGTTGATCAAAGCATTTTCCATAAACCAAAGATCCTGTCGCAATCATTTCAGTGTATAGAAAAACTTTTTTTGAAATTAATCTCAATAAGTATCTATCATGCATATCTGTATATTGCATCATTGGAGCAATGCAAAATTTATGAGATGATTTTTTGGTCATTAAAGAATATTAGCAATAGATATATAGCCGACAATTGAAAGAATAATAGTATATGGAAGAGCCATATACACCATTCTTAGATATGATAAATTAATTAAAGGTGCTAGAGCAGAAGTTAATAGAAACAAAAAGGCTGCTTGACCATTAGGTGTTGCAATACTGGGTATATTTGTTCCAACATTAATTGCAATGGCTAGATTATTAAACTGTTCTGTGCCAACAGGTATTTTTTCTGCAATTTGACCGATGTAAATTGTTGCAACAAATACATTATCACTAACTGCAGATAAAAAGCCATTTGCGACATAAAATAAAGATGGCTGAACTGCTTCAGGCTGTGCTAATACATATAAAATCACTGGTTCAAAAAGTTTTTGATCATATATAACACTTACGATTGCAAAGAAAACTGCTAAAAGAGCAGTAAAAGGAAGAGCTTCATGAAATGCATCGCCTAATTTATGTTCATGAGTTATTCCCTTAAAAGCAGTAAGTAATACCATTACACTAAGTCCAATCAAACCTACAGCTGCAATACTAAAAGCAAGAGCAAAAACTAAGAAAATTAATACCACTGATTCAATTAGTAATTCAGTCTTATCCTTTAGAGTTATATTTTCATTTCTATATTTGGAGTAATCGTTAAAGACCTCTCTAACGTTTAATGGTAACTGGTTTCCAAATCCTGCAATTGAAAACTTCTCCACGATAATGCATGTTAATAATCCAGTAAATAAAATAGGCATTGTAATTGGAGCCATTTGTATAAAAAATTCCATGAAATCCCAACCAGCTTTTCCAGCAATAAGTAAATTTTGAGGCTCACCTACAGTTGTGCAAACACCTCCAAGAGCTGTTCCTACTGCTCCATGCATAACAAGATCTCTTAAGAAACCTTTAAACTCTTCAAGCTCACCAGCATTAAGACTATTTATATTTGAGTTATCTTTATAATTAAGATTCTCATCCGCAAAGTTGTAACCAGATATCACAGCGTGATAAATTCTGTAAAAACCTACCATGACTCCAATAAGAACTGCAGTTACAGTAAGAGCATCTAAGAACGCCGATAATATTGCTGCTGATATGCAAAACAAAAAAGATAATAATGTTTTTGACCTGATTCCTAATAAAAGTTTAGTAAATATTGTTAACATTAAATTTTTCATGAAATATATACCAGCAACCATGAATACCAATAACAAAATTACTTTTAGGTTTTGTTGTATTTCGTAATAAACGGTATCAGTTGATGTTAATCCCAAGATTAAAGCTTCGATTGCCAATAGACCACCAGGCTGAAGAGGGTAACATTTTAAAGCCATTGCCAAAGTAAAAATAAATTGGAGTAGTAGAATCCATCCTAGAATAAATCCTGCATTTTCGGGCGATGTTAAATTTAATATAAGTAATAAGATTGGATTAAATAAGAGAAACCCTAATATGGTAGACTTATACCAACCAGGAGCATCACCAAGAAAAAGTTTTTGAATTTCACTTAACATTTTTATTTACAATTAAATTTAACATGCATTTTAAAAGATTTTTTGACATTAAGGCTAAAAATAACAATATTTTAATTATTTTTAAAAATAATAAAATTATATATGAACCAAACTTAAAGACATTTTTATTAGATGAAAATTTTTTAGATATTAATGTTAAAGATCATTTATATGTTGGAATCGCTAATAATGGTAATGATATATTTGCAGTAGATATTTCAAATTATCAAAATGATATAAATATTGGTTATAAATCTCTTGTTGAAATTGATATAAGACATTTGTTAGCAATGTCAGAGCCAGAAGATATTGTTTTAATGGGCAGGGCAAATCAACTTCTACATTGGATAAAAAGTAATAAATATTCCGGATATTCAGGAGAATTAAATCAATTTAATGATAAAGAACAAGCATTTTGTTGTCCTTCGACATCATCAATGATCTATCCTCAAATATCACCATGTGTATTAGTAATGATTACGAGAGGTAATCAGATATTATTAGCAAGAAATAATTTATTTCCAGAAGGGCTCTTTAGTGTATTAGCAGGGTTTGTGGAAGTATCAGAATCGGCAGAAGAAACTGTTGAAAGAGAGGTTATGGAGGAGGTTGGCATTAAAATAAGAAATGTAGAATATGTTGGAAGTCAGCCATGGCCATTTCCATCACAATTAATGCTTGGATTTAAATGCGAATATGATTCAGGTGAAATTGTTATAGATGAGAACGAAATTGTTGAGGCTGATTGGTATACAGTTGAAAATTTACCTTACGTGCCTCCACCAACAAGTTTATCTGGTAAGCTGATCAATCTTTTTGTCGAGGATCATTCTTAGCTCTCTGAGGAATATCTTTTTTTACTTTTTTTTCTTTAATAATTTCTTTAATTGGAGATTTTTTTATACTCTTTACATCTTTTTTATTTATATCGACTTTATTATTGTTACCTTTATCAAGCTTAGTATCTACTTTTTTTTCTACTGTTTTTTTATTAAGATTTTTATTTAAAGGTTTATTTTTTTTATGCTTATTTTTATTAGCTGGTTTTTTTACTTTCTTATTAAATTTTTTATTAGACGATGATTTGTTTTTAAAGCCTTTTCTTTTAAATTTTTTATTTGGATTTTTCTTAGATTTTGACTCTTCAACTTCGATACCTGTAATGGTTTTTAACCATTTAACAATTCCATCTTTTCTTTTCTTAGGCATTTTTGGTGGTTTGACACCATCAACTAAAGGTTTCATAGCTTTCGATTCGATATTGTTATCTCTCCAATCAATTTTTGGTTCAGGACTATCTGGAGTTAAATTGTATGAATCATTTTTTTTAACATCTGAGGCTTTAATTCTAATTACCTTATAATATGGTCTAGATTTATATGGATCAGCAATTATTAGAACTTTTATTTTGTTTGACTGTTCAATATTGATAATGTCATATCTTTTTTCATTTAAGAGATAACTAGCGACATCTGCAGGAACATAAACGAGGATTTCACCAGTATTTTCTTTTGCAGCATCTTCGCCAATAATTCTTAGTATTGATTGACCTAATGATCTTGGGCCTCTAACCAAGACATGTTCAATATCATAAGATTCATTAAGCGATGGTCTAAGTCTTTGTCTCGATATTTCTAGCAATCCAAACCTTGATATATTTGATACTTGTACTCTTGCTCTATCTGCATATATTGCTTTTTTGAATGCTGATTCAACTTTGTTCTGATTATCTTCATTAGTCATATCAATAAAATCAATTACAACCAATCCACCAACATCTCTTAATCTAAGCTGTCTAGCAATTTCATTTGCAGCCTCAAGATTAGTATTGAATGCAGTTTCTTCTATATCTTTGCCTTTTGTAGATCTGGCTGAATTAACATCAATTGTGGTCATTGCTTCTGTTGGATCAATAACAATCGATCCTCCAGAATTCAAAGAAATTTCTCTTTGGAACGCTAGTTCAATTTGAGATTCAATTTGATATCTATTGAATAAAGGTATTTCTTCATCATAAAATTTTACTTTTTCAGCATGATCAGGAATGACAGCTTCAATAAATTCCTTTGCTTCATTGAAAGTATCTTTATCATCAATAAGAATTTCTTCTATATCATCTTTAAAGTAATCTCTTACAACTCTAACAATTAATTTATCGTCTCTAAAAATTAGAGAAGGTGAGGTTGCATTAGGAGTTGTATTATTAATTTCATCCCATAAGGCAAGTAAGTAACTAAGATCAAGACTCAGCTCTTCAGCACTTCTTCCTAAACCATTAGTCCTTACTATTGCACTCATATTTTCAGGAATATTTAATTTATCTAATATATTTTTAATTTGGTCTCTTTCATCCCCACTTATTCTTCTTGAGATACCTCCTGATCTAGATGAATTAGGGATTAAGACTAAAAATCTACCAGCTAACCCAATTTGTGTAGTTAAAGCTGCACCCTTTGTTCCTCTTTCTTCTTTTGTAACTTGAACAATAATTTCCATTCCTTCTTCAAGTGTGCAAATAAATTTACCTTTTTTATCTTTTTTGTAAAATTTATTTGATAAGTCTTTAAGCGGAAGGAATCCGTGACGCTCAGAACCAAAATTTACAAATGCAGCATCAAGACTCGATTCAACTCTAGAAACAGTTGCTTTAAATATACTTCCCTTAAGAAGGGTTTTATCAGGTGATTCGGTATCAAAATCGTAAAGTTTTGCACCATCTACTAGAGCAACACGCAATTCATTCCCGTAAGATGAATTAATAAGTATTCTTTTCATTTTTTCTCCCTAAAATTAGGAAGATAATTCAGCAGTATGCTTTTTGAAGCATCTATCAGTAAGTCTTATATATTTTTGCTTACATGATAAGCTCTTAATAGAGCTTTAAATTTTAACTGTTGTATTTATCTTTCTTTATTTTTACTAGAATAATCTAGTTATTTAAGCTCTTATCCTATAGATTTAACCCATGACTGTCAAAAAATTAATTATTAATCAAGATAACTCAGACAGAAGAATAGATAATTATCTACTATCACTTTATAAAAATGTACCAAAAAGTAAGATTTATAACATTATAAGAAAAGGTGAAGTTAGAGTTAATTCTAAACGCATTAAACCAAGCTATAAGTTAAAAATAGATGATTTGGTAAGAATTCCACCGTATTTGGATGGACCGATAGCTCAAAATAAAAAAATTAGTTTAGATCTAATAGAAAAACACACAACAAAAATTATTTATGAAGATATTAATTATATTGTTACTAATAAAAATAATGATATTGCTGTTCATTCTGGTTCTAAAAATGGAATTGGACTTATTGATATTTTTAGATTGAAGTTTGGAAATCATATTGAACTTTGTCACAGATTAGATAAGCACACATCTGGATGTTTAGTTTTGGCAAAAAATAAAAAATCAGTTAAATACTTTTCGAATTTATTAAAAACAAATGAAATAAAGAAAATTTACATCGCTATTATAAAAGGAAGATTTAAAGAAAAAAGAATTATTGAAAATGAAATTTATAAGAATAATTCATTGAAACTTAAGAAATCTAAATCAATATTTAAACTTGTAAGACAACTTAAAAATACTACTATAGTCAGTGTCGATCTTTATACAGGTAGAACTCATCAAATCCGAATACATGCATCTCAAATCAATCATCCAATACTATTTGATAAAAAATATGGCGATGAAATATTTGATAGTTCAATTAACGTAAACTTTAAAAAAACTATGGCATTACATTCAAAATCAATTACATTTAAAGATCAAAATTCAAAAATAATAAAGGCTACTGCAACCTATCCAGATGAATTTAAAAAGCTAATCAAAGCTCTAAAATAGTTTTTATTTCAATATTTGGAAATTTTTGTTAGGATAGCCTTTTTTAAGAGTAGAGTATGGCAGTACAAAAAAGTAAAGTTACCAGATCAAGGAGAGGGCAGAGACGTTCTCATGACGCATTAAAGGGTAGAACTCTATCAGTTGACCCTGTTTCAGGTGAAAAACATCTACGCCATCAAATGACAAAAGATGGTTTCTATAAAGGTAGATTAATTAAAGATCTTCGTAAGCCTATCAAAGAGGACATAGAAGACGTAACATAGAAGTATGCCTAGGCATATAAGCATCTTATTTCCCGGTCAAGGATCTCAATATATTGGGATGTTAGATGATTTGCCAACTGAACTAGTTGAATCTTTTCGAGTCTTAGCTTTAGAAGCTCTTAGTTTTGATATTATTGATTTAATTAAAAATGGAAATGAAGAAGATTTAAATAAGACTTCAATTACTCAACCCGCTATTTTATTAACATCTTTCATTTATTTTAAACATTTACAGAATTCAATTAATTTCAAAGCAGATTTGATGTGTGGACACTCATTAGGTGAATACTCTGCTTTAGTAGCATCAAATTCTATAACTCTAGGTGATGCATTGAAACTGGTTTATCAAAGAGGATTGCTTATGGAAAAGTCTCTTAAAGGCTCGATGTATGCAATTCTAAATACAGATATTGATATCATTAACGAATTTTGTATGAAGGTTAGAGATGATAAAAATATGATTGTAAGTACAGCTAATATTAACTCACCCAAACAAATTGTTATCGCAGGTGAGAACAAAGCAGTTGAAACAGTTGTTAGTGATTTAAAAAATAATGGTTACAAGAAATGTATCAAACTTAATGTTGCCGTAGCCTCTCATTGTAAATTAATGGAAAAAGCTAGCAATGAATTTGAAAATTTACTAAATAAAGTTGAAATTAATTTCCCAGAATGCAATATCATTCATAACACTACAGCATCAGAGACTAAAAACATATCTAATCTTAGACAAAATTTAGTATCGCATTTAATTAATCCAGTTTTATGGTCACAATCAATGAATTATATAAATTCATTAAATGGGATTGTTATTGAGTGTGGTCCTGGCAAAGTTTTGACAGGTCTAGCAAAATCTAATGGCATTAAAAATATTTATACTTCATCATCCGAAAACTTTTTCAATGATATAAAATCAGCTTTATGACAAAGAAAAACATATTTATATCTGGAGCATCGAGGGGTATTGGAAAGACAATGGCGGAGCATTTTGCTAAAAGCAATTTCAATGTAGTTGGCACTTCAAGAAATAACTTTAAGTTTGATAACGATTTAGAAAATTTATTTCCAATAAAGCTTGATGTAACCTCAAGAAATGATGTAGAAGATTGTTTTCATGAACTTAAATCAAAAAATCTCCTTCCTGACATTTTAATTAACAATGCGGGTATTACCGCTGATCAATTATTTTTAAGGATGAGTTATGATGATTGGGATAATGTAATTAATACGAATTTAACAGGAACATTCAATCTTACAAAAATTTTTTTAAAAAATATGATTAAGAATAAATTTGGTAGGATAATAAATATATCTTCGATATCAGGTTTAATGGGAAATCCTGGACAAGTAAATTATTCCTCTTCAAAGGCTGCTTTAAATGGTTTTACAAAATCTCTAGCAAAAGAAGTTGGCTCAAGAAATATTACAGTTAATTGCGTTGCACCGGGTTTTATTGATACCGATATGACTTCTTATATTGGAGATAATGAAAGAAATGAAATTCTAAAACAAATACCACTTAATAAATTTGGATTACCTGAAGATATTTCCAAATTGGTCATGTTTTTAATGTCAGATGAAGCTTCTTATATAACTGGTCAAACTATTTCAATTGATGGTGGATTATTAATGTACTAATTTTTATGTGCATCTTTGAACTAATACATGTAAAATGTGTCAAATTTCAATATAGGGTAATGGAGATATTATGAGTGTTGAAGATACAGTAAAAAAAATCGTTAGTGATCAACTCGGAAAATCTGTTGATGAAATTAAAAGTGATTCGTCATTTGTAGATGATCTAGGTGCTGATTCACTCGATACAGTTGAGCTTGTTATGGCTCTTGAAGAAGAATTTGATTTAGAAATAGCTGATGAAGATGCGGAAAAAATTTCTACTGTCAACGAAGCTGTTGAATATATAAATTCTAATTCTTAAATTAATTAGTTCTACAAATAAGTTTTAACGTTTAAGATAACATCTGTTATCTCATTTTCTTATGATTATTTTTACAAGAACTATTCTTATAACTTTTCTATTATTTATATCTTTTTACGCACCCTACATCGCATATTTAAACCATATACCTAATAACAATATATATGTTTTAGATGTTAAAAAGGGCGAGTCAATTAATAAAGTTTTATCTAAATTCTCTGATTATAACTTTATGAATAAAATTTATATAAATATTTTTATCAAAGCAAATAATATTTCTTCAATCAAAACTGGTGAATATTCTATAAAAGATAAATCAATTAAAAATATCATTTCATCTATGCAAAATGGTAATACTATTACACATCAGATTAGCCTTATTGAAGGGATGAACATATTTCAATTAGAGGAGCTAATTGACCAGTCTTTATTGATCAATGATTGTTCATATTTGGAATGTCTAGATTTAAAATATGGATTTTATGAAGGCACATTATTTCCAGATACATATTTTTACAAAAAAAATATGAAATCATCAGAAATCCTAATCCAAAGTCGAAATAAGTTAGATAAATATCTAGATAATTTATTTATTGATGGTTATTCAAAAAACAATTTAACAAAAAATGAGATCTTGATACTAGCTTCAATTATCGAAAAAGAGGCTGGTAATAATGATGAAAAAACATTAATCGCATCAGTATTTCTAAAAAGATTAGATTTAGGGATGAAATTACAGGCTGATCCAACAATTATTTATGGTTTATTGCCTAATTTTGATGGAGATATTAAAAAATCTGATATTCTAGATTCAAATAATAAATTTAATACATATATGATTAAAGGTCTCCCACCAACACCAATATCAATTTCATCTCCATCATCAATAGATGCTGCAGTTAATTCTTTACCGGGTGAATTTTTATTTTTTGTAGCAAATTCGCCCACATCTCACTATTTCTCAAGAACATATGATGAACATAAAAAGAAAGTTAATGAGTTAAATAAAAAATGAAAATCATCTCATTTGAGGGTATAGAAGGTGTAGGAAAGTCTACACAAATTAGATTATTAAAAGATTTTCTTGAATCAAAAAATCTTGATGTTGAAGTTTTAAGAGAGCCTGGTTCAACCTTAGCAGGCGAAAAAATCAGAGATATTTTGTTAGACAATAATAATAAATTATCAAATGAAACAGAGCTTCTTTTAATGTTTTCGGCAAGATCAGAACTTGTAAATAAAATAATTTTAGATAATCAATCTGATTATTTATTGTTAGATAGATTTTTTGATGCTTCGATGGCTTATCAAGGTTATGGACGTGAATTATCAAGAGAATTTATAAGCTCATTAATATCTTTTATAAAATGTCCGATCCCAAACTTCACATTTTTACTAGATATTCCTGTTGAAGAGGGATTTAGCAGAAAACATAATGACACTATGGACCGAATTGAATCATCAGGTTTTGAATTTTTTGATAAAGTAAGGAAAGGGTATTTAGAAATTGCTTCAAATAATGATGATAGATTTATTGTTATCAATGCAAACAATGATATAGATTCTATACATGACGAAATTCTTTTTAATCTGAATATAAAATGAATTTAAATGAACTTCCATGGTTAGATAAAGTTTATAAAAAAATAAATTTCAATAACTTACCTCATGGGACTATTCTCAATGGTCCTGAAGGACTTGGCAAATGTATTCTTGGTAACGAAATTGCTCGAACTTTATTAGTTAATAATAATGACTCAAAGTCAATTAATCTTTTTAACTTAAATACTCATCCAGATTTCCTATTTTTAAATAAAGATAAAATTCTAACAAGACATATATCATTTAGAGATAAAGAATGGGATGAAGAACTGGGAAATCGTAATGTTATAGACTTTCTTTCAATGACTCCATCTATAAGCAGCAATAAAGTTGTTTTAATTAACAATGCACATACAATGAATGAAATATCTCAGAACGCATTATTAAAGTCTCTAGAGGAACCAGCTGTAAATAGTTATATTATTCTTATCACAAATAGATCAAATTCATTACTTCAAACCATATATAGCAGATGCCAGACCTTTAATATGCCATCTTTGAAGGATGATGATATTAACAGTTGGTTAGTTTCGAGGGGCATTTCTGATTTTAATATAAAAGATTTTCCTAGTTATATTAGCCCTATAAATATCTTAAATGATATTGAAAATGATCAACACATGGTCTTTAAAGATTTTGTTAAGTTAATGAAAAAATTTTTATCTAATGAAGCCCATTCAAAGCAGATACTTCAATATCTATCGTCACATGAAATAGATTTGATTACTAAAATTAATTATTTAATTGAATTTTTAAAGATACTACTAAGATCAAAAATCTTAAATGAGGAACTTTCAGGATTATATAAAGATTTTAATAAAAGCGATTTTAGTACATTAAAAGTATCTAATATTATTAATGATTTACATAATTTAAGATTTGATTATTTTAATGTACCTCAAATTAACGAAAATCATGTTTTTAACTATTATTTTAGTGAATTAAAAAATTCAATTAAGTTATAGTTGTTCCGCCATCAACAACTATTGTTTGGCCATTAATATAATTACCAGCTTTAGAAGCAAGCATTACAGCAACACCAGCTATCTCATCTGGTACACCAATCCTTTGCATTGGAGTAGACGAAAGAACTGTTTTTAAAATATCAGGATTCTCCCATAAAGCCTTAGCAAAATCTGTTTTAATTAAACCAGGTGCAATGGAATTCGCTCTTATATTTTTATGACCAAATTCTGCAGCGATATTTTTAACAATCATTACGTCAGCTGCTTTACTTATATTATAGGCTCCCAATATAGGACTCCCCTTAATGGCAGCAATACTTGAAATAATAATAATTGAACCATCTTCCTTTGAAATCATTTCTGGTAAAACAAGATTACATAAAATTTGATTAGATCTGATATTGTTGTGCATGACTTTATCAAATTTTTCTATTGGCATATCTAACATTGATCCCATAAATGGATTAGTTGCAGCATTACATATCAGCACATCTATTTTCCCAATTTTTTTTCTTGTTTCATTAACTAAACTTTCTATTTGATTATCGTCACTAATATTTGCAGGAATAGCATATGCAATCTCAGTACCTAACTTTGTATTAATTTCTTCAGCAGTTTGCTCGCATATATCTAATTTTCTACTAGATATAATTACTTTAGCCCCGTGTTCAGCACATTGATAAGCTATAGCTTTACCTATGCCCTTGGATGATCCAGTAATGAGTATTGATTTATTTTTTAGGTTAAATAATGACATTTTTTCATTATAATTAATTTATGACAAAAAAAGTTGAAATTTACTCGAGATCTAATTGTTCTTATTGCGATATGGCTAAAAACTTCTTTGATTCTAAAGGAATCAATTATGATGTTTATAATGCTGATGATCCAGAAGTGTTTAAAGAAATGTTAGAAAGAAATCCTAATGCAAGAACAGTACCTCAAATTTTTATAGATGATAACCTCATAGGTGGCTATACTGACTTAATCGATAAATATACGGAATAAAAATATGGAACAATTTAATAATTTTTTAATTTTATTGGATAGCAATTTAAGTGGCTCTTGGTGGTTTCCAGCATTATTAATCGGAACAGGCATATTTTTTACAATTTATTTAGGCTTTCCACAATTCAAGTACTTTAACAGTGCATTTAAAATTGTTTCTGGTAAGACTAAATCTACTGATCAAGATGGTGAAACAACTGGATTTCAAGCACTTACAACAGCTATGTCGGGTGCTGTTGGTACTGGCAATATAGGTGGAGTAGCATTGGCTATATGGACTGGTGGCCCAGCTGCTATTTTCTGGATGTGGATAACAGCAATATTTGGAATGACTACAAAATATGTAGAGGTAACTTTAGGTCATAAATATAGAACTAAGCTATCTGATGGTTCAATATCAGGTGGTCCAATGTATTACATTGAACAGGGCTTAAACATGAAATGGGTGGCAATTTTATTTGCATTTTTAATGATGATTACAGCTATTGGTTCTGGAAATATGCCACAAATTAATAATATTGCATTAGTAATGAATACTGAATTTTCAGTACCTAAATTATTTACAGGTCTATTTTTGGGTGCTTTGCTATGGATAATAATTATTGGTGGTATAAAAAGAATTGCATCTGTAGCAAGTAAAATCATTCCAATTATGGGATTGATTTATTTTGGTGGCGCTTTGATTATTCTTGCTGAAAACTATCAAAATATTATTCCTTCGTTTAATGCAATTTTTGCTCAAGTTTTTACAGGATCTGCTGCAGTAGGTGGTTTTCTTGGTGCTAGCTTTGCAATGAGTCTAAAATATGGTGTTGCAAGAGGTCTATATTCTAACGAAGCAGGTCAGGGTTCATCACCTATTGCTCACGCTTCTTCAAAAAATAAATCTATAGATCAAGGTGTTGTTTCAATTCTTGAGCCGTTTATAGACACAATTGTAGTTTGTAGTGTCACTGCTTTAGTTATTTTATCTAGCGGTGTCTGGACACAAAAATTTGATACAAATTTTTCAAAGACCGATATGGTTATTCTTGAAGGAACATATAGCGATGAAAAAAATATTGATGGTGACTATTTATATCCTAAACAAATCAATGAATTAAATAGTTATGTTCAATCTTTAGATTCAGAAATAAAAGAATTTTCTGGAGAATTAATTGTTGAAGATGGAAGTTTAATAAATGAGAATATAACTATTCTTCATTCAAGATCAATAGCTGAGGATGTCACTATTTCAGATCAAAACAATTCAAATCTTTATACAGGCATATTGAATGTTGATAATGGAAAGATTATAGAATCTGTTGATATACAGGGTAAATCTTTAGTTAGTTCAGCTGAGCTAACTGCGAAAGCATTCTCACAAGGAATTTTGGGTCAGTACGGTGGAAAATTAGTTGCAATCGCTCTATTACTATTTGCATTTTCAACCTCAATAACATGGTGCTATTACGGCGATCGATCCACAGCTTATATATTTGGAGAAAAAGGTGTAATTTGGTACAGAAATTTCTATGTACTTTGTTTTGTATTAGCAGCAGTAATTGATACAACAATTGTATGGAATATTGCCTATGTTGTTGTTGCGCTTGTTTCAATACCAAATTTGATTGCTATGTTTGTGCTAAGAAAGGAAATGAAATCACTATCAGATAATTTTGAAGTGAAATAACTCTCACTAATTACTTTATTAATGAAAAGTTTAATATTTATTTCTTTTTTATTTCTAATTTCTTGCGGTGGGGGTAGTTCATCTTCGCTTCTTGATAATCCGATAATTGATAACACTGATTATGTTTATATACCTCCATCTGGTAAATCAAGAGATAATTGTGTGTCTCAGACAAGTACATCTGATTATGTTGAAAATTTTAATAATGAACAACTAAATTTATCTGTATGGTCTTACGATGAGGGTTGTAATAACAATGGTGGTGGTTGTAATGGGAATAATGAATATCAAAACTATACTGAAAATGATTTAGATAATCTTTTTATTGAAGATGGCTTACTAAAAATTCAACCAATTTATGAAGTTAATACTGGTTCTGATAATGTTACACAAAACTATACATCAGCAAAAATAATGACAAAAGATAAATTTTCTTTTGATTATAATAGTAGAGTAACAGTTTGTTTTAGAGTTCCAGAAGGAACAGGATTATGGCCTGCCATATGGATGTTACCATTTGATGAAACCCCATGGCCAAGCGGTGGCGAAATAGATTTAATGGAAGCGAAGGGCAGATCATATCCCATAGATGGTTTACCTGGTCAATCAAATTTAGTAAGTTCTGCAGTACATTTTGGTACTCAATGGCCTGATAACAGATATATAGTTGGAGAGTTTAATTCTTCAAATGAAAATACATTTCAAAACTATTTTCATTCTGTGACTTTAATATTTCGAGAAAATAAAATAGATTTTTATATTGACAATGAAAATACTCCTCACCTATCAATTGACCCGTCTTTATATCCATTAAATCAATATAATTATCCATTTAATAGACAATATTATTTAATAATTAATGTTGCAGTCGGTGGAAATTTTGATGGTGGCAGGGTTGAACCAAATGAAATTTGTAATAATGGAGCATGTTCAAATTTTCCAGATGATCCAGATAAAAAAAGACTTTTAATTGACTGGATCGAATATGAAAAAATTTAGATAAATTTTATTTTTTTTGTAACAACGAAATGATTTCTAGATGTTCTGTATTTGGAAATTGATCAAAAAGCTCAATTTTTTTAATTTCATGCGAACCTAATAACTTTACATCTCTTAGGTAGGACTGAGGACTACATGATATATAAATTATATTATCATATTTAGATATTGTATTTATAACATTATTTGTAAGTCCAGACCTTGGTGGATCAATGAGAATATGACTAAAATTAAATGAATCTATAGATACAGCACCCATTCTATTAAATTTTCTCCCGGATTCTAATTCATATACTTCATCTGATGATAATCTTGCAGCATGTATATTATCTACATTGTTGCTTTGAATTGCTTTTAATAAACATTTAAAAGCATTTCTATTATTTTCAGTTGCAAATACATTCTTAAAAATTTTTGATAATGGAAGTGTGAAAGTTCCAACACCACAATATAGCTCTATTAAATCATTTGGATTTTCTATAAAGTTAATTACTTTAGAAATCATTTGATTTAACAAGAATTTATTTGGTTGATAAAAACAATTATCAGTCTGAAATATTTCTAGATTTAAATATTCCAACTTGTCTTTAAGATATATATCTTTAGTTGCATGCATAAAGTTTTTAGAACGAATAATAATATCAATATTTAGTAGTTTTGAGATTTCCTCAATTGTTATGATTAGTAGTTCGTCTATTTTTAGGTGATAAACAAGAGTTACAAGAATTTTTTTATTTGAATTTGTCCTAAAGTTAATTTGAAAAAGTTTATTTTTTATAATCTGAGATTCATTTATTACTTCTAACATTTTGGGCATCAGTTGTTGAATTGACTTATCTGCATATAAAAATTTATTTAAGTAGATTTTTTTTGATGAATCGTTCATAGTGTAAGCGTTTTTAGAGTATCCAAACTCACATCTGCTTCTAAATGATAATGATGGGCTAAGATTTATCGGGACTTTATTAGTGTAAAGCTCTGACAGATCTTGTTTAAATAAATTAAATTTATTCATATACTTAAAGTTATAAATCTTGTAATAATCAAAACTATGCCTATAAATATTAAGTTAAGAGTGAAAAATAATAAAATCACTTTACCAAAAGATATATTTTGTAAATCTTTGGATAGCTCAGATTTTTTTCTTATTCCAAAAAAAGAACTTATAATTCTATTTAACCACATAAAGAAATGAGTGAAATAATAAAAATTACTAAATCAGCTGAAGAATATCTTGCTAAGTTAATACAAGATAAAAATGAGCTAGATTTATCTATTAGAATATTCATATCGGACCCTGGGACTCCTAAAGCTGAGACTTGTCTTGCTTATTGTAAACCAGAGGAGGCCATGCCAGATGATTTGATTATCAATCTAGAATCAATAAACGTTAATATTGATAAAAGAAGTATTCCTTTTTTAAAGGATTGTGTTGTCAATTTTGATAATGATACATTCGGTGGTCAGCTGACAATAAAAGCACCAAACGCAAGAATTCCAAATATATCTCCTAATAGTCCTGTTGAAGATAGAATAAATTATGTTATCTATAACGAAATTAATCCAATGTTACAGTCTCATGGAGGAGAAGTAAGCTTGGTTGAATTTAAAGATGATAATGCAATACTTCAATTTGGTGGTGGTTGTCAGGGCTGTGGCATGGTTGATGTAACTCTAAAAGATGGTATTGAAAAAACACTAACTGAACAAATTCCTGAAGTCAAAGGAGTTAAAGATCTTACAGATCATTCTATTGATGATAATGCTTACTATAAGTAACTAGATTTTATATATTGAGAATAGAATTCCAAATTCAGGATGATCAAATAGATAAATTTCTTCATTAAAAACTCTGTGTTCCTTGTCAATAAAAATTTTTATATCATTATTTCCTTTTTGATTTATAAATGTTTTAAGATCTAAATGTAAAAATCTTTTTTTATAAAGTTTTAAATAAAATCCATAATCAAGATCATCATTTTTAAATCGTAAGTATTTTGATTTGTTATATTCAGGAATATTCTGAATCCATGAATGATGTCCAAGAAGTTTTAAATTATTATCATCTGAAATATTGTTTGTAAAATTTTGTAAAATGTTTAATTTATCAGATTCTCTATACCAAGTAGAAGGATATATAGATTTTGCTATATCGTATTCTTGTTTAATTATTTTTGAGATATATCTAGAGACGTTTTCAAACTTGCTATACCTTGAAACATTATTTATTAAGTCAGTATCATAAAATTCAATTGTTTCATTAATATCAGGTTTATTAAGGTTTGTATAAAACGTCTCATCAGTCAAAATAGTATTAAAATTAAAAATTACTATTTCAATTTTATATTCGTCATTATTCTCAGCTTTAAGATGTTGAAAACTTAAAAGAATAATTATTAAGCTAAACTTAAAGTATTTCATCTAGCAACAGATTAACATTATTTCTTCTTTTATTTGCATCAACCTCAATAAATTTATGAATAAATTTATTATCTTTATTTAAAGAGAATCTTTCAGGATCCTTAGAAATGAGATTAAGTAAGTTATCAAGAATAGAATCTTTTAATTTAGTTGAAAGCATAAAGTTTGTTCTGTCCTCATAAGATTTGATACTTTTTATGCCTGTTTTTAAAATTCGATTTTGTATTTTTTTGTTATTTAGCAAGTTCAATGACTCGACAGGCATTTTGCCACATCTATCAATTAAATTTTGTTTTATTTCATGTAATTTTCTGTTGTCGCTTGTCATTTGTATCTTTTTATAAATTTTTAATCTTTCTGTTGGAGAGGGAAGATAGTTTGCATCAATATAAGCTGAATCATAAAAATTTACTTCACATAAATGATCTTTATACTCAGATGAGTTATTTATATTCAATGCTTCTTTTAGCATAGATAAATATAAAGTTATCCCTATGTCATTTATATGACCACTTTGTCTTTCTCCCAGTACTTCACCACCACCCCTTAAGTCTAAATCTTGTTGAGCAATTAAAAATCCTTCACCTAATTTAGAATATTTAATGATAGAGTTTAATCTAGCTTTTGAGCTATTAGGTATATCGCTTGTTGGGATTAAAAAATAACAATAGCCTTGTTTTACTGACCTACCAACCCTTCCTCTTAGTTGATGCAACTGAGATAGACCTAATTTATGTGAGTTAATTATTATCATAGTGTTAGCATTAGGGATATCCAAACCCATTTCGACAATTGTGGTACAAATAAGACCATCTAATTCACCATTTATAAAATCATTCATAACTTGTCTTATTTCATTTTTTTTCAATTTACCATTTGCAATTCCAACTTTGTATTCTGGTATAATTCTTTCAATTTCATTCTTTAATGATTCCATTTTTCCAATGTCATTTTGTAGAATAAAACATTGGCCGCCTCTTAACTTTTCACGATTTAAGGCTTCTTTAATTAGTTGCGTTGTATGAACTTTTAAAAACGACTTGATGTTAATTCTATTTGATGGAGCAGTTTGTAAAAACGAAAAGTCCTTTAATCCAGAAAAAACCATATTCATTGTTCGAGGTATTGGAGTTGCAGATAAATACAAAATATGTAGATTTTCTTGTTTATCTTTAATGTAATTCTTTTGTTTGATACCAAATTTATGTTCTTCATCAATTATCAAAAGACCAACATTAGAGAAATCTATATCGTTATTAAAAACTATGTGTGTCGTTATCAATATATCTATTTTTTTATTGTTAAAGTCATCAACAATTTTTTCTTTTGCTTTTATACTTGTATGCCTATTCAATTTAGCAAGAGAAATTGGAAAATTTTCAAATCTTTTTAAAAAAGAATTGTTGTGTTGATCACAAAGAACAGTACTAGGTGTAATTATGATCACTTGTTTATTAGAAAAAGCTGAAATATAACTAGATCTCATTGCAACTTCGGTCTTACCAAAACCGACATCACCACATAAAACTCTATTCATTGGTTTGATTAATTTAATATCATTTCTAATTGAATTAATTGCTATTAATTGATCTGGCGTTTCTATATATGGAAAATCATCATTAAATTTTTGAAATGACTCATCATCAATCTTTAAAACAGATGAATACGCTTCTAATCTTCTTGATTCAACATCTAATATCTCAGCAGCATGATCAAAAGCTCTTTTTTTTGCTTTAGTTTTTCTAGATTTCCATTTAACTGATGACAAAGAATCTAAAATTAATTCTTTATCCTCAACCTTTTGATGATAAGAAGATATTTTTTCAATATTTCTTAGTGGCACATATAATTTTTCATCATTTAAATAAATAATTTTTAGATACTCATTGTGAGTATTGTTAATGTCAATTACTTCTAAACCTGAGTAAATACCTAAACCATAGTCTTCATGAACTACATATTCACCATTAGTAAAAATACTTTGAGAATATGTTGATGAATTTAATTTAACTTCTTTATTAGAACCTATGTTGTAGATACCTTTATCTATATATTCTTTATGAAAATAGTATTCATTATTTGTTTCATTAAATAAATTTCTAATTGGATCAGTTTTAATAACTGAAATTTCATATTTATCATTTATATAATCTGATGTACTTGAATATTTTTTTTTAAGTTTTTGATATTCAGTTTCAATAGATGATGTAATATTAATTTTAATATTCTCTTCAAGTTCAAGATTCTGGATTGAACTTTCTAAATCAGAAAATTTGTTGAATTGATACTTTAAATTTTTAGCACTTATTTTTTTTGCATTTAATAAAGTAGTTTTTATCTCGTCTTTTGAAGAAAACAAATCTTCAGGACTTATGAGTGGCCTATTTATATCATTATTTTCTTCGTCATATCTTTCATATATAAATTTATAATATGAATCAAGATAATTACTAAAATTATCAGTTACAATAAAATCATAATTTTTAAATAATTTGTTGAAACTTATAGTATTTTTAAAGAAAAAAGGAAAATAAATTTCAATACCTTCTGGAGTTTCCCCACGTTTTATTTTTTGAAATAAATCGCAATATCTCTCGTCAAAATTTTGAAAATATTCTCTCCAATTAGCTATAAATTCATCAACATAAGCCTTGTTATTAAAGAGTAAATTTCCTCTTGATAGTGAAAAGCTTTCAATAAATTCAATTGATAGTTGAGTTTTTACATCAAAAAACCTTATAGATTCTATTCTTTCATTAAAAATTTCTATCCTTAGTGGATTTGTATATACAGGAGTAAAAATATCAATAATACCTCCACGGAGTGAGTATTCATTTAAGTTTTCAACGTTTGATTTTTTTTTATAATTTAATTCATCAACAATTTTTACAATTTCATTTAATGCAAGATCTGATCCAATTTTATAAGTTTTAATTGAATTAAAAAGTTCTTTTGAAGGGAATCTTTCGAAAAGATTTTTAATAGAACTAACAATAATATGTTTATTTTCTATATTTGAGTTAATGATTTTAAATCTTTTTTTTATCAATGACTCAGGAATTGAAAAATGATCATAAGGTAGCAGCTCATTATCTGGAAAGTAGCATATCAAATCATTATCAATAAATAATCCAAGTTCATTAAAAAGATATTTTGCTTCATTATTATCTTTTGCAAGTATGCATAAAGATTCATCGTGTTCTTCAAAATATTTTTTGATACTGTAAGAATAATTTCTATTACAATTTTGTTTTTTTTTGAGCATTTAGTTGTGTATAATGGTCGCCATATTCTAACAATCAATTTAAATTTTAAAAGGAAAAAATGAACATTAACTTTAGTAAAGAAGATATTGCTTTTAGAGAAGAGGTGAGAGATTGGCTTTCAAATGATTATCCAAAGCATGTTAAAGAAAAAACTGATAAAGGAATTAATATCAACAAAGATGATCTAATAGATTTTCATAAGGCTTTATCAAAAAAGGGTTGGATGGGCTATAACTGGCCTGTAGAATATGGTGGTACTGGATGGTCAGCATCTAAGTTGTATATTTTTAATAAAGAACTTGGTTTAGCTGGATGTCCTCCAATACTTCCTTTTGGAGTTGGCATGGTTGGTCCTGTAATTTATACATTTGGAAACGACGAACAAAAGAAAAGATTTTTACCTGATATTCTTAATTTTAATGCCTGGTGGTGTCAAGGTTACTCTGAACCAGGATCTGGTTCTGATCTTGCTTCGTTAAAAACTAAGGCAGTTCTAAGAAATGATCTAGATGAAGATTATTACGTTGTAAATGGATCTAAAACATGGACTACTCTTGCTCAAAATGCAGATTGGATTTTTTGTTTAGTAAGAACAGATAACAGTGGTATCAAACAAGAAGGTATATCATTTCTCTTAATAGATATGAAATCTCCTGGCATTGAAGTAAAGCCTATTATCACCATAGATGGAGATCATGAAGTAAATTCTGTATTTTTTACGGATGTTAAAGTTCCTGCAAAAAATCTTATAGGTGAGGAAGGAAAAGGATGGACATATGCAAAATTTTTACTTGCACATGAAAGATTTGGTATTGCTGGTGTAGGTGCTTCAATGAGACAACTTAACAGACTAAAAGAGATAATTTCTAAACTAGATAATCATGATTTACAAAAAAAAGTCAACGAACTTGAAGTTGCGCTATCAGCAATTGAAATTACTGAATTAAGATTATTATCAGCACTTGAGAATGGAGGTCATCCTGGTGCTGAGTCATCTATCTTAAAAATTAAAGGAACCGAGATGCAACAATCACTGTCTGAACTTTTTGTTGAAGCATCTGGCGAATATGCATTAATGTATCCTGGACCTCATGGTTATGAAAATAATGCTAAACCAGCTGGACCAGATTACGCTGCTGAAGGTTTATCTGCATTTTTAAATTTAAGAAAAACTTCTATTTATGGTGGAAGTAATGAAATCCAGAAAAATATTTTGTCTAAATATGTTTTAGGCGTCTAATTAATGAATTTAGATTATAACGATGAACAAAATATGCTTCGTGAACAGATTCAAAAATTCTGTGAAACTGAATATGATTTTTATAAAAGGGAAGATGTCGTAAAATCATCTGCTGATTTTGATCAAAATGTCTGGAAACTTTTTGCTGAACAAGGATGGCTCTCAATGCCATTTTCTGAACAATCTGGCGGTTTAGGTTTTGGTCCCATTGAACTGTCAATATTATTTGAAGAATTTGGAAAAGCTCTTGTAATTGAACCATACTTATCAACTGTAGTTTTATCTGGAACTTTATTAGATAATTCAATATATACTGGAAGAAATGATTTAATTGAAAAAATTTGTTCAGGCGAATTACACATATCCCTTGGATATGCAGAACCTGAATCAGGATATGATTATCAAAATCCGAATACAACTTTAGATACTAGTTTCATATTAAATGGAACTAAAACTTTGGTTTTGAATGGATCTAATTCAGAAAAATTAATAATAACTTGTTCAAAAGATGATTCACTATGCATTGTAATAGTAGATTCAAAAACACCTGGAGTTTCAGTTAATTCTTTTTCAACTGTTGATGGTCAATCATGCGCAGAGATCTCTTTTGAAAGAGTTAAATTAGATGAATCTAATATTATTGCTTTAGGTGACAAAGCCATCAATCTTTTAAAACAAACAATTAACTTAGCTACTTTATGCATTTGTGCTGAAGCAGTTGGTTGCATGGAATCATGCTATTTTAAAACTTTAGAGTATACAAAAGGAAGAGAACAATTTGGGCAACCAATTTCTAACTTTCAGGTGCTTCAGCACAGAATGGTAGATATGTACATAGAATCTGAATTAGCAAAATCTTTATTAATTAAAGCTATGCTTGAAGTAAATAATAATTCTGATGAAATGTATAAACATGTTTCTGCATTAAAATCTTATATCGGTAAATCAGGTAAGCTTTCAGCAAAAGAAGCTGTTCAGCTACATGGTGGTATGGGAGTAAGTGAGGAAATGATGATAGGTCATTATCTTAAAAAAATGATTACAATAGATGCGCTTTTTGGAAATGCGGATTATCATCTTAAAAAATTTACTAGTTAATTATATTGATTAATAAAAAACATTTATAATCTGATCATGGGGGATAACAGAGATCTAAATTTTCAATCGACTGAAAGGCAAAAAAGAATTTTGCCTGAGGATTCATTTGGTGATTGGAAATGGAGAGAGGCTTTAGCTGAATTAATGGTTCCATTAATTGGCTCGCTTTACAGAAATGGTATAAATATAATGATTTATGGCAAATCATTAGTTAATGAATCACCGGTTGCAATAATGAAAGCTCATAGGTTTGCAAGACAGACTGATAATAATGAATTAAGCGAACTCGAAACCTATCCTATTCTTGAATATATTAGTACTTTAAAGCTTCAGGATTGCGAAATAGACATAGGAGAAATTGCTGTGCGATGTCCTTTTTTTGAAGATATTAAAAATAATGCATCACTAATTTCTGATTATATCGATACTGAACTGGAATCTGTTATAAATAAGGACTCTATAAGGCCTGAACTTCCAACTAACATTGTCTTGTATGGATTTGGAAGAATTGGCAGACTCGTAGCACGAATGATGACTCAAACCACTGGTCCAGGCAATTATTTTATATTAAAGGCTATTGTTATTAGAAAGGCAACTGAAGATGATATTTTTAAAAGGGCTAGCTTACTAATGAGAGATTCTGTTCATGGGCCATTTGATGGCACTGTTAGAGTTGATGAAGAAAATTCAACACTTGTAATAAATGGAAATCCAGTAAAAGTCATATATGCATCAAATCCAGATGAGGTTAACTATGAAGATTATGAAATTCTAAATCCTGTAGTTATTGATAATACAGGTGTCTGGAGAGATAAAAAAGGTTTGTCAAAACATATTAAATCTGGAGCATCCAAAGTAATACTAACAGCGCCAGCAAAAGGAGATCTTAAAAATATAGTTTATGGAATAAATGATGACATTCTTACTGATAATGATTCCATAATTTCAGCTGCATCATGTACTACAAATGCAATAGTTCCCATTTTAAAAGCTGTTAACGATGAATATAAAATCAGAGGCGGTCACATTGAAACTGTGCATGCATATACAAATGATCAAAATTTAATAGATAATTTTCATAAAGGCGATAGAAGAGGTCGTGGCGCTCCTTTAAATATGGTCATTACTACAACAGGTGCTGTAAAGGCAGTTGCAAAAGCATTACCAGAATTAGAAGGAAAACTAACAGGAAACGCTATAAGAGTTCCAACTCCAAATGTAAGTTTAGCAATATTATCTTTAGCTCTTGAAAAAGAAGTAACTATTAACGAGATTAATAAATATTTAAAATCTATCGCTTTTCATTCTCAATACAGAGAAATAATTGGTTTTGTTAACTCATCTGAAATTGTATCTACAGATTTTTATTCTAGTCCATTTGCCTCAGTTATTGACTCTCAAGCAACAATTGCTAGTAAAAATAGAGTCACTTTGTATTGTTGGTATGACAATGAATATGGATACTCTAAACAAGTCATTGGTCTTACCAAAAAAGTAGCAAAAATTGAACTTCAAAGATTACCAAATCCAGTCAATAAATCCTAGAATCAGACTGATTTTAGCCTTATAATTCTATTGTTTTTAACAGATTCAATATCAACTAAGGCACACATATTGTGATAAAAATATCAAAAGGTCTTGATTTGCCCATATCAGGCAAACCCTCTATGTTAGTTACTGATGAACCAAAGATTTCATCCGTTTCTTTATTGGGCAATGATTTTGTTGGAATGAAGCCTACAATGCTTGTAAAAGAAAACGACTTTGTTAAGGCTGGACAAAAACTATTTGAAGATAAAAAGAATCCTGGTGTTTTTTTTACGTCCCCGGCCGGAGGTATTGTTAAATCGATAAATAGGGGTGACAAAAGAAAATTTTTATCAATTGAAATTGAAATTTCTAGCAATGAAGAATTTATTAACTTTAATATAGGATCTTCTGCTGAAGAAGTTAAAAATTCTTTCATTGAATCAGGTCTTTGGAATGGCTTCAAAACAAGACCATTTAATAGGACTCCTAATATAAAGTCTATACCAGAAGCTTTGTTTATAAATTGTTGTGATACTAATCCTTTATCAGCTGATCCCTATGAAATAATTAATTTAGATAAAAATTATTTTGATGAAGGTATCAATGTATTAGCAGATTTATTTGACTGTGATATTCATATAACATATCAAAACAATGAATTTGATAGATCCCTAAAAAGAGTTAACTATCATCAGTTTGTTGGGCCTCATCCAGCTGGACTTGTTGGAACACATATATCAAAAATTCACCCAGTTAATATAAATTCAAATGTATGGACATTAAGTTTTCAGGATGTTATTTCGATAGGATATCTTAAAATAAATAAAAGAATTAGAACTCATAAAAATATAAGTATTGGAGGTCCTGCAGTGTTTGAACCATCTCTTTTGAAAGTCAGATACGGATCAAATTTAGATGAAATTACTGCCGGAAAAATAGAAGATAATGCTAGAGTAATTTCTGGATCTGTTCTGCAAGGACATGAATCAGATGGAGTTATGAATTACCTAGGATTTTATGATTCTCAAGTTTCTGTAATACCTGATAAAGTCAATGAGATTTTTTTAAATTGGTTAATGCCTGGATCTTCACTTCATTCAAAGCTGAATGTTTTCATGTCATCATTTATAAAACCTAAAAAATATATATTTAATACATCAATTAGTGGCGGAAACAGAGCTATTGTTCCAATATCATCTTACGAAGAAGTTGTTCCAATGAACATACTTGTTACACAGTTATTAAAATCATTAGTTGTATCAGATATTGAAATGGCAATTGATTTAGGAATGCTAGAGTTAGCACCTGAGGATTTATCTTTATGTTCCTATGTATGCCCGAGTAAATATGATTATTCTTCATTACTTATGGATAATTTAAATAAACTTTATTTAGAACAATGAAAGGTCTAAGACATTACTTAAATAATGTAAAACCAAATTTTATCAATGATGGTAAATACAATAAATGGTTTCCATTGTTTGATGCCTTTGAAAATTTATTCTTTTCATATGGTAAAAAAACTAAAAACCCTATACATGTTAGAGATGCTGTAGACATTCAAAAAGTTATGGTTACAGTCTGGTTAGCAACATTTCCAGCTATGTTTTTTGGTATGTATAATTTAGGTTCTCATTCTTTAGAATATTTAGATTCAATCAATCAGCAAAACACAGGAGATTGGCATCATTATTTTGTAAATATAGTTGGTTATGATTCTGATAGTTTTTTTAGTAAATTATGGTTTGGTGCTTGTTATTTTTTACCAATATATTTTGTTGTCTTTGCAGTTGGAATTGCTTGGGAAGCATTATTTGCAATTGTAAGAAAACATGAAATTAATGAAGGTGCTTTTGTATCTACAGTACTTTTTTCCTTAAGTTGTCCTCCTGATATACCTTTGTGGCAAGCAGCTATGGGTATTTCTTTTGGATTAGTCATTGGAAAAGAAATATTTGGTGGTACTGGTAAGAACTTTTTAAATCCAGCTCTAACTGGTAGAGCATTTTTATATTTTGCTTATCCAGCACAAATATCTGGCGACAAAGTATGGATTGCAGGTATATCTGATTTCAACATTATTCCTGAAGGATATACAGGAGCTACAGCTTTAGGAATGGCAGCTGAAAATGGTCTTCCTGGAATAACAAATTCTTTCACTTGGATGGATGCCTTTTTTGGAAATATTCCCGGCTCAGTTGGTGAGACATCAATAATTGCAATTCTAATTGGATTGATTATTTTACTTGCAACAAAAGTTGCATCATACAGAATTGTCCTTGGTACTTTTGTGGGAATGATTTTAATGTCATCCGTTCTAAACTTTGTTGGCTCAGATTCAAACCCCATGTTCTATATTCCATGGTATTGGCATGCCGTAATTGGAAGTTTTGCTTTTGGTCTAGTTTTTATGGCCACTGAACCTGTTTCTGGTTCAGGAACTAATAAAGGAAGATGGATTTATGGAATTGTTATTGGTGTTACTGTGATACTCATTAGAGTTATAAATCCAGCATTTCCAGAGGGCATGATGTTAGCTATACTATTTGCAAACCTTTTAGCCCCAGTTATTGATCATATGGTTGTTATGTCAAACATTAAAAAACGTAAGGCTCTTTTCAATGAATGAGTCAGTATTTAAAACGATAGGTGTTGCATTTGGTGTTTGCCTTATTTGCTCACTAATTGTGTCTACATCTGCTGTAGGTTTAAGGGATCAGCAAAAAGAGAATAAACTAAATGATAGAAGAGTAAAGATTCTTGAAGTTGCAGATATAAAAGTAGAACGTGACCAAACTATTGCTGAGGCATTTAAAAAACTGGAACAAAAGTTTATTGACTTTGATACAGGTATATTAATGGATGAGTATAAAAATTTTAATATTGATGAATACGACCAATTAATGTCCCTAAAAGATTCTACATTATCTAAACCGGTACCTTCTTCAGAGGATATAGCAATTATTAAAAACAGAGAAAATGTAGGAAAGATATTTATCCTGCGAAATGATGTTGGTAATATCGATAAGCTAATTTTACCTATTAGGGGATATGGTTTATGGGGAACTTTATTTGGATATATAGCCATAGATGGCGATTTTAATACGGTATCAGGCATAACTTATTATGAACACAAAGAAACACCAGGATTGGGTGCTGAAGTAGATAATATAGATTGGAGAAAATCCTGGATTGGAAAAAAAATATATGAGGATAATCAAGTAGCTTTGACTGTAATTAAGGGAAAAGTATCCAATGATGATCCATCTAAATCCTATAAAGTAGATGGTCTATCAGGTGCAACTATTACTGGTAGAGGTGTATCTAATATGATCACTTATTGGTTTGGTAATTCAGGGTATGCAAAATTATTTGCGGAGCTAGACTATGAATCTTAAAAGATATCAAGAGGTCATTTTAAAGCCTCTTATTGATGAGAATCCAATTACACTCCAAATACTCGGTATTTGTTCTGCTTTAGCTGTCACTAATAATTTAAGTGTAACATTAGTAATGTGCGTTGCAGTAATAAGTGTAATTTCATTTTCAAATTTATTTATATCACTTATTAGAAACTATATTCCGTCAAGCATAAGAATAATAGTTCAGATGACTATAATTGCATCTCTTGTAATTGTCGTCGATGAATTATTAAAAGCATATGATTATGAAACAAGTAAAAGATTATCAGTATTTGTAGGATTAATAATAACTAATTGTATTGTTATGGGAAGGGCCGAAGCTTTTGCTATGAAAGAGAAACCATTATTAAGTTTTTTAGATGGTCTTGGAAATGGAATAGGTTACAGCATAATTTTAATTGGAGTAGCTTTTATAAGAGAACTTTTTGGAGCTGGCACATTATTTGGTAATGATGTAATGCCAGAATGGTATATGGGTAATAATTTATTATTACTACCACCAAGCTCGTTTATTATTATTGGTCTCTTTATTTGGCTAATAAGATCATTTAAACCTGCTCAACTTGAAAAGGATGATTTTGAAGTTTCTACACATTCAACAGCTCCAAATTTAATAAAGCGAGATATAAATGTTTGAACAATATCTAAATATTTTTATAACAACAGTATTTATTGAAAATATTGCTTTGTCATTATTTTTAGGCATGTGTACATTTATTGCTATTTCAAAAAAAATTGATGCTGCTTTTGGTTTAGGTATAGCAGTTATTGTTGTTTGTCTAATAACTGTCCCTTTAAATAATTTAATTTATAACTATATATTAAGGGAAGACGCTCTTTCTTGGGCAGGGCTTGAAGGAACTAATTTAGAATTTGTTGAGTTAATAAGTTATATAGGTGTTATAGCTGCAAGTGTACAAATACTAGAAATGTTTTTAGATAAATATGTGCCTGCTTTGTATAATGCTTTAGGACAATTTTTGCCTTTAATAACTGTTAATTGTGCAATATTAGGCGCTTCTTTATTTATGGTTGAAAAAGATCTTATGTTTGGTGAAAGTGTTGTCTATGGCTTTGGTGCTGGCTTTGGCTGGGCTTTAGCAATAGTTGTTTTAGCTGGAATAAGAGAAAAATTAAAATACTCTGATATCCCGGAAGGATTAAAAGGATTAGGTACAACATTTATTATTGTTGGGTTAATGAGTTTTGGCTTTATGTCATTTGGAGGAATATCACTTTAAAATGAGTATTGATTTAATTCTGGGTGTTGTTTCGTTTAGTGGAATAATATTACTTCTAGTTTTGGTCATAGTTCTTGCAAGATCAAAGTTAGTTTCTACTGGTAACGTAACAATTGAAATTAATGGTGATAGCGGTAATCTAATCACTGTACCTGCTGGTTCAAAACTTTTACAAACGTTAGCGGATAATAATATCTTTTTAGCTTCTGCATGTGGTGGAGGCGGAACATGCAGTCAGTGTAAGTGCCAAGTTGTAGAAGGCGGAGGTTCAATATTAGCAGCCGAGGAAACACACTTTAATTCTACGGAACAAAAGCAAGGTTGGAGACTTTCATGTCAAGTCCCAGTAAAGAATAATTTAAAAATTAACGTTCCTGATGATGTATTTGGTGTTAAAGAATGGGAATGCGAAGTTATTTCTAATGATAATGTTGCAACATTCATTAAAGAACTGGTCTTAAAGCTTCCTGAAGGAGAGAATGTTGATTTTAGGGCAGGTGGTTATGTACAACTTGAAGCACCCGCATATGAGATTGACTATAGAGATTTTGATATAGATAAAGAGTATCATGAAGATTGGGATAGATTTAAAATTTGGGATAACAGGTCAATTACCTACGAACCAGTGATAAGGGCTTATTCAATGGCAAATTATCCAGAAGAAAAAGGAGTTATTAAGTTCAATATACGAATTGCTTCTCCACCTCCGGGACAAGATGTTCCTCCAGGATTAATGTCATCATGGACATTTGGTCTTAAGCCTGGTGATAAGGTTAAAGTTTTTGGTCCTTTTGGTGAGTTCTTCGCTAAAGAAACTGAAGCTGAGATGGTATTTGTAGGTGGTGGCGCAGGTATGGCCCCAATGCGATCCCATATATTTGATCAATTACTTAGGATAAATACGAATAGAAAGATAACTTTTTGGTATGGCGCAAGAAGTTTAAAGGAAATGTTCTATGTGGATGACTTTAATAAATTAGCTGAGAAATATGAAAATTTTGAATGGCATGTAGCTCTCTCAGATCCATTACCAGAAGATGATTGGAATGGCGATACAGGATTTATTCATAATGTTTTATATGAAAATTATTTAAAATCACATGAAGCTCCTGAGGATTGCGAGTATTATATGTGCGGACCTCCAATGATGAATAAAGCAGTTATTGATATGTTATTGAATTTAGGTGTAGAGCCGGAAAATATTGCTCTTGATGACTTTGGTGGATAGTCTAAATTATAGTGACTAGATTTTTTATTTCAAAAATCATAGCCTTAATAGCAGGCATTGTTTTAGTAATAGTAGCTTATGCTCATAATTTTAATTCTTTATATGTAATTAGTGGTAAAGCTTATGGTACATCTTGGTCAATATCATCAAGTGAATATATAGGCGATCATCATAAAGAGAAAATAGAATTTATCATTAATAAAATAGATTATGTGGCATCCAATTATAAAGAAGATTCAGAGATAGCATTAATAAATAAGAATTTTAAAGAATATCAGTTTATTTCAGATGATTTGTTCAAAATTTTAATGATAGCAAAAGATGTCGAACTTAAGTCAGAGGGTTTTTACAATATAATGTTAGGTAAAATATCCAGTAATCTTGGATTTTCACCTACTTTTAATCAAAACTTAATTCAAAAAGAGACTTCTACCTTCGATTTAAACGAAAAAAATAACTCTTTAATTAGAAACAACAATAACTGGTTTGACTTATCATCTATAGCAAAAGGCTATGCTGTTCAAGAAATTCATGAATATCTGTTGCAGAATAATTTAAATAATCATTTAATTGACATTGGTGGTGAAATAATTATTAATGGCTATAATAAAGGTAAACCTTGGTCAGTAGGAATACAAGATCCTTATTCTTTTAATAATAAATCTAATTATATTATTCAAAATATAGATGGTAAATTTATAGCAATTGCAACATCAGGAGAATATAGAAACTATAAGCTAGATGCTAATGGTAATAAGGTATCTCATACTATTAACCCAAAGACCTTAAAATCAATAGATAATAATATTTTATCTGTAACTGTGGTTCATGAATATTCATCAACTTATGCCGATGCCTATGCAACCTCATTTAATGCAATGGGTTATGATAACGCAATTCGAATCGCCAATGAAAATAATATAGCCTTAATGGTTATGATTATTGTTGGAGATGATGTAAAAAATTTATATTCAGATAAATGGTATGATCTAAATATATGAGTGAATTAATCATAGCATTTCTAATAATTGGCTTAGCTTTTGCAGGTCTTTCCATTGGATTAATCTTAAGAAATCAGCCTATCAAAGGTTCATGCGGTGGTATGGCAAATCTTCAAGATGGTTCTAAGTGTGAAATCTGTGGTAGAACTGATCCAACATCTTGCTCAGAATAATAATCATTTAAATGATCGAAGGTTTTTGTGACGACCGTTTTTTACAAATAAAACAAATACTTTCTGACCAAATTAATAATGGATATGAGCTAGGCTGCTCATTAGCTGTTGAATACAAAGGAAAAGAAGTTATAAATCTTTATGGAGGCTATACAGATGAAACAAAAAATAATTTATGGGGAAAAAATACATTAGTAAATGTTTGGTCAGTTACTAAGGCAATAACAGGTGTATGTATTACAAAATTAGTTTATGAGAATAAATTAGATGTAAATAAGAAAGTTAATTATTACTGGCCTGAATACGGTTGTAATGGTAAGTCTAATACGAGAGTTATTGATCTTCTTACGCATAGAGCTGGTATGTTTGCATTTCAAAATAGTTATCCAAAATGCTCATGGAATGATTGGGAAGAATTTACATTAGCTCTAGAGAACCAAAAACCATTTAGAGAGCCTGGATTAACTCAAGGATATCATGCAATGACATTTGCTTGGTTAGTAGGTGAAATCATTAGAAGAATTGATGGGAGAAAGCCGGGTGATTATTTTAAAGAAGAAATAGCAGAACCTTTTAATTTAGACTTTCATATTGGTCTCTTGGAAGATGATATTCGTAGATGCGCTGATGTTACATACAAAAGATTAGATAATCTAAATCCACAATTAGGATTCATCAAGTATGTTCCAAATATTTTATTAGATAAGGATTTAAATAATTTAAAAGAGACGTTTGTATCAGGAGATTTTAAGAAAGCATTTAAATCTGATCGACTTGATATTGACGGGCCTAATTCATTAGATTGGCGAACTGCACAAATACCAGCAGCTAATGGACATGGAACTGCACAAAGTTTGGCTAAATTATTTGGAATATTGTCAACGGGCTGTGAAAGAGATGGCATTAAAATTTTTGATTTAGATAGCTTAGCAAAATCAACCAAAATTTATTCATCAGGACCTGATACAGTTTTATTTGGCACAAAACTAAATTTTGGATATTGTTTTATGTTAAAGGGTAATGAGAATAATAAAGTAGCCTTCGCGCCTGTTTTTAAGGAAAATGCATTCGGACACGCAGGTATAGGCGGATCTGTAGCATTTGGTGATGCAAAAAATGAAATTGGCTATGCATTTGTTTGCAATAGACAACAAAAATCATCAGAATTATATAAAACGTCTAATTTATTAACGGAAAAACTTTATAAAATTATTAATAACTAATTTTTAGGTGGTAGCAAAAGTAACATAGAAGTTTTATCCATGTATTCTTTATAATCTAATCTATTCTTTAAGCTACGTTCATCCATCATGGGGCATGAAGCAAATACAAATAGTGCCAACATTGTAGTTGGACATATAAAAGTCCAATAGGGCATCAATCCACTAGACATTCCCATAAAGAATATCCCATACCAGAATAAAATTTCACCTAAATAGTTTGGGTGTCTAGAATACTTCCATAATTTATATTTCATTGTTTTACCTGAATTGTAAGGATTTTTTCTAAATCCTCTCATTTGTTCATCTGCTGCAGTCTCAAGTATTACAGCAAGTAAGGTAAATATAGATGCCAAATATAAGAAAATATTTACTGAAACATTGTTTGTTAATATATATAGAATTGGAAAAAGTCCTAAATTAACAATTAAAGTCGGGAATAAATGTATTCCAAAAAAGTTATTAAACTCAGCCTTAAATTTATTTGTATTTTTAAGATCTATATATCTAAAATCCTCATGATCAAATCCTTTCCAGCTAATAATCCAATTTCTTGTTAATCTTATAGCCCAAAATAAAATTGGACCTAATACTAAGACTTTTAGAGTTGTAGAGTTCTGATATTGTGTTGCTAGATAAATAACAATTGGTACTGGTGCAACTGACCAAAATGGATCATATAAACTAGAATTCTTAAGTATCACGCTACCTATATATACTAATAAAGTGGCATATATATGCCATATTGTTATTTTTAGCCAAATATTAGATATAGATTCTGGTGTTATTAAATAAGATATATAAAAAGAGATAACATATATAAAAATGCAAACCAGTTGACTAATTTTTTTGTTTTTTATCATGAAAGTAGGGGCCGTTATGGCCCCTGAATAAAGTTATTTTTTGCTCCAAGTAATTGCTAGTTGAAATACTAAAACTACAATTACAAATAATGTCTGAACAGTACCACCAATTGTTAAAGGATGATCAACATATTCAGCCATTCTTCCAGCTGATTCTGCTCCAATATCAGTTAATGATGTTACAGCTGTGCCTAAAATAGCCCCCCCTATTTGTTGGGTATAGTAAGTCATCATTGCAACAAGAACGCAAAATAAAGATGTAAAAATTTTAGATGCCATATTTGCATCAGGTGAATTATAGATATTATTAGCCATTCTAAAGCCTAACCATATCAACAACACGCAACCCACAAAGTACATAGAATTACTTATAAATCCAACATACATCATGTTAAATACTTGATATTCAGTCATAATTATCTCCTATTAATTAATATGAAAAATAAATAATAATATATATTTATAGATAAATTCAGATAATATTAATAAATATATGTATATTATTTATATATATCTATAAATATTTTAATAATATCAATAAGATACTATTATTACTAGGAGGAGAATTTTTATGTTTAAACAATTATTACTTAGTTCATTTATATTATTTTGTTTTAGTTTGAATACTATTTCAGATGAAGTAACTATGGAAAGTGATGGAACGATACATGAGTTCAATTACTTCACAGTTACTGATCCTCAAAATTTTATGATGGCTTTAGATAAATTTGATAAATCTAAGTGTGCAGAAAAATGGCGAAACGAATCAGGAGTTGGTGTAAGCTTGTGGTCGTTAAGAGGATCAGGATCTACACACTTTATATTAGTCGTGTACGAAAATGCTGAAAAAATGCAACTTGGAAGAGCAATCTTCAATACATGTAATGAATCTGGACAAATGATTAAATCATTTCAAAAAAATACTGATACTGATAGATCTTGGAATTGGGTATCTGAAAGTGTTGTAAGTGCTCGTCAATGGACTAATGATACAGTTTTTGCCAAATATAATTTTCAGGTTGAAGAAGGTCATGAAAGTCATTACTTAAATTCATGGAAAAAAATGATGTCGTCTCAGTTAGATGCTGTTAAAGGTTCATTTGGTATGAATAGGGTACTTTTTGGAAATAGATATGTTTCACATATGGTTTATGTAGGAAACGAATCACTCGATGAATTATTAAACTCACAAAAAACCGTGCTTTCATCTGATGAATTTATGGATTTTTCAATGGATGTAAAAGATATTAGACAAAACGTAAATGTTGAACTAGTTTCTTTGGTTAAATATTATACAGGTGAATAACATGAATAAATATATTATTAAATATACTCTACTTATTACTCTCTTAACAAATATATCATTATTTGTAAACTCGGATGACCATAATGAGCAATCGTTTCCAGGCTTAGTTTCATCAGAAATATTCAATATGGGCAATGGAATGGATATGCACGTTGAAAGAAGAAAAACTTGTAGTCAAGGAACTGTAGAGAAACATTTTCATCCAGCTGCTGGAACACTTGTTTATGTTTTAGAGGGTAAATCTCAATCTAAATCATCTGGTAAATGGAAGACTTATGAAAATGGTGAATATTGGTTTGAAAAATCTGACTGGGTGCATGGTGGAGAATCTGATGCACCAGATCTTGGAGAGGTTTGCTCCGATATATTAGTCATTAGAGTTGCTGAATCCGGTAAAGACCATACAGTTTTTATAAATTAATTTTCTTAAGATACTAAACCCGTTATATTGCGGGTTTTTTTATTTGTATATATTCATTTAGAATATAAATTAAATAGTTATAAATAATATATTATTTTATTTTTTAATGAATCATAAATATCCAAAAATTACTGAAGTTGTATTAAGAGATGGACAACAATCTTTAATTGCAACAAGAATGAAAACAGAAGATATGATACCTATTTTGTCGAAAATGGATAAAGTTGGCTTCTCTTCAGTCGAGGTTTGGGGTGGGGCTACTTACGATTGTTGTTTAAGGTTTTTAAATGAAAATCCATGGTCCAGATTAAAAATTTTTAAAAAACACTTTAAAAAAACACAGCTTCAAATGCTTTTAAGAGGAAAAAATCTTGTTGGTTATAAAGAATATAGTGATGAAGTAATATCGTTGTTTGTAAAAAATTCGGTAAAGAATGGTATTCATATTTTTAGAATCTTCGATTCATTAAACGATATTAATAATATTAAATCTTCAATTGAATTTGTTAATAATGAGGGTAAAAACTCACAAGGCACTATTTGTTACACTACTAGCCCAATCCATAATGAAAAATATTGGATAAAATTAGGTAAAGATATCGAGGACATTGGAGCTAAGTCAATAGCTATTAAAGATATGGCTGGTTTATTAAGGCCAAAGATATGTTATGAATTAGTGAAAAAACTTAAAAAAAATTTAAATATTCCTATTCATCTTCATACACATTCAACAACTGGTTTAGCAGATGCTACAAACTTTAAGGCTTATGAAGCAGGTATTGATAATCTTGACACCTCTATATCATCTTTTAGTAATTTATACGCACATACTGCTACAGAAAGTTTAATATCTATGATTTATGATGATAAAGAAAATCCATTTAATATGAATCTTCTTTCCGAGATATCTAAATATTTTCAATCAATAAGATCTGAATATAGTGAATATGAGGGATCTCTTAGAGGTGCTGATATCAACATGTTAATTAATCAGGTACCTGGAGGCATGCTAAGCATCTTAGAGAAACAATTATCAGATTTGAAAAAACAGAATAAATTAAAAGATTTAATCAAAGAGATACCTAAGATAAGAGCAGATGTAGGATACGTGCCTTTGGTAACACCGTCATCACAAATAGTAGGTGCGCAAGCTTTAATGAATGTACTTGATGGAAAAAGATATAAAACTTTAAATAAAGAATTTGTAGATCTTCTAATGGGTAGATATGGAAAAATACCTGGAAAAATATCCTTGAAATTAAAAAAAAGAATTGAAAACTATGATTATGATACTGTTAATAATTTTAAATCAATAAAAGAACATAGAACTGAATTTTCAAACTTTTTTAAAGAAAATAATATTAAAGATATATCAAGACAAGATACACATCTTTTAAACTTTATTCTATTTCCAAAAGAATCTAAAGAATATTATCAAGCAAAAAATAAATCTTCAATGAATGATATTATTCGACTTCAAGAAGGTTTTGGTTTGTATGTTGAATAATCTCTTCCTATACTTATTTGATATTTATTCATTTAAAATATAATCTGTGAAAGATAAAATTTGGCAGACAATTAAAGATGAGGTTATGCTTAGAATTCAAGCAGAACCATCATTGAAGCCTTATCTTGAAACACTGGTCATATCAAAGAAATCATTAATAAGTTCAATTGCTGCTATTCTTTCTTCAAAATTAAATAGTGATGCTTTGAAATCATCAGACATAAATGATTTTATCTTAGATGTATATGAAAATTGTGATGGTATTGAAGATGCTATTATAAAAGATTTAATTTTCTTTAAGAATCATGATCCAGCATGTAAATATTTTTCAACACCAATTTTATTCTATAAAGGCTTTCAAGGTCTTGCTACTTATAGAGCAGCGAACTGTTTATGGAATAATGATAGGCATACTATGGCTTTATTCTTACAAAATAGAGCATCTGAAATTTTTGGAGTAGATATTCATCCAGCAGCAAAAATTAAAGGTGGAGTGATGATAGATCATGCAACAGGTGTTGTAATAGGTGAAACAGCTGAAATTGATGAAAATGTTTCTATATTTCAAGGTGTTACTCTTGGTGGAAGGGGCTTTGACGAGGGAGATAGACATCCAAAAATTAGGTCAGGAGTATCAATTTATGCATCAAGCACTATCCTTGGAAATATAATAATTGGTAAAAATTCTACTATTGCAGCTGGAAGCCTTGTTTTAAAAAATGTAGAGCCTAATGTAACGGTAGCAGGAATTCCTGCAAAAATAATAAATAGATAAATTATTAAACAGAATTTAAGATATTTTGTTCTTCATCATTCATTTCTGAATCAATACTGTCAAATAAAATACTAGACATATATCTTTCAGCTGTGTCTGGAAGCATGCATAATATTTTTGAACCTTTTTTAGCTTTTTTAGCTACTTCAATAGCAATTGCAAAAGTTGACCCGCCTGAAACTCCAGTTATTATTCCTTCTTTTTTAGCTAATTCATTAGCCCAAAAGATACCATCATTTCCTGAAACAGGTATCAATTCGTGAAAATATTTATTATCAATTGATTCTTGAAGTACAAGAGGTATGAAATCCGTAGTCCATCCTTGTATAGGATGTGGATTCCACTCAGGATGAGATTGAGATGCAGAACCATCATCATTTCTAATTTGTTCTTGTTTACTGCCTATTAACTGTGCAACGTCTGGTTCGGTTAGAATTAATTTGGTATTAGGCATTTTTTTTCTTAAGACTCTACTTACACCAGTAAATGTTCCTCCAGTGCCATATCCAGAAATCCAATAATCTAATCCAATATCTTTAAAATCATTGACTATCTCTTCACCGGTTGTCTGTTCATGCACCATACTGTTATCTTCATTCTCAAATTGTTTTGCAAAAAACCAATCATTTTTTATTACTAGCTGTTTAGCTTTTTTGTATGCTCCAGTTCCTCCTTCTGCAGCAGGCGTTAAAAGTACTTTTGCTCCTAAAAATCTCATTAATTTTCTTCGTTCAATTGATGCACTATCAGGCATAGTTACTACTAAAGGATAACCTTTTGCAGCACATACCATTGCTAGTCCAATCCCAGTATTTCCGCTTGTAGCCTCAACAACTGTTTGACCTTCTTTGAGTTGGTTCCTTGATTCAGCATTTTCAATAATACTTACTGCGAGCCTATCTTTAACTGAACTTGCAGGATTAAAATACTCAGCCTTAACGTAAAGCTCTGTATCATTTATGGAAATATTTTTGAGTCTTATTGAAGGGGTATTTCCAATCGTATGAAGTATATTGTTATAAAGCATAATTTTCTAAATAAATTATAAAATAAAGGATATTAGAATATATTATTATATATAATCAATACTATGAAACTTATATTTATTTTATTTTTAACAACAACTTTTATAGCTACAAATATTTTTAGTACTGAAGCTGCTAAAAACTGTAGTATAAAAAACGTTCCAACTAAAGAAAGAGCTTTCTCTAACAACTTTTCTGGTGTTTTTAATGGAAAAAGACTTGATTATGTTGCAAGTTTAAAAGAAAAAATTATTTATGAAAAAGACAATCCAAGCGAACCAATGGCATCATTTTTTTATACAGAGTATATAGTTGAGTCTGATGAAAATAGATCAGTAATATTTAGTTTTAATGGAGGCCCTGGTTCAGCATCATTATGGCTTCATATGGGTGTTTTAGGGCCAAAGGTTATTAAGGTTCCTAGTGATGCATCAGATGATGGATCTGCTCCATATAAAATCGAAGATAATAAATTATCTCCACTAAGCGATGCAGATCTTGTTTTTATTGATCCAATAGGTACTGGTTATAGCAGGGCAATTGGATGTCATGAGCCTGAAGAATTTTGGGGTGTAAGTGAAGATCCTAAAATTATTGCTGAATTCATTAGAAGATGGATTAATGATAATAAACGTTGGAATTCTCCAAGATATATTCTAGGTGAGAGTTATGGAGGTATCAGGGGTCCTTTATTAGTATCAGAATTAAGATCTGGTTCTATTACACCAATTGAAGTCAATGGCTTGTTAATGGTTGCACCTGCTTCTGATTATCAGTATTTAGTTTTCCATTCTGGTAACAATAGTCCGCATTATGGATTCTTACCTTCATATGCAGCAACAGCTTATTATCATGGAAAAATTGAAACAGAAAAATCACTCCAAGATTTTTATGAAGATTCAAAAAAGTTTAGTTTAGAGGTCTATGGACCAGCTTTATTAAAAGGAACAAGGATATCAGAAGATGAAAAGAATTCTGTTATGAAAGAATATTCTGAATTTACAGGTTTAAGCCTAAGATTTGTAGAAGATTTCAATATGAGGGTTGATCCTTCAAGTTTTAGGAAAGAATTATTAAGAGATGAAGGTTATTCAGTAGGTAGATTAGACTCAAGATATAAAAATTCTGACTACATGGCAGGAGGTCAATATCCTGATACCGATGTATCAAGTGAAGGATTTATGTCGGCTTACGTTTCAGCTATACATACTTGGTTTAGTGAAATCGGTGTTGAAATGAAAATGTTATATCAAAGTGGCGACTATGATGTTTATTCAAGTTGGAAACATCCTCAAGAATGGAAAGGTAATGATTTTGGATATGTAAATACAGTTCCAGATATTGCTAGAGCTCAAAGATATAATAAAGATTTTAAAGTTTATGTTTCATGTGGACTCTATGATTTAGCAACTCCTTGTTTTACGGCTGAAAACTTTATGTATGACAACACAGTTGATATGAGTAGGGTGGTTTTTTCAGAATTCGAAGCAGGTCATATGATGTATAATCATCAACCATCTTTTGATAGATTTTTAAAAGAGGTAACTGATTTTATTACGAATGATTAGGAATTAAACAATTAAGGGTTTATTCTTGATCTAGTTCCTAATCCTGCACCATAAACGATGGCATTTAACCATAATCTATTAGTTCCAAGCGTTGCTCCTCTAAAATTTGGTTCACCTGAAAACAATATAACCTGACCATCTCCAATTCTTTCTCTTGTTAAATAAGCAGAGTTAGCAATCCTTTGGGACGCCTCCGGCCAGACTAATCCACTCATTCTTACATTAAGATCATTACCTGCAGGCAAGCTAGACCAATTTATAACTCTTGGTTCCTTAATTTCATTATTAGAAATTATTTGACCTATTCTTACAGGTACATCAACATAACTTCTTGCCATAAGAATAGGGTAGTTGCTATATAAAACAGGAATAGTATTTGGTGTTCCAAATGTTAACCAATGTTCATCATCAATCCTTCCTGCAATTATTGATCCTGATGGCATAAAAATTGATTGCCATTTATCTCTAGATTTAAGTTCTTTTTCAGATAAAGTTCCTTCTAATTCTTCCCAAGGATAAGTTATATCAAAATCTATAATGTTGTTATTTGTTTTCTCTTTATTAACATCTTCATATTGGGAATATAATTCTCTCAATAGATCAAAATTATACATCTCACTTTCATTAAATGTATTTTGGAGCTGTTTAACACTGCCAATTCCATATTCTGATGTTAAAAATCTAGTGCTTCTATTATGTGCAATTAATGTCCCACCTTGCGAAACCCAATCAAGAAGGGTATCTATTGTATATTCATCAATTGCTCGACCACTAGGTACAATAATAGTGTTATATCTTCTTAAATCTCCATAACTTGCAAGTGATGCATTTATTAGACTGTGTCTTATTCCTAAATGATGATCTAATGACCACCAACTAACTCCTACATCATATGAGTTAAAACCTTCATGGCTTAACATAGCTATTTGAGGTTTTTCTAATAATCTAAAATGCCTGCCACCCCAATCTGGGAGCTCTTCTAGGCCAAATCCAGATTCAATTGAAACTACAGATACATTTAACTCTTCTGAAACTAGTTTTACTAAATTTTGTAAATTATTAACGTTTGGATTATCCATTGGCAAAACAGCAATACTTCCTCTAGATAATTTATGATTGGATAGGGTAGATTCCTTATCAATTATCCTTACTTCTATATTTTGTTCCATTAGACGCGCAGCAAAAGCGACAGAATTATCATCTTCTCCATTAGTTGCCCAAATAACTGCATCTTTAGTAATTTCACTAGTAACTGGTGATGGGTCCCAAGTTTCTAGATTTGAATCTAAATTTTCATCTAATGTAACTGCATCTAAGCCATACATCATAGTAAAGTTAAAGGCAGTGGTGTCATACATAATTGAAGAACCACTTTTTAAACTTTTTTGTCTTTCTTCAACTAAAACATCTGTATTTATGTCAGCATCAAATTCTAATATTGCAGCAATAAGTGGAGCCTCTGGTTGTCTATTAGGAATAATCATACTTCCAGCAGGAATTGAATAATTTTCAATAATTTCACCAGATTGTAGAGTAGCATTTTCGACTTTAATATCTTTAGTATTTTTATAAAGCTCTATATCTTGAGCTCTTAATTTTTTAGCTAAAGTATTTAACCTAGTATTATTATCTGTTGGTAAAACTACAAAAGTTTGATTAGCATATATGCTATCTTTTGAGACATTGTATTTTCTGCCATCCCAATAGTCTTTATACATTTCCTTTGAATTGCTAAGTAATGACTCAAGATTGACCAAAGTACTTATATATTGGTGGTGAACAGATTCTTTATAAGATTGTATAGTTCCTTCTGGTCTTCTAACACCATCCTCTGCCATCCTAGATTGTTCATATAAAATGCCAAGAGTACCTCTAAATTGTACGTAAAATGAATAACCAGGATAGAGGTCTTCATGCCATTCACCAGTATAGAAACGCCAATTTCTTTTATCAAAAGCACTTCCTTGATCTTGTGCAAATACATTACCCCATTTAATTAAATCAGTATCTATATTTTTATTAATAGGCTCTCTAGGAGGACCAGTCATAAATGTATCTTGTGGACCCATTTCATGACCATCTACAAGTATTTGTGGCCTCCATTCATTAATTAATTTAACTCTTCCTTTCGTTTCAGGTTGGGTTAAATAGAACCAGTCTCTATTTAAATCAAAATAATAATGATTTGTTCTTCCATAAGGCCAGTCACCTGTGTGAAGCAATGATTGATCATCATAATTGGGTGCAGTACCTCTATATTGTTCAAGAGATTTAGCAAACCTTGCACGCCCATCAGGATTCATTAAAGGGTCAACGATAATTACCATATTATCCAACATATCTATAACGTCTTCGTCAATACTAGCAATAAGATGATATATAGCTGCTAAAGCTCCATCTGCTCCAGATGTTTCATTTCCATGAATAGAATACGCCATCCATGCAACCGCAGGCATATCATCTATTAATGATTTTGCTTGTCTGTCAGAGGTATTTCTGGCATCAGCTAATTTACTAATATCCTCTTTTATTGCATCTAAATTTTTAATATTGTTCGGAGATGATATAAATACTGCATGAAGAGGTCTATCTTCATGAGTTCTTGCATATTCAATGATTTTTATTCTATCTGATTCTTTTGACCATTTTTTAAGAGCGTTTGTTATTTGCCAAGGAGCAGCAACTCTTTCTCCAATACCAAACCCCAAAAACACGTCTGGATGAGTCACATCTTCTAAATATGTGCCATCTAGAATAGGAATTTGATATAGATCTTTTGAATAAGATGTTGGATTCATCAAGTCATCTGAATAAAGAACGTTAGTTAAAGATATTATAAAAAGTAGAGCAATTAATTTAATTTTCATAAGATTATATTAATGTAATTAAGAAAAATCTGCATTAAATTTTCATATTGATAAATATATGGTTATTATTGATTTATATTTAATTAATTACCTTAAAAAGGAGAAAACATGAAAAATTTAGTAATTGTATCTTTTCCAGCTAAGGAGGGGATGTTAGATAATCTTAAAGAAACCTTAAAAGTTGCTTTACCAGAAACGAGATCATTTGATGGATGTATATCAGTTCATACATACATTGAAGATTCAACTAGTACGGTTCATCTTATAGAAGATTGGGAATCATTAGATCATCAATCTAAGTATCTTAATTGGAGGATTGAAACAGGTCTTTTGGATGTATTGGAACCATTGTTAGTAGGAGGGGCAGCAGGCCTTAAAGCTACAATTTGTGGTCCTAAATATCCTGATATTTAAATCTATACTAATATATTAGTTCGCATAATATATATTATGTTAAATTAATAAGTTAATTATTAAAATATTCAATATTATAGAAATCTATATGAGTGTCTATAGATTCATTTGGTATATTCCAACCATCTGGAGCATATGTCATTGATATATCTTCCCAGTTTGTTGATCTCATAGTTTCATTGAATTGCAAATAAAACTCTTCTTCATTAAGTCCTGTATAAAGTTCTACAGCTCCCCAAAATCCATACTCATAATATTTTGATGGTATATCCCTTAAAACTATCTGCCAAGAGGATTTATGTGCCATAAAATGAATCGGTGCAAATGGCGCTAATTGATTTTCACAATCATTGTTATTATGTCCATATTCTGGATAGCCGTCAGAATGTTCGGGACCGAGCTGCCATCCACTACAATCAATTAGTTCATCATTAATATGTCCTGAATGTTCTCTATATGGTCCTGATGACTGAATTCTTTGCAAAAACCACCAAAAAGAACTATTACGACCATTTATTTGGTAAGTAATTAATTCATTAATATCTTGTGAATTATATTTATTTAAAAAATTAAGATTTTGCCAGTTTGATCTTATCCACCAAAATTCAGCTGACATTGCAGCACCTTCAATCCACCACCACGGAGCATTGACGCTTTGATTAGGATCATCTGCAGGAGCAGTCTGATAATCTAAACCTCTATCTAATGCATGTGCTCTTTGATAATGATGAAAATACTCATGCTGCATATGCTGGACTATTTGAATTTCAATTTCATAATCTTCTGGCATATAGTTTGGATTATTTGCTGCATGACTATATAGAAGAAAACTTTTCCAAACCATACAGGTTGAATGCTGTTCATATTCTGAATCTTTTTCCCAACCATTAGGATTTGCACCTGCTAGACAACTAGATACATTCCTAAGTTCTTCAGTTGAGTAGCCATTCTCCCAACCATTATATTTAAGCTCTATTAATCTATTCATAATCGGTGTATTAATTTCATCAGGGCCATCTTCATTAAATACCATATAGTTATAATTCATATATCCACCAAATGTTGTATTTAATAAATTTTGTATAAGATCTTCTCTGTTTACATAATATTGTTCAATATCAGTACTAAAAATAGCCCATTGATCTGGATTAGATTTGGGCTGATTAAAACCTTCATTTATAAGTTTAATAGTTGCATCATTTTGAACAGCTGTAGGCAAAGGACAGTTTGGGAAACATGGGAAGTTTGTATTAGTTGAAGTTGACAAGCTGGCTGGATCATAATCCATAACACCAGAGGAGCCGCCTCCTCCACAAGCTGATATTAATAATATAGACAATAAATATCTAAATTTCATGAGTTAAATACCTAATTTAAGAAATACTTTGTTATTTTAATTCTATAACCTTTACTGCTTCAAAAGTATTGTTGTTATGCCTTGTACTATAAGTAATAAAGTAAGCATCTAAATCTTTTGGGTATGCTACTTTGAACCCTTTAATAGGAATATTGATATTAAATATATTTTCATCCTCATAACCTATATGTTGAACTCGGGCTGTAAATGGATCACCTAGTCCTAGATTGTAGATTGGATTCATATCTTTATCATGAAACGTAATCATGTATCTATCTTTAAAATTTATTCTATTATTTTTTATATAGTCTTTTTTTATTTGATCAATCTTAATATTACTAATATCTATAGAATTATTAGATAAATTCAACGTTACAATTTTTTCAGACTTACCGGGTTCTAACTTAATATTAAAGTAATTAATTTTTTTGTTGTTAGACGTAGAAGCTTTAATAGTTGTGGCTGCAGGCTGATAATTTTTCCAATTAATCTTGTACCCTACACCCAAAGCACAACATTGTTCTGCATATAAGTAATTGTCAATGTTAGATAAATCAACTGTATCATCAGTATCTTTCACTCCATCGTTTCTATGCCAATACCATGTTCCAACATATGGATAGTTTGGATTAGCATTTGGATTTGTATTTGGATCGGCGTCATAATATGACCACATATTAAAGATACCATCATATAAATCTCTTGGATTTAAAGGATCATTTGGAACAATTAAATTTCCTGTTAAATCATGTACCTGCCATGAATATGTAGTCATTGCATCATCATTTGGTCTATTAAATGTTACAACTAATTGGTTTTCTAAATTTGGTTGTTCGGTTCCATCTATATACCAAGATAATTTTAGTTTGTTGGCATCAAAAACCCCATTAACATCAAATGTTATATAATCTCCCAAGGACTCTGAATTATCCAAATCAACATCATCAGCTATATCAGATTTAATTATGAAATCATCAAACCCATTAAATTGATTGCTAATTGAACCAATAGCAAATCCTTCAACATTAATTTTTCCATAATCTAGGAAGCAGCACCACATAACACTAATCCATTTTGGTCTATATGTGTCAACCTCATCATAGTAAGTGCCTTGAAACAAACCAATTTTATCTTTACATGAATCATCTTCATTTATTCCAGGGTAATTTGGATCATAATTTGGATCATTTTCATCATATGTATTCATGTAACATTCACAATCCTCATAGTCAAGATCATCTCGATAATAAATGCTTCCATCTGAATAGTTATAACAAACATCATAATCAACCCCTGGGACATTAGTCATGTCTTCTATAAAATGATTCCACTTAACTATTGATGGATCTGAAACTGCAGTAGTATTTACACTAAATTCTGCGTACCATGATGGAAAAGTTCTTTCACCACGAGAGTCATATTCATCCCCCATAAATCCATGTGAATGACCTAATTCATGTTGAACAATTTCTGCAGATCTTGGTGAAATTGGTTGTATGTTTACAGAACCTTGAGCAACGCCCCTTCCCGACAGAGTTGTTAAAAAAGATACAGTGTCCCAATCTCCTACTACATCGCCTATCATCGATCTATCTACTTCTCCTATACAATATATACGAGAATCCCAAGTGGCATAACAGCCTGTTTCAATATTAAATACTGACGCACCGGTTAGATCTATTTCTTCCAATACAATTACATTAAAATAATCATTAAAGACTTCATTGGCATCAGAATTTTTCAAATTATTTATTGATTGAAGCAGCCTTAGATGAAACTCATCTCTTTCATCTATACCATTTAATTGATCACCTATAAAAATATAATTTGTTCTAGCATCATTGGATGGATTTCCAATTAAATAATATAAGTATTGTTGGCTAGTTTCACAATTGTTACCATCATCATCATCACAATTATATGTAACTAATTTTATATCCTTGTTTGATATATAGTAACCTTCTAACTCTCCTTCGCATGAACTATCTTCAAAATCACTTGCACACAAATTCATGGTAAATAATCCTGCATTTTGAATAGTATCCAGATTAAAGATTAAACTTTGATTATCAACAGCAACATCATTTTCTATAGTTTGTGTAATGTCTAATAATCCGTTAACGGTTTCATTTTGAAGCTGACCAAAAAAAGACAAATCACTTATATCATTATCAACATCAGTAATTTCAACATTTACAGAAATTGTGTCATCAAATATAAGACTTAGATCTGTATAGATACTTAAATCATCAAGTATATCGATTACAGGGGGGTCATTAACTGGTCGTATAGTTATCGAGACAGGTAATGTTCTTATCAATGTTTCACCAGTAGGTACACTATCATCATCAATTCTAGATGCAGTAATTCTTATAGAAAAGCTGTCCGTACCAAAATAATCTTGATTGGGTTGGTATGAGTATGAACCAGTAGATGACAAATTAGATATGCCATTAGTCGTTGAGTTAATAATTTCATAACTTATCTGTGACATATAATTTGTTGATGCAATAAATGTAGATGTATGTCCATTGTCTTCATCAATACTGATAGATGTATTTGTAGGAAGAGTTAATGCAAATGGTGCTGAACCGCCTCCACCACAAGACGAAATTAAAAAAAATAAAGATAAAAGTATAGATAATTTTAAAATTTTCATATGAATGAAATTATAAACTTTATTTTTAAAAATAAATAAAATTACAATAATTATCTATATGGTTTAAAATGCACACTAATGTCAAAAGAAGATCAATTAGAATTTGATGGAGAAGTTATTGAAACACTTCCAAATACAAAATTTAAAGTAAAATTAGACAATGGTCATGTCATAACCGCTCATATTTCTGGAAAAATGAGAAAACATTATATTAGAATTTTAACTGGTGATAAGGTGAAAGTTGAAATGACTCCTTATGATCTCAGCGTTGGCAGAATAACTTTTAGAGGAAGGTAATTAAACTTTAACTTTAGATTTAGATTCAGTAAATTTTAAGGCTCCATTATCAAGATCTAGTTTAATGACACCTCCACCCTTTAAATTACCAAATAATAGCTTATCAACTAGTGGCTTTTTAATATTTTGTGAAATAAACCTCTCCATAGGCCTTGCTCCCATCTCTTTGTCATAACCATTATCGGCAATCCACTCAACTACTTTCTTAGAGACAACAATTTCTACATTTCTTTTATCAAGCTGCGCTTGAAGCTTTGTTAAAAATTTATCAACTATTGATAATATTACCTTCTTATCAAGATAGCTAAATTGAATTGTTTCATCTAGCCTATTTCTAAATTCAGGTGAAAAAAGTTTATTTAATGAGTTCATTGCATCGGTCTCGTTAGATGTTTCATTGAATCCAATATTTCTTTTACTTAATAAATCAGCACCTATATTTGTTGTCATAATTAAAATAACATTTCTAAAATCTGACTTTCTTCCATTATTATCGGTTAATACACCTGCATCCATGACTTGTAATAAAATATTAAATATATCTGGATGAGCTTTTTCAATTTCGTCTAAAAGTAAAACGCAATGCGGTGTTTTAACTATAGCTTCAGTTAATAAACCACCCTGGTCAAAACCAACATATCCAGGTGGTGCTCCTATTAAACGTGAAACTGTATGTCGTTCCATATATTCACTCATATCAAATCTAACGAGATCTATGCCTAAAATATTTGACAATTGTTTTGATATTTCTGTTTTACCTACTCCTGTAGGTCCTGTAAACAAAAATGAACCAATAGTTTTGTTTTCATCTCTCAAACCAACTCTAGATAATTTAATGGCATTAGATAATGTTTCTACTGCTTTATCTTGACCAAAAATAACTCTTTTTAAATTTTCTTCAATGTTTTTAAGGTTTTTCTTATCACTTGAAGAGATAGATTGTTCTGGAATTTTTGTAATTTTTGATATAGTCATCTCAATATCTTCTTTTGTGATCTTTATTGATTTTTTGTTTGTTCTATTTATATTTTTAAAGGCGCCTGTTTCATCAATTACATCAATCGCTTTATCTGGTAAAAATCTATCATTTATATATTTTGACGATAATTCTACGGCTGATTTGATTGACTCTTCTGAATAAGAAACATCATGATATTCTTCGTAAACCTCAATCAGACCCTTTAATATCTCCTCGCACTCATCAAACGAAGGCTCAACAACATCTATTTTTTGAAAACGCCTAGATAGAGCTTGGTTTTGATTAAATATACCTCTATATTCCTGGAAAGTTGTTGATCCAATGCATCTGATTTGTCCTTTACCAAGTGCAGGTTTAAGTAAATTTGAGACATCTAATGAACTACCTGATGCAGAACCTGCGCCTATAATAGTGTGTATTTCATCTATAAATAATATTGGTTTGTCTTCCTTTGACAGAAAAGTTAAAACGCCCTTTAGTCTTTTCTCAAAATCTCCTCTATATTTTGTACCAGCAATTAATCCTGCAATATCAAGTGAATAAACAACAGAATCTTTTATAATTTCAGGTATATCGCCAGTTACAATTAGGTGGGCAAGTCCCTCAGCAATAGCTGTTTTTCCAACGCCACTTTCACCAACTAAAAGAGGATTATTTTTATTTCTTCTTGATAAAATTTGTATTAATCTTTCGATTTCTTTTTTTCTTCCAATTACTTTATCAATTTTCTTATTTTTTGCTTGATTATTAAGATTGATTAAAAATTCATTTTTGTTTGTTTTTGATTTTGAGTTATCATCATAATCATCTTCATTGTGTTCAGGGCTTCCTTCAACACTTTTTGGTCCATGAGATAAGTAGGTAACTACATCTAATCTACTGACTTTATATTTATTTAAAATAAAAACTGATTGAGACTCTTTTTCAGAGAATATCGCAACAAGTATATTAATTGGTTTGACAACTCCTTTGCCAGAAGACTGGATATGAAAAACTGCTCTTTGAAGAACCCTTTGAAAACCTAAAGTTGGTTGAACTGGTTTTTGTTGATCAATTTTTTTTACTATTGATTCTTTTAAATGCTCGTTTAAATCTTGTTTAATTGAGTCTAGTTGTATATTTTCTGATTTAAAGAATTCTTTTACTTCATAATCTGACAATATCAACAAGAGTAAATGTTCAACAGTAATATATTGAATATTCGCCTCATGAGCTTTGTCAAATAAACTTGCAATTGATAATTCTAATTCTTTACTAAACATTAATCTGTTAAAGGTTCAATTTCACTTAATAATGGATGTCCGTGATCTTTTGCCATTGTATTAACCTCAAATGACATCATTTCAGCTATCTCTTTAGAGAATATACCACAAACTCCTTTACCTGTAGTATGAACTGTCATCATTATTTCTGTTGATTTTTGATGTGTATGTCCAAATACAGTTTGCAAAACAAATACTACAAACTCCATTGGTGTAAAATCATCATTTATTAGTATGACTTGATATGAGGGTGGATGTTTTAATTCTGGATCTTTTTCTAATACGACCGAACCAATATCAGATGACGATTCACTATCACTGGATAATCTTATCATTACATCCTTTTAATCATTTCATCACCAAAACCAGAAGATGAAACCATATCAGCATTACTCATCATACGAGCAAAATCATATGTAACCTTTTTAGCACTTATAGTCCTATCCATTGATTTAATTATTAAATCTGCAGCTTCAATCCAGCCCATATGTCGCAGCATCATTTCAGCAGATAAAATTAGACTTCCAGGATTTACTTTATTTTGTCCAGCATACTTTGGTGCTGTTCCATGAGTAGCTTCAAAAACAGCATATTGATCAGAAATGTTTGCCCCAGGGGCTATACCAATACCACCAACCATAGCTGCAAGTGCATCTGAAATATAATCACCGTTTAAGTTCATTGTTGCGATAACATCATATTCTGTTGGTCTAAGAAGTATTTGTTGTAAAAAAGCATCACAAATAACATCTTTAATTACTATTTTCTTTCCATTATTAGGATTTATTATTTCTTGCCATGGACCATCATCTATTTCTACTCCTCCATAGGAATTCTTAGACAACTGATAACCCCAGTCTCTAAAAGCTCCTTCAGTAAATTTCATAATATTACCTTTATGAACAAGGGTTACGGATGATCTATTGTTATCTATTGCATAATCAATAGCTTTCTTAACAAGCCTATGAGTCCCCTCTTCAGAGATTGGCTTTACGCCAAAACCAACATTATCTTCAAATCTTATTTTTGTTACATCAAACTCTGATTTTAATATCTTAAGCAAGTTCTTGGCTTCTTTAGAGTTACCTTCAAACTCTACGCCACAATAAATGTCTTCAGAATTTTCCCTAAAAATTACCATGTTTACTTCTTCAGGTTTTTTTACTGGAGATGGAACACCATCAAAATATCTAATTGGTCTTAAGCATACATATAAATCTAGTAATTGTCTCAGTGAAACATTTAAAGATCTTATACCACCGCCAACTGGAGTAGTTAAAGGTCCCTTAATACTTACAACAAATTCCTTTAAAGCAAGGATTGTTTCATCAGGAAGCCAAGTATCTCCTGAATAAACTTTTGTAGCCTTTTCTCCACAGAAAACTTCCATCCATTCGATTTTTTTTGCTCCGTTGTAAGCTATTTTCACTGCTTCATCCACAACTTTGATCATAGGTGGAGTTATATCAACTCCTATTCCATCACCCTCAATAAATGGAATAACAGGATTATTTGGAACAATAAGCTTTCCATTGTCATATGAGATTTTTTTACCTTTATTTGGAACTTTTATTTTTTTATAACTCATTGGATAATTAACCCTCGTTTAAGATTTGCAGTTAAAATCGGTGATAATTATACTCCTAAAATATTAATTTATGAATGTGTTTTAAGTAGATGAGTAATGAAAATAAAACAGTAGTTGTTGGGATGTCTGGAGGCGTTGATTCGTCAGTATGTGCCTATCTTTTAAAAGAACAGGGTTATAAAGTTGTTGGCTTATTTATGCAAAACTGGCAAAGTGAGCCCGGTGAAAAATGTTCTTCAGAGATAGATTTCTCTGATGCTTCCGATGTATGTGATAAATTAGATATCCCTCTTCATAAAGCAAATTTCTCTAATGAATACTGGGATAGAGTATTTGAAGATTTTTTAAAAGAACATAGAGCCGGTAGGACACCTAATCCAGATATTCTTTGTAATAGAGAAATTAAATTTAAATCGTTTTTGAACTATGCATTATCAATTGGTGCTGATTTTATAGCAACTGGCCATTATGCTTCATTAAAGCATATTAATGAAAAAACTTATTTATGCAGAGCAAAAGATAAAGAAAAAGATCAAACCTATTTTTTACATGAAGTTAAAGAGGATGAATTTAAAAAATGTATCTTCCCCCTCTCTAAACTTTATAAATATGAGGTAAGAAAAATTGCAGAGGATATTAATTTATCAGTTTCTAAGAAAAAAGATTCTGTGGGTATATGTTTTGTTGGTGAAAAAAATTTAAAAGACTTTTTAGGTAGATTTATTAATCTTGAAAAAGGTCCAATATATGATGAATATGGGAATAAGATAGGTACACACAATGGAGCTACTCTGTATACAAAAGGTCAGAGACAGGGGTTAAATATAGGTGGTATAAAAGATAAAGAAGATTTGCCTTGGTATGTTTTTGATAAAAATATAACAGATAACCATATTTTTGTTTGCCAAGGAATTGATAATGAGCTTTTATTTAGTGATGAGCTCGAATGCAATAAAATTTCATGGATTAATGATGAGGGACATTCATTTCCAAAAGAATGCTCCGTTCAAATAAGACATCAACACACCGCAGTTAAATGTATGGTTGAAAAAACTAAATCAGGTTATTTAATAAAATTTAAAGAATCAATTCGCGGCGTTGCGCCAGGACAATCAGCTGTTTTGTATCATAAATCCATATGTTTAGGCGGAGGTGTTATATCAAATACAAACTAATCAATGATAAAATAATATTTAATGAAATTTGAACATGACAATATTTCACCTCTTGATAGCAGATATGCAGAAAAAATTGCACCGATAAGACATTCATTCTCTGAAAAAAACTTAATTAAAACGAGATTTATAATTGAAATTAATTGGTTGTTATTTTTATGCACAAAACTTCCAAAAGATTTTCCTAAGTTGAGTAAAATATCGATTAATAAAATCTTAAAATTTAGAAACGATTTCTCAGATAAAGATGTTTTAAAAATAAAAAAAATTGAATCTGTAACTAATCATGATGTAAAAGCAGTTGAGTACTTCATTTGTGATTTTTTTAAAAAAGACAAACAATTAAAAAAATATATCAACTTTATCCATTATGGTTTAACAAGCGAAGATATTAATTCTCTGTCATATGCAATTATGACCAAGAAAGGTGCAGAAGATTATTTAAAACATATCCAAAATTTAAACAAAATACTTAAAACATTTTCAAGAAAGTGGAAGTCTATTCCTTTGCTATCAAGAACGCATGGACAACCTGCTTCACCAACTACAATTGGAAAAGAGTTAAAAGTTTTTGAATCAAGAATTACTAGAGAAATTCAAACCTTTAAGAATATAAAGCCACTTGCAAAGTTTAGTGGTGCTACAGGTAATTATCACACTTTTGAAATTACCAATAATAAAAATGATTGGCCAAAGATTAATTCAAAATTCATTAAATCATTTGGAGTTAACCAAAATCCATTAACTACTCAAATTGAGCCTCATGACTGGATTGCAGAAATGTTACACTCGATTATTAGAATCAATAATATTAGTACAGATCTATGTCGAGATATGTGGATTTATATATCTAATGAGATTTTTAAGCTTAAGCTAAATAAAAACGAGGTTGGTTCTTCAACAATGCCTCATAAAATTAATCCCATAGATTTCGAAAACGCTGAAGGAAATTTTGGTATCTCAAGTTCAATGAATAATTTTTTTGTAGATAAACTTTCTAAGTCTCGTCTTCAAAGAGATCTATCTGATAGTACTGTATTAAGAAATTTAGGCTTATCCTTTGGTTATTCTTATTTGGCAATTTCATCTCTAATTAAAGGGATGAACAAAGTAGAGCCAAATAAAAATTTTATAATGAATGAATTAGATGAAAATTGGGAAGTTCTTACAGAAGCTGTTCAAACAATTATGAGATATGAGGGTATAAATAATGCATACGAACAACTAAAAAAATTATCTAGAGGAAATAAATTAGATAAAAATTCATATATACAATTTGTTAAAAATCTAGAAATTTCAAATTACTCTAAGTCAAAACTATTAAATCTTACACCTGCAAAATATATTGGTCTTTCTAAAAAATTATAATATTTTTGTAAAAATGTAGTTAAACTACATAAAAAATACCTATATCTATTGTGATTTTAATTATAATTGACAAATTATTATTATTATTATTTACTTCACTACATAACAGGGGTAAATAATGTCTAAACATAAAAAATACATGGAAGATATATCTTCCATTTCAAAAATAGATACATCTAATTGGGATTCCATAAATTCTGAATATGTTGCTCGAATGCGTTTACAAAATCAATTTAAAACTGGGATAGATATAGCCAAATATACAGCAGCTATTATGCGTAAAGATATGAATGATTATGATAAAGACCCATCAGCATATACTCAATCATTAGGTTGTTGGCATGGTTTTATTGGTCAACAAAAACTTATTTCTATTAAAAAACATTTTGGAACTAATAGTAAAAAATATCTTTATCTTTCTGGATGGATGATAGCAGCGCTTAGATCTGATTTTGGACCACTACCCGATCAATCTATGCATGAAAAAACTGCAGTTGCTAGTCTTATTAATGAGTTATATACATTTCTAAAACAAGCTGATGCAAGAGAACTGGGTGGTTTGTTTAGACAACTTGATGTTACTAATGAAAAAGATAAACCTAAAATACAAGAAAAAATAGATAATTTTGAGACTCATATTGTTCCTATAATTGCTGATATTGATGCTGGATTTGGTAATGAAGAAGCTACATATTTAATGGCTAAACAAATGATTGAAGCAGGTGCTTGTGCCATACAAATAGAAAATCAGGTTTCAGATGAAAAACAATGTGGACATCAAGATGGAAAAGTTACTGTTCCCCATGCTGATTTTTTAGCAAAAATAAATGCCGTTAGGTACGCCTTTTTAGAACTTGGTGTTGATGATGGCATAATTGTTGCAAGGACAGACTCACTTGGAGCTGGATTGACCAAACAAATTGCTATTACAAATGAAGAAGGTGATCTTGGTGATCAATACAATTCATTCTTAGACGTTGAGGAAGTTACTACAGAAAATATGAATCATGGGGATGTTATGATTAGTCAAAATGGAAAGATTGTAAGGCCAAAAAGATTACCCTCTAACTTGTATCAATTCAGAAAGGGTACAGGCGAAGAAAGATGTGTTCTTGATTCAATTACAAGTTTACAAAATGGTGCTGACCTAATTTGGATTGAAACTGAAAAACCACACATTGGTCAGATTGCAGAGATGATGAAAAAAATAAGAAGAACTATTCCAAACGCAAAATTAGTTTATAACAATAGTCCCTCTTTTAACTGGACGTTAAATTTTAGGCAACAGGTCTTTGATTCAATGAGTAAATCTGGAGAAGACATATCTAGCTATGATAGAGATGATTTGATGAATGAAAAATATGATGATACTTTTTTAGCAATTGAAGCAGATAACAAAATAAGATCATTTCAGGCTGATGCATCAAAAGAAGCTGGAATATTCCATCATCTTATAACCCTACCTACATATCATACTGCTGCATTATCTACTGATAATCTGGCTAAAGAATACTTTGGTTCAGAGGGAATGCTTGGTTATGTAGCCAATGTACAAAGAAAGGAAATCAGAGAAGGTATAGCCTGCGTTAAACATCAAAATATGTCAGGTTCAGATATGGGAGATGATCACAAAGAATATTTTGCGGGTGAAGCTGCACTTAAAGCTGCAGGAAAAGATAATACTATGAATCAATTTTAATTATGAATGAAGGTAATTTAGTACAAAAATTTATTTGGATTGCTGAACGCAGTATTCTTTTACTTATTGCTATAGCTACAATTTTTGCAACAATTGTTGAAATTACAAGAATAATTGAAGTACAAACAGTTAATCTAAGTGATTTATTTTTACTTTTTATTTATGCCGAGGTTCTAGGAATGGTAGCTACATTTTATGCCAATAATCGTATTCCAGTTACTCTTCCTCTGATTATCGCAATGACCGCTCTTACTAGAATGATTATTTTACAAAGTAAAGATCTTAATGCTATTAATATTATTTATGAAGCCACTGGAATTTTGATACTAGCAATAGCAGCATATATTATGACCTTAAAAGATAAAATTAGTTTGAAAAAAATTCTTTTAAGAGAAAAGATTGAAGAATCAGATAATCAAAATTAAATAACAAATTTATATAAGCTTTCGTATATCGGCATTGCCTGGTCAACAATATTTTTTTCATCATCATTTAATTTCAATTCCTTATCTTCATAGGGCTTAAATGCAGTACTTTCTAATACTGACTTATACCAGTGTTGTGCCCACACTCCGTCATAACTTTGAATGCCAGATTTCCAACTAAGCATAGCTTCATCCCAATCAATATTTAGTACTTTACAGAGATTTTGTAAAACTTTTTTAGGATTTCTTCTTAAATTTGAAGCATCTATAACTGGTGGAGAGTCATTAATATGATCTAAAACATAATTAAAAATATCATATTGTTGTTTAAATCCAATATCAATAAAATCACCCTCACCCCAAGATTTTTTAAAACTTATTACAACTTCTTTTGGATCTCTAATTAAAAAACAATTACATAATGATTCAATCCAAGATAAATCTTCATCTAAAATATGTTGAGTCATATGTTTTTGATATGTAATACCATCTAATTTTAGTTGACATAAATTTTTTACGTCATCAATATTATTAAGCTGACTTGTTACTACTTCATTCCTCATTGGATGATTTTTTTTTGTTTTGATTAGATATGAAGCATAAAAAGGTTCATCTAATACATTGTCTACATCAGAACGACTAGCAAAACTTCGCATTAAGGCGGTAGATAAATTACGTGGTCCAGACCACATAGCAATAATTTTGTTAGACATTAATTAATTTTTTATAAGCCTGTCTTAGTTTAGAAGTAATTGGCCATCCTTCATCTGAGGATCCTATACTTCTATCATCAATACTTATTACCTGAGTTAAAGATCCTAAAGTACCTGTTATAAAAGCTTCTTGAGCAGAATAAACATCAGCCAAAGAAAAGTTTTTTTCAAAAACTGGAATCTTATGTTCATTGCAAAGATTTATAACTTTTTTTCTTGTAATTCCATTCATGCAATAATCACCTGTACTCGTCCATACTTCATTGTTTTTGACAATGAAGAAATTACAGGAATTAGTAGTATTTACAAATCCATGAGGATCTAACATGAGAGCCTCATCTCCTCCTGCTTTGTTAGCTTGAATACATGCAATAATACAATTTAATTTTGAATGACTATTTAGTTTAGGATCTTGTGACATTGGTAGACCTCTTACTTGTGGAACAGTTACCAATTTAATGCCATTTAAATTAGGACTCTCAAAAGAATGTTCCATAATTATTACAAAGTTAATGCCAGATGTTGATAATGACGGCTGCTGAAATGGTTTTATTTTATCGCCTCTAGTAATCATAACTCTTGCATGTGCTGAATCTGAGATATTATTAATCTTTTGTGTTTGCAAAATTGCTTCTTTAATTTCATCTCTTGACAAATCTAGAGTTATATCTATTGCTAAACATCCTTCGAACAGCCTATTTATATGTTCATCAATAAATAGCCATTCATTTTTTACAAGCCTTATGCCCTCCCATATTCCATCGCCAAGTAAAAACCCGCTATCAAAAACAGAAATTTTTGCATCATTACGTAAATAAAACTTACCATTAATATAAATTTGGATATTACTGTTTCGTTCATCGATTATATTGTTATTTGGCATGATTAAAATTGTATATTGCCTAACTTATTACAAGTAGAATTAAATTCATCAATAATCTCATCGATTATGTGTTTTACAGACTTGATTTCATCAATAAGTCCAGACGATTGTCCAGAAAGTGCAGGAGCTGCTTCCATGTCACCACCAAAATAAAGATTTTTAATTTTCATCATTGCTGATATATCCATAACCCCTTTCTCATTAATATCATTGGTAAAGTCGGTTTTTAATGCTCTAATTACTGGTTTTGATTTTTTATTAAGAACCATTGTCCCATCAATACCTGAATCAATAATTTTATTTTTAAAATTAATGTGAACAGGACTTTCTTTACTTGAAACAAATCTAGTTCCCATTTGAATTCCTTCTGCACCTACAGCAAAAACTGCGGCCATTCCGAAACCATCTACAAGTCCACCAGCTGCAATAATTGGAATATCTAAGTTTTGTTTTATAGATTGGATTAACACCAATAATCCAACCTCTTCAGGGCTTTTAAAACCCCCTCCTTCTGTGCCCTCTACAACCAAACCGTCAACACCAGCATCTGCTGCTTTAATAGCTCCAGCAAGACTCGGAACGGCATGATATACGGTGATACCCGCATCTTTTAAAATGCCAACATACTTTGTCGGATCTCCTGCTGAAGTAGTAACAAATTTAACACCAGCATCAACACAAAATTTAACCATTGAATCGTCCTGTAAAAAGAGTAATGGCAAATTTACTCCAAATGGTTTGTCGGTTAATTCTGACATTAGTTGAATTTCTTTTTTACAATTATCTACTTCACCAGAGGATGTCTCAATGATCCCCATACCACCGGCTTCACAAACTGCAGATGCGAGCTGGCTACGTGCAATCCATCCCATCGGCGCTTGAATAATTGGATATTTGGACCCCGTATCTTCTATAACTCTATTCATCTATTTATTAATTGTATCATTTCAAGGAATGAGTAAAATTAACAATATTAAAAAATTAGTATAAAAAAATTTAAAATACATAGGTGCTTGTTTTATGAAAGTTGAAAATAAAGTTCATCCAAACGAAAATCAAATTAATGGTTTTTTAGAGAATCCTGAAATAGGACCAATATCAATGGTAAATTTGCTTAAATATAAAGAGTTGGCGGTTTATGAAGATGGTCGAGACTCAAATCTTACTGGTGAGGAAGCATACGGTCTTTATGCAGCTGAAGTAGTAAACTTAGTTAAAAAATATGGCGGTAAATTTCTATTTGTGGGCAAAGTAAGTAGATTAATGTTAGGAGAAGTTGAAGATCTTTGGGATTCAATCGCGATTGCAAAATATCCAAGCAGAAAGGCAATGTTAGATATGACAATGGATCCAGAATATCAAAAAATACATATTCATAGAGATGCAGGTCTTAAAGGACAGTTAAATATCGAGACTGTATAATTAGTCATGAAAACACTTTATAAAATATCAATCTTTCTTATTATCCTTGTTGGTATTATAGCTATTTCATTACCTTCGTTATTAAATCTTGCAGGACTTCATCCTAAATTTAATGGTGATACTTTTAATCTTGATGGAAAAAAAGCACTAATTATTGCAACAAATCATGGTGTATTGAATAAACCTGGAGAAACAACAGGTAAGCCTACTGGCCTTTTCTTATCAGAACTATCAATACCCTACTATGATTTTAAGAAATCAAATATTCAAGTTGAGATTGCTAGTATCAAAGGTGGAAATATTCCACTAGAACCTCTTCCATATTTTATTGAAACTCAAGAAGATAAAAATTTTAAGAAAGATGAAATTGCAATGAATAAAGTGCAAAACTCTAAATCAATCAAAGATATAGATTTTAGTGAATATGACATTATTTTTATTTCTGGTGGTTGGGGAGCAGCATATGATCTTGGTTATTCACAACTACTTGGTATAAAAATATCAGAGGCCTATTATTCATCGAATGCAATTTTAGGTGGTATATGTCATGGGGTGCTTGGGTTTATCAATGCAAAAGATAATGATGGTAATTTACTTATTACTGGACGGAAAATGACCGGAGTAACTAATAAACAAATTAAAGAACTTGGTATTAGTTTTACACCGCAACATCCTGAAGAAGAGTTACGGAAAGCAGGCGTAATATTTGAAAGTAAAAGTGCTTTTAGAGATATGTTTGCAACCTTAACTGTTGTGGATGATGAAAAGAGATTTGTTACTGGTCAAAATCAAAATTCTGGCCACGAAACTGCATACCAAATAATGAAATTACTTGATAATAATTAAAGGTTTATAGACTATGAACAAAATATTAATATTAATAAGTTTTTTGGTTTCAATATTTATTATTGGCGTGGTCTCAATAAATTCTCATTCAGTTCAAGACAGAATCTTAAATATTGGTTTACAAAATATATTATCTAGCGCAGAGCCTTTTTTAGATAATGAAGACACATTAAAAGTTGTTGTTTGTGGATCAAGGTCCCCTCTTCCATCTCCTGGAAGAGCTGAAGCATGTATCCTTGTTGAAGCTGGTGATGATATATATATCTTTGATCTAGGTAATGGAAGCATGGATAACCTTACTCAATACCAAGTGCCATGGCCAAATGTTAAAGCAGTCCTGATAACACATATGCATTCAGATCATATCGCTGACTTACCAGATGCTCATCTTCAATCTTGGGTTCAAGGAAGAGACTCACCATTAATGGTTTATGGACCAGAGGGAATAAATCTTGTAACAAAAGGATTTGAGCTAGCATACTCAGCAGATTACCAGTACAGAAATGAACATCATGGAGATGACATGTTGCCAATGGGTGTTGCAGGATTTAACACAATACAAATTATAGATAATCAATTAATTCCAAATGATACTCTTGGACTTGAAATATTACCGTTTGTAGTTGATCATTATCCAGTAAATTCAGCTTTTGGTTTTAAAATATCCTACAAGGGAAGAACACTAGTTATAAGTGGAGACACCATTCATGATGGAAGTGTCCAAAAATATTCAAAGGATGTAGATCTATTAATACATTCTGCTATATCAATAGATATTGTTGAAAGAATGAGAGGAGTTGCTCCCATACCTCAATTGGACAAAATACTATTTGACATACAGGACTATCATACAACCATAGAGGAAGCAGGTGAAATTGCTAGAGATGCGAATGTAAAACATTTACTCATTTACCATTCTATACCAACACCTCGAAATGCATTAATGGAAAGAGTATTTTTAAGACCTATTGAGAATATATTTAGAGACCATACCCTTTCTGATGATGGAACAAGAATTGTTATGCCAGTTAAAAATGATGAAATTATTATTGATAAAATAAATTAATGACATTATTACCTAATAAACTAAATAATGATTACAAAGGTTCAAAAATAGCAATATATGGTCTTTATCCCGTTTTTGCTTTATATATATTTAGATCACTTGTACATTTTCTCTCAGAAAATAGTGGTCTTATCGGAATTGCAACAATAAAAGAACTACCAATTATAGATACTATAAATCCAAATAACCTAGTTTATTTATTTGCATCGCTTTGGGGAGCAACACAAGTATCATTAACAATAATTTTATTAATTTTATTTATTAAATATAAAAACCTAGTTCCATTAATATATATGATATGTCTATTAGATCATTGCTTTAGACTAATTTCAGGTTTACTTCATCCTTTAACAGAGGAGTATTATATTAATACGCCTCCTGGTGTGATTGGTAATTCACCATTACTAATATACTTTATGTTAATGTTTTATTTGTCATTAAAAAAAGGGAGAGCGTGACATGATTGATTTATATTTTTCATATCGAAGTCCATATTCATATTTAATATTACCAAGAATGTTAAAGCTAAAAAATGAACACAATATTGATGTAAATTTTAAAATTGTTTATCCAATTGCTATTAGATTGCCTGAATTTTTTAAAAATAAAAATATTATCTATTTTGTATCACTAAAAAATGATGCTAAAAAAAAGGCTAAAAAGTTAAATATGTCATTAAATTTACCTCCAAAGCCAGATCCAATAAAACAAAATACCATTACTGGTAAGATTTCAGATCATCAACCTTATATTTTTGATATATGCCATATGGGTCAACTTATGTGCAATAGAGGTAAAGGCATAGAATTTGCTTATGAATTATCCAAATTAATATGGAATGTAAAAAATTGGAATAATGATGATTTATTAGAGCCATTGTTTGCTGAATTTGGTGAGGATTTAGGCGAAGTTAGAGAGTCAATTAAATCAAATGAAATAAGTTTAATTGAAGAAATTGAAATGAATCAATTAGATCAAAAAGAAGCTGGACATCATGGAGTTCCTTTAAATGTATATAAAGGAAAGTATTATTTTGGACAGGACGATCCATTTGAAGAATTAATTAAAGAATTAATAAAGGATGGAGTAATTAAAGATTTTTAATGAAGGTACTGAGAACTCCTGATAAGTATTTCGCAAATATTAAAGGATACCCATTCGATCCAATATACACAGATATTTTTACAGATAATGGAACTGAAATAAGAATACATCATATCGATGAAGGTCCATCTGATGGTCCAATTTTGTTAGCAATGCATGGTCAACCAGTTTGGAGTTATTTATACTCTAAAATGATACCTATCCTTAATGATTCTGGAATAAGAGTAATTGCACCCGATTTAGTTGGATATGGTAAGTCAGATAAACCAGCCTCAAGAAATGATTATAGTTACCAGAATCAAGTTGATTGGATGAATCAATGGTTAGTAAAGAATAATTTAAATGATTTAATATTTTTTGGTCAAGATTGGGGTGGATTAATAGGTCTAAGAATGATTGTTGATAACCCAGATAGATTTACAAAAATATCTATGGGTAATACCGGATTACCCTATATGCCAAATACTCCAAAGGCTGTGATTGATGAAGTGTATAAATTCAGAAAATCAAATATAAAACTTACTCCGTTAAATATGTCAAAAGAAGTAAGGAAGATGGATTCTGGTAAAACACATCCCGCATTAAAATTTATGTATTGGCAAAAATTTTGTTGGGATACGAAAAATCTTCCTGTTGGTTTATTAAATTCAGCAATGATGGAAAAAAAACAAAACAATCAAATTAGAAATCATTATTTTTTTCATAAATTAGGATTATCTAAAATATCACCCTTTATGAGTGATTTAATGAAAGCATATGAGGCCCCTTTCCCATCTCCTAAATATAAAATGGGGTGTAGGGCTATGCCGAGTCATGTACCAATAATTCCGGATAAATCTTTAGATGCTCAAAAAAAAGCAAGAGAATTTTATAATAAAACTAATAAACCATTTTTATCTGTTTTTGCTGGCAATGATCCTGTAACTAATGATATGGAAAAGGATGTATTGAGAATGGTACCGAATGCTATAAAAGCTAAAAATATTGGTGGTGGCCATTTTTTTCAATGGACTAAACCAAAAGAATTATCTAAAGTATTAATTGATTTTATAAAGGATTAAAAAATGATTGAATTATATACAGCGCCAACTCCAAACGGTCACAAAGTTTCATGCACACTCGAAGCATTGGGCATGGACTATAAAGCAATACTTGTTAAACTTTCTGAGGGTGAACAAAAGAAACCTGATTTTTTAAAAATTAGTCCTAATGGAAGAATTCCTGCAATTGTGGATACATCAAATAATCTCTCTATTTTTGAATCTGGAGCAATAATGATTTACTTGGCTGATAAAGCAAATAAATTGATTTCAACAAATCCTAAAAAAAGAGCAAAAGTTTTGGAATGGCTCATGTTTCAAATGGGTGGAGTTGGTCCGATGATGGGACAGGCAAATGTATTTTTTAGGTATTTTCCTGAAAAAATACAACCTGCTATTGATAGATATCAAAATGAATCAAGAAGGTTATTTGAAGTACTTGATACACATCTAAAAGATAATGAATGGCTTGCACATGAATATTCAATTGCTGATATAGCAAATTGGTGTTGGGTAAGAACACACAAATGGTCTGGTGTTTCAACTAATGGATTAGAGAACTTGGAGAGATGGAAGAATGCCATGTATGAGCAGCCTGGGATGCTTAAAGGTATAAAAGTACCAATTGAAATTAAAATAGATAAAAATCTCAATGATGAGGAAAAAACAAAAGAATTTATTAAAAACGCGCAAAAAATGGTAAAAAAATAAGGAGTAACTATGATAAAACTATATTTAACACCAGGAACAAGAGCTGGTCGTGTTGCATGGCTTCTCGAAGAGCTTAAAATTGAATATGACTTGGAAGTGCTACCTTTTACAAAAGAAGGCCTAAAATCTCCAAAACACAGATCCAGGCATGCTTTAGGTAGAGTCCCAGTTATAGAAGATGGGGATATTTCAATATTTGAATCTGGAGCTATTATTCAATACATACTTGATAGATATGGTAACGGTAGACTCAAACCTGATATAAATTCTGATGAATATCCATATTATCTTCAATGGTTTCATTTCTGTGAGGGAATGGTGATGCCTCCAATGAATCAAATTGTAGTTCAAACAGTATTGCTACCACCTGATAGAAGAGATGAAACAGTTTTGAATCAAGCTAAAAATTTACTTACAAAATCATTATCTCCAGTAAATGATTTTTTAGATGGTAAGGATTACCTGATTGGTGAATTTTCAGCAGCTGATTGTATGTTAGGACATTCTTGTTATATGGCAAACAGATTGGGTTGTGTAAATGATGAAATGGCCAATGTTAAAAAATATGTTTCTAATATTGAAGGTAGAGAAGCATTTCAAAAAGCAATTAAACTTGGTGATGAGGCTGGGAATCCCATAGGATAGAATCTAATGACAGATCCTATAAAAGTATTTGGAAATGTAGGATCTCCATATACACAAAAAATGCTATCTCTTCTGAGGTATAGAAATATTCCTTATTCAGTTTCATGGGGAGATGTTGTTCAGAATTTATCTTTTCTTGATATTGAACCTCCCAAGCCTATTTTATTACCTACAATGGTATTTAAAGATGATGAAGGTTCAGATGTCTGTAGAACTGATACAACACCAATAATAAGATATCTAGAAGAGTTATATAAAGAAAAATCTGTAATACCCCCCTCACCTATATTATGTTTTCTTAATTACTTATTAGAAGATTTCGCAGATGAGTGGACAACCAAATATATGTTTCATTACAGGTGGTATTTTAATGAAGATGCAGATAATGCAAAAAAAATGCTCGTTCTTCAGCATAAAATAGATATAGATGATGACTCAATGAATCAATTTGGTGACATTATTGCAGACAGACAAATTAATAGGTTATGGGTTGTTGGTTCAAATAATGATACAGCAAAGCTCATTGATCAAAGCTACAAAAGATATTTATCGTTGATGGAAAACCATCTTAAATTTTTACCTTTTATGTTTGGACAGCGACCCTCATCATCCGATTTTGGTTTATATGGTCAACTTACCCAACTAGTTGGATTTGATCCAACACCCAGAAATATCGCATATAAACAATCACCAAGAACAGTATCGTGGGTAAATATAATGTCAGATTTATCAGGTTTACATGACAGTGGAGAAATTGGTGAATTTTTTGGTGTAAAAACTGCAGAGGCAAATAATAAAAATAAATTAAACTACTTTAAGGATCGTAATTATGGGTGGATTGATATAGATAATATTCCTAATTCATTAATTGAAATATTTAATGAAGTTGGAAAAGTATACATACCATGTCTGATTGCTAATGCAAATGCTTATAAAAGCGGTGATGAAGTTTGGGAAACATCGATAGATGGTGAAATTTGGAAACAAAAAACATTTCCATATCAAGTAAAATGTCTTAATTGGATTAAAGATGAATTTAATAAGTTATCAGCCGATGATAAAAAAACAACACTAAATTTAATCAATAGTAGTGGTTGTGAAAAAATTCTAGACTAATTTCTCAGACCTATAATGGTAAAAGAAAAATATTGTAGATATTGCAGTTAATATATGCCATATTCCATGAGCCTGAATTAGAGAATCTGGATCACAAACACCATTAGTTAAAATATCGGGATTTAAAGTTGCATTACCCTGTAACCAGATATAAAAAGCAGCCATATAAGCTACCATACCAGCAAAATACCATCTATATGATCTCATACCAGTAGGCTTGTTTGATGCTAATAAACCTGGTAACCAAAAGAAAATTATCCACCAGTAGTCACTCAGGTTTAAAAATACCTCATTTGGCATAGTCCCAAATAGCATTAAAACTAAAAAACCCACAAAACCTGACAAAAATCTAATAGATGGAGACCAGAATTTGTATAAAAATTCGCTAATAACCCACAAACCAATTGAGACAGCAAATAGATCTAAACCAATTCCCATACCATAACCGAACTTCCATCTTAATATAGCGTAAATAATTACAATGGCTAAATATGCTTTTATAAAAGTATATTGATTTGCATTAGACATTTTGTAACAGTTATACAGCCATGGGATGATTATGTACATAACCATACTTAGATTGTCTGCCCAGCCACCCCACTCAGTGTTTGTAGCATGCATCATCATAGAACCAGGTCCTAAATACACAACAGCTACTCCATAGAGGATAGTTATATTATTTAATCCTGAAAATTCATTAAATGAGGTTTCATTAGTTAATTTATATAAGATATATAGGCCAGCTATCATAAAACCTAAATTTGTTAATGTATTAACAGGTTCTCTAAAAATACCGTCACTAACTCTTTCACACCATCTTGAGGCTTGACCAATAATAGCTAAATTATCATTAGTTACAGATTGGAGTAACTGAAAATAGTTAAGAACAGTAAAGATGATTAAAAATAAAATACTTACAATAAGCGTTATGCTAAAGGCGTTTTCTTTAACAAAGATATTTTTCAATTTATATTTAAATTGCTGAATCTAGTTCAGGTAAAGCTGTAAATAAGTCAGCTACAAGTCCATAATCTGCTACCTGAAAAATAGGTGCATCTTCATCTTTATTTATTGCAACAATAACTTTTGAATCTTTCATTCCAGCAAGATGTTGAATTGCTCCAGATATTCCTACGGCAATGTATAAATCAGGAGCTACAATTTTACCTGTTTGTCCAACTTGATAGTCATTTGGAACAAAACCAGCATCTACTGCTGCTCTTGAAGCTCCAACAGCCGCACCAAGTTTATCTGCAATAGAATCTAATAAATGAAAATTATCACCAGATTGCATTCCACGTCCACCTGATATAACTATGTTTGCAGCAGTAAGTTCAGGTCTATCACTTTGAGCAAGTTCTTCACCTACAAACTTACTAATTCCTGATGAACCAGCATCACTGATTTCAACGACCTCAACATCGTTATTATTTTTAGTAACAGGATCAAAAGCTGTAGACCTTACAGTAATTACCTTTACAGGATCATTAGATTTTACTGTAGCTATACAACTTCCAGCATATATTGGTCTCTTGAATGTATCATCAGATTCAATAGAAATAATATCAGAGATCTGTTGAGAATCTAACTTTGCTGAAATTCTTGGCATAAGATTCTTACCAAAAGTAGTTGCAGGTGCAAGTATATGGCTAAAACCATCAGAATTTGAAAGAATCAATGATGATAAGTCTTCGGCGATAGAATTGGCATATGTCTCACTATCGCATTTTAAAATTTTTGATACGCCATCAAGAGATTGCGCCTCTACAACTACGTTATCAATATTTAGTCCTGCTATTAAAAGAGTGACATCACCAGATAAATTAGATGCTGCACTAACAGTATTTAGGGTTGAACCTTTAAGATTATTGTTATCATGTTCTGCTATAACTAAAATACTCATTGAATCACCTTCGCTTCGTTTTTTAATTTATCAACTAACTGATCTACTGTTTCAACAATTATTCCTGCTTCTCTTGAAGGTGGGAGTTCTACTGAAAGTAATTCGATTCGTGAATTAATATCAATACCCATTTCACTTGCAGATATTACATTAAGTTCTTTCTTTTTTGCTTTCATAATATTAGGCAATGATGCATATCTTGGTTCATTAAGTCTTAAATCAGTAGTAATGATTGCTGGAATTGTTAACTCAAGTGTTTGTAATCCACCATCAATTTCTCTAGTAACTTTTACTGATGAATTTTCTATAATTACTTCTGATGCATTAGTAGCTTGAGGGTAATCAAGAAGTGCAGCTAACATTTGTCCTGTTTGATTATTATCACCATCAATTGCCTGTTTTCCAAGGATTATCAAATCAGGTTTTTCGTCATCAATAAGCTTTTTTAAAACCTTTGCTATAGCTAAAGGTTCTAGCAATGAATCGGTTTCAACCAAGGTTGCTCTATCAGCTCCTAAAGCTAAAGCAGTCCTTAATTGTTCCTGTGATTCAGACTTACCAACAGATACAGCAACTACTTCTGTAGCATTGCCCGCTTCCTTTAATCTAACTGCTTCTTCTAATGCAATTTCACAAAATGGATTTACTGCCATTTTTACATTATTTAAATCAACATTTGAATTATCTGAAAGTGGCCTTACTTTTACGTTATAGTCGACAACTCTTTTTATTGGGACTAAAATTTTCATATTGTATATTTATTAATTTTTTATACAGTAAATTGTACTTTTTAATAGCAATTTTTAATATAAGTTTATTTTATTTATAAGATCATTTAATATAAATAAAACTTATAATGTAGTATAATTATAATGTATTTTTAATTACGATTACAATACAAATATCTTATGCACAGAGAAGTAATGGAATATGACGTCGTAGTTGTTGGTGGAGGTCCATCGGGTTTAGCTGCGGCTATTAAATTTGCTCAACTAAATATAAAAAATAATACAGACTATTCTATTTGTCTTTTAGAGAAAGGTTCTGAAATAGGTGCTCACATTCTCTCAGGTAACGTCTTTCAACCTAACGCATTAGACGAATTAATTCCTAATTGGAGAGATCTTGACGCGCCATTAAATACTCCGGTTAAAAAAGATAAATTACTTTTTTTAATTAAAAACATTGGACTTCCAGTACCATCTTTTGTTATGCCACCTATGAATAATCATGGCAACTACGTAATAAGTTTAGGAAACCTCTGTAGATGGCTTGGTGAGTATGCAGAAAATATTGGTGTAGAAATATTTCCTGGTTTTCCAGCAAGTAAAATATTAATTGAAGATGAAAAAGTTGTTGGTGTACAAACAGGAGATATGGGCATATCAGAATCAGGAGAACTTAAGCCTGGACATGAACCAGGTATAGAAATAAGAGCTAAATATACAATTCTTGGTGAAGGTTGCAGAGGTCATTTAGGTAAACAGGTGATTCAAAAATTTAATCTTGCTGAAGGTAAAGATCCACAGCACTATGGTATTGGTTTTAAAGAAGTTTGGAAAATAAAACCAGAACTTCATGAGGAAGGTCTAGTTATGCATACAAACGGCTGGCCAACTGCATTTGATACACCATCTGGATCTTATCTTTATCATGGTGAAAATAGTGAGGTATATCTTGGTTATGTAATTCCGTTAGATTATAAAAATCCTCATTTAAGTCCATTTGATGAATTTCAAAAATGGAAAACACACAAATCAATTAAAAAATATCTTGAAGGCGGTGAGAGATTGTCATATGGTGCTCGTGCTTTGATTAAAGGTGGTTTGCAATCACTCCCAAAAATGGAATTTCCAGGTGGACTATTAATAGGCTGTAACGCAGGTACACTTGTTTTTTCAAAAATTAAAGGTTCACACACAGCTATGAAATCTGGCGAAATAGCTGGAAAACACATTTATGCGTCCTTACAAGGAAACTCAGATAAATCTTTTGACTTAAGAATAAAAGAATCTTGGATTTATGAAGAACTTTACAAATCAAGAAATTTTGGACCTTTTTTTCACAAATTCGGTGCTCTCATTGGTGCGGCTTTTAATGCTATTGATCAATTTATATTCAGAGGAAAATTACCATTCACACTTAACCACCCAACACCGGATCATGCATGTTTAAAAAAAGCAGATGAAATGCCAAAAATTAATTATCCAAAACCTGACGGTGTTTTTTCCTTTGATAAACTATCGTCTGTTTATTTATCAAATACAAATCATGAAGAAGATCAACCATGTCACTTGCAATTAAAGGATCAAACTATACCTATAGCAATCAATTTACCAATGTATGATGAACCTGCGCAAAGATACTGTCCTGCTGGCGTATATGAGATTGTTGAGAAGAACAATGAACACAAGTTCGTGATCAATGGACAAAATTGTGTTCATTGTAAAACTTGTGATATCAAGGATCCGTCTCAAAATATTAACTGGGTAAGCCCTGAAGGTCCTGGTGGTCCAAATTATCCTAATATGTAATGAATAAATATTTACTTTCTTTAACTGTCTGTATATTGTTTGTTTCTTCTTGCGCGTCTGTTGAAGTAACAACTAATAATGTTGAAAACGAAAAAGAATCACCCTTAGAGGTTGATGAGAATAAGAAATTTTCAGATTTTTTAGAAGCAGATTGGGAAAAAACTTTAACTAATAATCCTCTTTTTGCTTCATATACTGGAGACAAAAGATTTAATGATAAGATTAATCCGAATACGATAGATCAGTTTGAAAAAGATAGACTTTCAGATTTAGAATCTTTAAAAAAACTTAATTCTATTGATTCTGATAAACTCAATCCTGACAATAAACTTAATTACAATCTAAAAAAATTTGACATTGAAAGTGACTTAAATCTTAGTCAATTTCCTATATATTATCTAAGATTGAATCAACGTGGTGGAATTCAGAGTTTTTATGAAACAGGAAATAGACTGGTATATCAATCTAAAAAAGACTATTACGATTGGTTAAGCAGACTAAATCAGTTTTCTGAAAATATATTAAATTTTTTAGAGATTAATAAACAAGGATTGCAAAATGGTTACACTCAGCCAAAGTTAGTTACTCAAGGAGTTATTTCTCAGATTGATGCAATAATTAACTCTGATATAAATTCAAATCCATATTTAAAAGTTTTTATTGATGCAGACGAAACTCTATTATCGCAAAATGAAAAACTCGAACTTATAAATGATGCAAAAGAATTAATTATTAATAAGATAAATCCAGCATATATCAAACTTAATAATTTCTTAAAAAATGATTATTTAGTTAATTCAAGAGATACCATTGGCATTAAAGACATCCCTGATGGTAAAAAATATTACGAACAATTAGCTAAACACTATACAACGACAGATCTTACACCTGATGAAATTCATGACATTGGTCTAAGAGAAATTCAAAGGATTCGTGCTGAAATGGAAGAAATCATCGATTCTGTTAATTGGGATGGCAATTTTGAATCATTTTTAAATTATTTAAGAACTAGTCCTAGATTTTATTATGACAATCCAGATGATCTTTTTGATGCATATTTAATCATGTCAAAAACAATTGATCCGTTATTACCAAAATTATTTAATGTTTTTCCAAGGGCTCCATATGGAGTCATACCAATTCCAGCAGAGTCAGCACCATTTACAACTACAGCTTATTACAATAGCCCTAGTCCTGGTAGACCAGGCTATTTTTATGCAAATTTATATAAACCTGATTCAAGGCCTAAATATGAAATACCTGTTTTAACAGTTCATGAGGCAGTTCCAGGTCATCATTTTCAAATATCACTTGCTCAGGAATTAGAAAATGTTCCAACATTTAGAAAATATCAGGGTATCACTGCATTTGTTGAAGGTTGGGGTTTATACAGCGAAGAACTAGGTGAATATATAAATCTATATGATGATCCATATGATAAATTTGGACAACTTACCTATGATATGTGGAGAGCAATTAGGCTCGTTGTTGATACAGGTATGCATTATAAAGATTGGACAAGAGAAGATGCTATCAACTTATTTATTGAAAATTCTGCAAAATCAATTTTAGATATTGAAAATGAAGTAGATAGATATATTGCCTGGCCAGGTCAAGCTCTTGCATACAAGATTGGTCAGTTAAAAATCTTAGAACTTAGAAGTAAAGCTGAAAAAGAACTTGGTGAAAAGTATGATATCAAGGACTTTCATGATGAGGTTTTGAAAAGAGGATCATTACCATTAGATTTACTTGAATATTATATTGATGAGTGGATTAATCAGACTTTGAACTCTTAGTTTTTCTACATTTTTCACTACAATAAATTACATTATCCCAATCTTTTTTCCATTTTTTTCTCCATAAAAATGGTCTATTGCAAACAGGACATATTTTTTTTGGTAAATTTAATTTTTTATGCAATTTTTCCTATAGTATGTTTTATCTTAAGACTTGGTAAATATAATAAATTTTGATCAATATAATTTTGCTCTAAAGCATAATTTATTAAATTGTAATATGTATTTCTATCGAAAAATCCATCTAGATTATTTCTAACATTTACTATTGGTATAAATACATCTTTATTTTTGATTAATTTAGTTGTGTTGGTTTTACTTAACACAAACTCGTAATCAAAATTTGTTAATAAAGATACCCTATCATCAGCAAGCGAATAATCAATAATTTTATAAGGAGCTAATTCAACTCTTACAGGAACTTTTTCAACAGGTGTAACTAGAAAATACTCATCATCGTCTTTTCTAAGCACGGTCGAGAAAAGCTTCGTAAGCTTATAGTTTTTAATTGGTGAATCGTTATAAAACCAATTTCCTTCTCTATCAATATAAAATTCTTGACCCTCACATAATTCAGGATTCCAAAGATGTACTGGAGGAAAAATATCACTCTGATTTTTTAGGTTTTTGGTAATTTTAGAAATACTCATATAAGGATCTAAAAATAATAAATAAAGCTATTAAACATAATATTAGTGACATTATTGATGATAAATATTTATTTGAATAAGCATTGAAAGTTTTATGTTCCGAAGCTGTAATAATATAACTCAGAAAAATAAACCAAAGACTTGACGTTATAGCAAAATAAATTGGATAGACGTAAAAATAAATATTATTTAAATCCTCAATTAATATCGTAAATAATGATACAAAAAATAAAAAGGCTTTTACATTAAAGACATTGGTGATTAGTCCTGCTAATAAACTATTATTTCGTTTAGTGCCTATTTCACTATCCTCTTTAGCAACAGATTTAGAAATAAACATATTTACTCCTAAATAAAGAATATATAAACCACCAACAATACTAATTATAAATTTATACAGATCGTTAGAGACAATAATTAATGAAATCCCATTAATAGCTAAAAGGCAGTGTAAATAGATTCCGATTCCTATTCCTAAAGCAGTTTTGAAACCTTCTATTCGTCCGTACAATGATACCTGCCTTATTACAATTGCAGTATCAGGACCTGGGCTTGTTAATGCTATTAAATGTGCGATTGCTGACCAAAGAAACATAATTAATTTATAACTGTTGGCTCTATATCTAATGAAATATTAAATGTTTCATTAATAACATCTTTAATATTATTAGCAAAACTTAAGATCTCTCTTTGCGTGGCTTTGCCATTACTAACTAATACTAAGGCATGATTAGAATAAATTGATACATTGTTAAAATTCTCTAAATCATTTTTAACAAGCTGTATAAGTCTGGCTGCACCAACTTTGACTGTATCCGAATCATGATGCCAAATTATTAGATCTTCTAAATTAAATTTAGAAGTATTTATTTCATTTTTATTTATTGTTGGATTTTTAAAAAAACTTCCGACATTGGGAACTTGTATTGGATCAGGCAAAATAGAGTTTCTAATATCAACAATAATTTCTGATGCACGATTTAAAGATATTGATGAGAGATTAATGTTATTGTCTTCTATATAATTCTGAATAGACTCATATTCAAGGTTTAAAGATTTAAATCCATTTGTAATAAAATCAATATTAAAAATAATATATGGCTTATCTTTTAGTGATGACTTCCTGTATGAGAAATTACAATCAGAATTAGATAATGATAAAAATTTATTTTTAACATAATCAAAACAGTCTACCCTTGCAATTAAATTCGAGACTTCTTGTCCATAGGCTCCAATATTTTGAATCGGGCTAGCTCCGACACTACCAGGTATTAAAGATAAATTCTCAAAGCCATATATCTTATTTTTAATCATCTCTTTCACAAAAGAATGCCAATTAACAGAGGATCCAACTGAAACTGTAGAGTCATTTGTATTATATTGAACCTTATTAAATGTAGGCTTTATAACAATACCTTCAAAATAATCTTTAGGAACAATATTAGTTCCCTCGCCTATAACTAATACTGGTAATTTTTGTTCATTAACAAATTTACACAGATTTTCAAATTGTGTAACTTCATTAATTTCAATGAAAAATCTACACTTTGAATTAATCTTCAAACTGTTAGAAATATTATGATTTGATAAGATATTCATTAATCAAGCAAATAATCAATAGCAGCTTTTAGGTCATCTTCAGTATCGATACCATGGGGTATATTTCCTTCATAATGTGAAACATAAATTGAAAAATTATTTTCTAAAAATCTTAACTGTTCTAATTTGAATTTTAGCTCATTTTCAGTTGGCTCAAGATTAACCAATTTCGATAAAACTTTTAAACTATATCCATAAATTCCAATATGTCTTTTTGGATTCTTTATATATCCAGTTCTAATAAAAGAAGTTGCAAAATTATTGTCAGTTTCAACAAGAACACAATTTGGATTAGTTATATCAAAATCAGAAGAAATGTTATTTGAAACTGTAATCACATCACATGAAGTATTGAAATAATCATCAATAGTTTTTTTAATTAATTTACTAGGTATGAAAGGTTCATCACCTTGAAGGTTAAGTATGAAGCTATTTTCGTTTAAATTAAGTTTTTTTGCTGCCTCATATACCCTATCCGTACCAGATATATGTTCTGATTTAGTAATGACTACATTATTGGTTATTTTTTTTAAATTATCTTTTACTAAAACTGAATCTGTAGCAACATAAACATTTTCTGTGATTTCTAATGCATTTATTACAACCCTCTGAATGAGAGTTTTTCCTTTAATATTAACAAGAGGTTTATTCTTAAGTCTTGTTGATGCTATGCGCGAAGGTATAACTATAAATAAATCATCCCTATTCATTATAAGAAATCAATTTTAATTTTTTATCTAAATTTTCTATAAATTTATTGCTTACATCGGCATCAATAGTTAGATACCAAATTTTATTATTATCAAAATTTTTACATTTTGCAGCATCTTTTTCTGTCATTACAATTGGGAGATGATCAAGATAATAAATATCACTTGAAGAAAAATTATAGTGATCTGGGAATGGGTGTCTGATGATGTCAAAACCTAATCTATCTAATAAATCAAAAAATCTGCCTGGATTTCCTAAACCAGCAACTGCGTGAACTTGCTTATGCATTGGCCAATCTTTAACAGAGTAGGATTTAGCCGATTTTAAATGAACAAATTTAGATGGGCTAATATTCATCAAGAATTCTCCCTCTTGAGTAGGTCCACTATTATTTATTACAAAATCTACACTATCTAATCGTTTTCTAGACTCTCTTAAAGGTCCTGCAGGAAAGGTAAGGTTATTACCAAACCTTCTCTTACCATCTATTACTGCAATTTCTATGTCTCTTCCCATTTTGTAATGCTGTAATCCATCGTCGGAAATAATCACATTACAGTCATGATTTTTAATGATGCTTTTAACTGCCCTAACTCTATTTTTATCAATGTAAAAAGGTAATCCTAATTTAGCTAAAATTTGCGCTTCATCACCAGTTTCTTTTACAGGTGTATCTTTTTTAACTTGTATTGTTCCTTTAAATTTACCTCCATAACCTCTGCTTACAATGCCAGGCTTATAACCTTTCTTTAATAATTCAGAAGCAATATATTTAACCAAAGGTGTTTTACCAGTTCCTCCAATAGTTAAGTTACCAACAACTATTACTGGAACTTTAGATTTAAATGACTCAACTTTATTTTCTAAATATCTTTTTCTCCTTCTTGAAGTAAGTAAGGAGAACAACAGTGAAAATGGATACAGTAGATACAGCCAAAGACTTTTCTTATACCAACTATCAACCACAAAGCTTTTAGATTCCTCGTCATCATATTCAGGCATATATAATTGCAATTCTTGAGTTTGTTTTGTTTTGTCCTTAGGAGAATCCTCAAATTTATTTTTATATAATGAGTGATAGATGGACTTATTTTCAATCAAATCATCATGAGTTCCTGACTCAACAACATGTCCTTTATCTAAAACCAATATTTTGTCTGCATTTTCAATAGTAGATAGTCTATGGGCTATTACTATAGTTGTTCTATTTGAGGTTAGCTTTTCTAGGGCTTCTTGAACAATAAGTTCAGATTCGGTGTCTAAAGAAGAAGTCGCTTCATCTAAAATAATTATCGGAGAATCTTTATAGAATGCACGTGCTATTGCAAGTCTTTGTCTTTGTCCTCCAGATAAAAGCACGCCATCATCCCCAATTTCAGATTCATACCCTTCTGGTAAGTTTTCTATGAATTCTGAGCAACCCGATAGCTCTGCTGACTTTTTAAGTTTATCAACATCTATAGAGTCATCTCCATATGCTATATTTTTAGAAATTGTGTCATTAAATAGTGAAGGAGATTGATTTACAATTGATATTGAAGATCTAAGATGATTTAAAGCAAAATCTGAAACAGGAATACTATCTATTAGTATCTCACCTGAAGTGTGGTTGTAGAATCTTGGTATCAAATTTGCAAGAGTTGATTTTCCGGATCCTGATTTTCCTACTATGGCAATAGTTTCATTATCGTCAATTTCAAAGTTAATGTTATTAAGTACTAAACCACCCTTATCATATGCAAAATCTACATTTCTAAATTCAATATGTCCACTAATCTCAGTTTCATTCTTACCTTCATCAGTTTCAATCTCATGATCTAATTGTTCAAAAATTTCATTAGCAGCAGCTAATCCTTTTTGAATTATCATATTAATATTAGAAAGTTGTCTAATGGGCTTAGCCATTAATCCTGCAGCAGTAAAAAATGCTACAAATGTTTCTGCATCTAAGGTTATACCTAGCTGCTGCCCCAATGCAAAGTAAGCAACTATTGATAGTGATATTGATACAAGAACTTGTATTATTGGTGTAGCTAAGTTACCTGTTGCTTCAAGTTTTAAATTTTGATTCTTATTTGAGTCATTAGCTTCAAAAAATCTAGAGTTTTCATATTCTTGGGCATTAAAACTTTTAATTTCTACATGACCATCAACTGCTTCAGAAGCTATATGTGTAACGTCGCCCATTGCTGTTTGAATTTTCTTTGCTAGTTTTTTTAGTCTTTTACCTGCAACATAAACAATTAATGCAATTAAAGGAGCTGTAACAATTAACAATAAAGTTAATTTAAAATTTAAAACTAACAGATAAATAAATAAACCTATCAACAAGAATCCTTCTCTAATTAACGTCTTAACTGCATTTGATGCAGCGCCAGATACTTGTGTAGTTGTAAATGTAATCCTGTTAATTAGTTGTCCGGATTGATTGGCATCAAAATACGATTTTGGTAAATCGTGCAATTTTTTAAACAATTCAGATCTGAGATCTCTTACGATGCCAAAACCTACTCTAGACATAAAATAATTACCAATAAAGAAACCTACACCACGACCAAGAGCAATAAAAATTAATGATAATGCTAAGAATGTTCCAAATTGTTGCTCTTCAGAATTTATTAATGCAATTATTCTCCTAATCCATTCAACTGCCGCAATATCTGCAAACGCAAAACTAATAAAACCAAGAACGCTGATAAAGAAAGACCATTTATACCTAAAAGTATAGGCAAGTAATCTTCTTAAATTTCCAGTTTTCATTTTTCTATTGTTCTTATTTGTATTTCACTAAAACCATACTTATTTAATATGTCCATCACAGTGATAACCCACACATGTAATGATTCTGATTCAGCACTTAATATTAATATATCTCCATTGTTGTTAAGTTCAAATATTTCCTGTTCTAGAACATCCAAATTGTTAATGTTTATTAACTTATCATTAATATATATACTGCCATCATTAGAAATTACAATCTCATTAGATGTTTGGACAGTTTTATAGTTAAATGATTCAGTTTTTGGTAGATCAAGGGATAAGAATTGGGACTCACCTACCTTTGAGGTAACAACAAAAAAAATAACTAATAAAAAAACAATATCGATCAATGGAGTAATTTCTATTGAAAAAGATGGTTTATCTTTGTTGGATACAAAATTCATCTATTTATAACATCTATAAATTCTGAAACGTCTTTTTGAAGCGAAATTAAAAGATAAGTAATCTTTTGGTCAAAATACTTATGTAATACTAGTCCAGGTACAGCAATCATTAAACCAAAAGCTGTGGTAATTAATGCTTGGGAAATTCCTGCAGCTAATAAGTCAGGATTTGCTCCTGAAGTTTCAGTCAAACCTGTAAAAGCAGTGATCATACCAACAACAGTTCCCAAAAGACCCAGCAATGGACTAATGGTAGCAATAGTGCCTAGCATATTTAAATTCCTTTCTAAACTATACTTAACCTCAAGAGCTTTATCTTCTATTTTTGATTCGAGATTATCTCTTTGTAAGTCTTTATATTTTATGCAGTTAACTAGCAGGAATCCTAATGATGAAAGATTTGATATCTCAATTGATTGCTTACTGTTCATCAAGTTATTCTCAATAAGATTTAATATTTGTTTTGAAAGACCTTCAGGAACAACTAATCTTTTCTGTAAAAACCATGATCGTTCTATTGAAATAGTTATTACAAGTACACTACAAGCTAATAACGGCCACATAAAAGGGCCTCCTGCACTTATAAAATCATTCATTTAAATCACTCTTAATTTCTACTAATTTTGAATCATTCAGACTGTAAATACTATTAAAAGATTTAATAAATTCATTATCATGAGTAGCTGCAATCAAAGTAATGCCTTTGGTTATTGATAAATCTAAAAGTAAGTTTTGAATAACTGATGCATTTTCTTTATCAAGATTACCTGTTGGTTCATCTAAAAATAAAAATTTTGGATTGTTAATAAGCGCCCTTGCAATAGCAGCTCTTTGTTTTTCTCCACCTGAAAGCTTCCAGGGTAAGCTATCTTTTCTGTTATAAATATCTAACTTTTTCATTAGATCAATACTATTATCCTTAACTTTATTATTAAATGAATTTTTTAAAATTGATGGAATCAAAATATTTTCCTCTATAGTTAAGTCCTCAAGTAAATGATGAAATTGATATACAAATCCAAAATTTATTAGTCTTAATTTGCTAATTTCATTTGATGTCATTGAAAGAATGCTATTATTATTAAAAGTTATGTCTCCAGAGCTTGGTCTATCTAATCCTGCAATAAGATGTAATAAAGTTGATTTTCCTGCACCAGATTTACCAGTAATACCAATTAAATTAGATTCTTCTATAGAAAGATTAATTTCATTCAAAACATTTAGTTCTTCATTATTCAAAAAGAATGATTTGGAGAGATTGATGCACTTAATTTTATTCATGTCTTAATATTTCTACAGGATTTAATCTAACTGCTCTAAAAGATGGTATCAGTGACGCACATAAACTTATAATTAATGATATAAAGCAAATAATTAATATTTGAAAATAATCTATATAGTATGGAAAGTAGTTAATGAAATAAGCTTCGAGTAGATTTCTACCTAATAATGTTTCTATAAATGAAATTAAGTTATTAAGATTTAGCGTACAAATAAAACCTAAAATTAATCCAATAATAATACCTATAAAACTTACCAATATGCCTTGTGTGAAAAATATTAAGATTATTTGCCTATTTGTAGCTCCAATAGTTTGTAAAATACCTATTTCTCTTTCTTTTGATTTTACTGTCATTACAACTGTAGATAAAACTAAAATAGATGCAACAGCAACTATTAAGAAAAGCATCAAGCTTATCAGTAATTTTTCAAATTTAATTGCTTCAAATAGTGTGCCATGTGTGGACTTCCATGAAATATAGGATAAGTCTTCTTGATCAAAAAAAGTTAATACGTCAGCTGAAATTCTGTCTGCTTCAAATAAGTTTTTGGTTTTTAATCTAATTGAAATAGTTTGATTTCTTTTTAAATTTTTAAGTTTTTGTGCAGTTTCATGAGAAATAAATGTCATATATTGATCAATTTCAGTTTTAAGTTCATATATTCCAACAATTTTTAAATTTACTGAAATTGGATATGAGCCAATTATTGATGTCTTAATATCTGAAGTTGTAATATTAATTTCATCACCGGCATAAACACCTAAACTTGCTGCTAATAATGAACCAATAACTATAGAATTTTTTTCATTAAGATTTTCTAGACTACCTAAAAGCATATACTCTGGAACAATAGACATATTTTTTTCATAATCTGGATCAATACCAATAACAGAAACACCTTTACTGTCATAAGATGATGAAATCAGTCCTTGAATGCTTATATAAGGTGCTGCATCAATGATTTCTTTATTATCTTTAGCTTTTTTAATTAGAAGTTCATAATCATTTATTGGATCATTAGATGTCAATACTGAATGTGGAATTACTCCAAGTATTCTGTTTTCAAGTTCTTTTTCAAATCCATTCATCACTGATGTGACAACAATAAGACTAGATATTCCAATAGACAATCCAACTATTGCTAGTAGTGTTGTAAAAGAGAAAAGGCCTCCTTTATTAGATTTAAGGTATTTATAACCTAATTTCAGAGATATAGATGTCACAGAAACTATTTCATTAATTGTTTTAAGACTTTTTCAATATCACCTTTATATGGAGGCCTTACAGCATCAAAGAATTTATCTAATTTAAAACTAACATCCTTATAGTAAGCTCGAGGATTTGAAAAGTTTTTAAAACCTTCAAAGGATTTATATCTACCCATACCTGAAGGACCTACACCTCCAAAAGATAAATCATTTTGTTGAAGATGACTTATTACATTGTTAACTGTTACACCACCAGATGAAGTTTTATTCAAAAGATTATTCTCTTCAGTTTTATCATTACCAAAATAGTAAAGACCTAGTGGTCTATCTTTTGAATTAATTAATTGTGTTGCTTCATCAATTTCATCATATTCAACAACAGGCAATAAAGGACCAAATATTTCCTCTTGCATAATTTTCATATCATTAGATGTATTTGAGACAATTGTTGGTGGTATCTTATAAAACTCTTGCTGTGAAAAATCTTCATTGGCAGGATTTATTTCTTCAACTGTTGCACCCTTTTCTATAGCATCATCAATCATATCTTTTAATCGGTTGTAATGACTTTCATTGATGATTGACGTGTAGTCATCATTATCTTTAATTTTAGGATAGTACTCAGAGACCGCATCTTTTGTTTCTTTGATAAATTCATTTTTTTGATCTTTATGAACAACTACGTAATCAGGCGCCAAACAAATTTGACCCGCATTTAATGTCTTACCAAACATAATTCTTTTTGCAGAAGTTTTTAAATCAGCAGACTTACCCAGAACTACAGGAGATTTCCCACCAAGTTCAAGAGTAAGAGGAACTAAATTCTCAGAAGCTGCATTCATTACATGTTTAGCAACAGATCCTCCACCAGTATAAAGAAGGTGATCAAAGTTTAGCTTAGTAAAAGCAGCTCCAACCTCTGGCCCACCAAGAAAGGTTGCAAATTCAACCTCATCATAAGTTTTATCACATAAATCTTTTAATAATGCGGAGGTTAATGGTGTATGTTCGCTTGGTTTATGCATCACTTGATTTCCTGCAGCAAATATAGAGACCAAAGGTACAAATGCTAAGTTAACCGGAAAATTCCATGGAGAGATCATACCAACTGTTCCTAGAGGTTCGTATCTTATATAGGATTTAGCACCAAGCAAGCCGAATGGAAAATTTGAAGATTTCTTTTCATCCTTAGTCCATTTTTTTACATTTTTGATAGCAAGATTTATTGCAGGCATAATTCCATACACATCTGACAACATAGATGCATTTTTAGATCTATTTCCAAAGTCAGAGTTTAGTGTTTCAACAAAATCATAACGATTATCCATAATTAAGGACTTTAAACGCTCAAGTCTATCAATCCTTAATTCTATTGATGGCACTCCATTTTTAACAAAATATTCTTTTTGTTTAATTAAAACGCTATTCATTTCTTCAAGTGTACTCATAATATCTCCCTTAACTTCTATCAACTTTGTCTTTATTATTTGCTTCTCTTATTAATTTTCTCATATTTTCCCAATCCTCGTCAGATAACTTATCTAATTGAGAAAAAGTTCCCCCACCTGTTAGATATTGTCCTCCATCAAGACCAATTGTTTGGCCTGTGAGATAGTCACAACCATCAGCCATTAAAAAAGTTGCTAAATTTTGCAATTCTTCCATTTCACCTACTCTTCCTAGTGGTACAGTATTTGTCATTCCATCATCATTATTATCAGGATTTAATCTTTCCCAAGCACCTTTTGTTGGAAAAGGACCTGGAGCTATACCATTAATTTTAATTCCATATTTTCCCCATTCTGCAGCTAAAGATTTTGTCATAGCATGAATTCCAGATTTTGACATTGCAGAAGGCACGACATATGGAGAACCGGTCCAAATCCAAGTAGTTAAAATATTTACTATCGAACCTTTGTGACCTAATTCAATCCATCTTTTCCCAACAGAATGTGTCATATAAAAAGTTCCATGAAAAACAATATTGGCAATAGCATCGAAACCCTTATGGGATAAATCTTTAGTTGGTGAAATAAAATTTCCAGCAGCATTATTAACCAATCCATCCAAAGGTCTGTTTTCAAAAATAGATTCAATATAATCATCAACATCCTTTGAAGCTCTTATATCTAATGTTTGATAATTAACATTTGTGCCATAAGTTTCTGATATTTCAGCAGCTGTCTCACTTAATACATTTTCTCTTCTTCCACATATATATAGTTCTGCGCCATGCATAGCAAAATGCGAAGCCATTTCTTTACCAAGACCTGTTCCACCACCTGTTATTAAAATTATTTTATTTTTTAATAAATTATCTTTAAACATTTTTATAATCCCTAATTAATAATATCAATAATAGCATCAGCCCATAAATCTGAATAATTTAAAGACTCAACATAATCTAGCTTTTCGCCACCAGATTCAAGAAAGAGTTCTTTATATTCATCACCAATTTCAATGATCGTTTCTAAACAATCGGCAGTAAATGCTGGTGAAAAAACTAATACGTTTTTGTTACCATTTTCAGGTAATGATTCAAGCACCTCGTCAGTAAATGGTGTTAACCATTTATTTGTTAACCTTGATTGGAAAGTAACCTGATATTTATCGGGACTTAAGTTTAGCCTGCTTGCGAGAATTTTTGTTGTTTCATATGTAGTAGCTTTATAACAGAACTTATTTTTATCTGTAACTTCTGATTCACAGTTATGATCAGAACATAAAGAATCTGGATACACATTATCAACATGACTATTTGGAATACCGTGGTAACTAAAAATTACCTTATCATATGAATTTAGATTAAATTTAGATGCTTTATCAACCCAAGCATCAATAAACTTTTCATTGTCATAAAATTGATTAATAAATCTTATATTAGGAACAACCCATTTTTTTGAAATTATTCTTGATATTTCTTGATAAACAGACCCTGTTGTAGCAGCAGCATAATGAGGAAAAAGTGGTAAAACAGTAATTTCATCAGGATTTGTTTCAAGTATATTATTAATTACGCTCTCAATTGAAGGGTTTTGATATCGCATTGCGCAATAAACATCATAGTCTTGAAGTTTGTTACCTAATTTTTCAGTTAATTTAGTTGTGTTATAGAGCAACGGAGATCCGGTATTTTTATCCCATACTTCTTTATATACCTTTGTTGATGAGAATGATCTTGTAGGACAAATTATAAAATTAACTAATATAAACCTTAGAAAAGGATTTATATTTATTACACGGCCATCCATTAAGAATTGTCTTAAATATTTAAAGACGCTTAGATATGTAGGTTTATCAGGCGTGCCCAGGTTAACTAATAATAATGCTTTTTTCATATCAAGCCAGATTTTCTAATAGTTGGATTAGTAATTATAAATAATATTAAACCTATACATAAGATTGAACTGAAATAATACAAGTATCCTGGATTTATCGCATAGATAGGCATAGCTATAAAAGGCGTGGTCATATGACCTATTGGTATAACAGATCCAAGATATCCAGCAGCAGAACCCTGGTTTTCTGGAGTTTGTGCCAGAGAAAGAGATGATGATAGCGCAGGTCTAGCCATTCCAAAACCAATTCCAAGTATCATAATAGATAAGTAATAAAATGATATGGACTGAAAAAATGCCATTGTAAAATATGAAAATACTAACAATATAGAACCAACTGTTAATAAACTAAAGTTTTTCATTGGAAACGCATCAGTAAACAAATATTGACTAACAATAGTTGATATTGATAAAAGTGCAAAAGTCATACTAATTAATGTAGGAAGATTATCTAAATCACCAAATAAATCAGTTATATAAAAACCGATTGATTGAATTAGCGAAGCCTGGCACAGACTTAAAATTGCCGCAAAAATTAAGAAAGGATAAATTGATTTAGAATACCAACTAATTTTATTATTTCCTTCAGTTTTTTCTTTAGTTTCGTTTACGGGCTTTAGTTCTTTATAAATTCCTAAAGCAGCAATTAATGCAAAAAAAGAAAATAAGTAAAATGGTGTTTCATTTGAAATTAAAAATAAAAAACCGCCTAGCAAAGGCCCTGCAACAGTTCCTAGTAAAAAGCTTGATTCAAGTCTTGCAAATTTTACGGTTCTTTTTTCTTCTGAGGAGGTATCAGCAACATATGCAAAAGATGCAGGTCTAGTTGCAGACCCAACCAAACCATTTATTAGTCGTCCAAGAACTAATGCAGGAAATAATAGCGTTACACTTAGAAGATTTTTCTCAATAAGAAATAAAGGTGTTATTAGAGCTATTAATGAAATTGCGTAACCAAGCAAACCAAGAATAGCTATATTTCTTCTACCATATTTATCACTTGCCCTACCCCAATAGGCGCTTGTCAATGCCCATGCCATAGCAGATATTGCAAAGACAGAAGAGGTCTGTATTTCTGAAAGTCCTAAGTCTCTTGCTAATGGTGGAACTAAAACGAAAACAAAAGACTGACCAAGTCCTACTGTAAACAGGCCAAATTTTAACCAAGATGACGAAGAAATATGCATTAAGAAATTTTTGTTAATCCAATAACTTCTTTAACTTTTTCGATTTTATCTTGGGCCAAAGTCCTTGCTCTTTTAGCACCATCATTTAAAACATCATTTAAATAATCTTGATCATTAATTAGATCTTCATATTTAGATCTTATGGGCATAAGTTCAGCATTTATAATATTGAAAAGTTTATCTTTTGCATCTCCCCATGAAATACCCTCTTTATAGGCCGTTTTAAATTCATTTATTTCATCTGCATTAGCAAAATATTTATATAGCTCAAATACCGTACAGTCATTTGAATTCTTGGGTTCGCCAGGTTCTAAAGAGTTAGTAACAATTTTCATAATTGATTTCTTAAGTTTCTTATCACTTCCTAATAAAGGTATTACATTGTTATAAGATTTACTCATTTTTCTTCCATCAAGACCGGGCACAACCTTTTCATGATTGTCTATAATCGGTTCGGGAAGAGTAAATAATGGTTTATATAAATGATTAAATCTAGCAGCTATATCTCTTGTCATTTCAAGATGTTGCATCTGATCAGAACCCACTGGCACATGAGTTGAATCAAATATAAGTATGTCAGCAGCCATTAAAACGGGATATGAGAATAATCCCATTGTTATACCCTTATCCGGATCATTATCATTTAAAGCTGTAGCTGCTTTATATGCATGAGCTCTATTCATTAACCCTTTTGCTGTCACACAATTAAGTATCCAAGTTAATTCAATAATTTCAGGCACATCGGACTGTCTATAAAAACATGTTTTTTTTGGATCTAATCCACACGAAAGCCACGCTAAAGCAATATCTTTTACAGATTCTTTTATTGATGATGAATCTTGGTTTTTAATTATCGAGTGATAGTCTGCTAAAAAGAAAAAAGATTCATCATTGTTGGACGACAACTCTACCGCTGGTCTTATTGCACCAATATAGTTTCCTATGTGTGGAGTCCCTGTTGTGGTAATTCCTGTTAGAATACGCTTTTTCATGAAGTATAATTATAAACTTCATAAGAGAATATTGTGGAAACTAGTCAACATTTATTTAAAGAGTTAGAAAATGCTGAAAAGCTTTTTTCTGATGGTTCCATTAAAAATGCACAAAAGATTTTAAGAAATGTAATTAAACAATCAAAATCTTTAACAAAAATACCAAATAAACTTAGACATAAAATAAACGCTGCCATAAGCAAGTCAAAATATTTTGATGAAATTTCATCCTTTGCAACTAATCCCAAAAGAGAAAATTTAATTACTAAAATTAATGCTTTAGCAAAAAATCCTAGCAAAGATCCAAAAAAACATGCTCATGAAATTCATGACATTCAAGCTCAATGGCAATTGTTAGATTTATCAAGTAAGCCAGCATCTAAATCACAATGGTTAAAGTTTAATGAGCTTACCAACAAAGCATGGGAGCCTTGCAAAGAATATTTTGATGAAATCAAACAAATTAAAATTAATAATGCTGAACAACGTAAAGTTATTATTGACGAAATAATAATTTTTATTGAATCAAATAAGAAAAATTGGCCTGACGCAAGAAAACTTATTACATATCTTCAAAAAACTTTTCAAAAGTGGAAAAAATATGCTCCAGTTCAAAATGAAGATCTCGATAAGTTAAAAAATATGTATTTTGAAGCTAAAAAGCCAATAAATGAAGAAATTAAAAAACAAGAAGAAATAAATAAAGAACTTAAAAACTCTTTGATACAAAAAGTAAAAGAAATTCAACACGAAGATAGTGAATCGTGTATTCAAGAGTTTAAAAAATTGAAAGATCAATGGTCCAAAATTGGTCCTGCAGGTAGAAAAGAAGAAAAAAAATTATGGAATCTATTTAATAAAAGTGCTGATAGATTTTTTGCTGAAAAGAAAGATAAAATAAAAAATGAAATTATTGCTATCAAAGATCTTAATTCAAAACTAAATAAGGAGGAAATATCTATATCTGAAATAAATGAATCATTAAAAGAAATTATTCATGCTAAAAATTCAGATGAATATAAAAAATTACAAAATGATATTAAAAAAGAACTCAATAAAATCAAATTATTAAATAAAGAAAGTAAAATTAAATCTTATATTGATCTATATGATATTTTGAATAAGATTATTGATACCAATCATGCACCAAATATATTTATAGATTCAATAAAGAGTTCATTTGATAATAAAGCGTCAGATTTGAAAGAATTAAATTATGTATGTGTAAAGCTTGAAGTCAAAGCAGGCATTGAATCACTTAAAAAGGATCAAGAAATACGAAATCAAATCCAACTAGAGTTATTAAGTAATAAATTCAATAAAAATGATAATTCAAATCTAGACGATGTAGATTCATTGATAATTCATTTTATAAAAAACTTTTCAATTAATGATGCTAAAAAATCACATAATGATTTATGGAAAAGAATCTGTAAGTGTATTGAAGTATTGCTTTAATAAATATTTACTTACCACCTACTAGGATGATTTTGTGGCTTTAATTCTTCATCACTATATAAGGATGTTAGTATTTCCTGATGTCTTTTTGCAGACAAGGTGTAGTTATAGAAAATTATAATTGGAACTATCATCAAAATGGTTGTCATTGGTCCTTGAACAAAGGCTAATGAATAGGCTTGTTCTGCTGTATGATTTGCTCTGTCAAAATTAATAAAATTTAACACTAGTCCTGCAAAAAATGATCCTAAACCAGCATTTAATTTCTGCATAAACCCAACAGCTGCAAACAAGATACCCTCTTGTCTTTTTCCGCTTTGAAGCTCAACTTCATCTGCAATGTCACCGATCATAGAATCTCGGACCATTATCCCAACAATGTTAAATGTGATAAGAAATAATAAAAATGAGCTTATAAAAAAAACTAACTGCATAGAGCCTTTTTCTGGAGTAAGTCCTAAGTTATACATTATGAATGCCATTGGCGATAATAATCCAACCGCACCTATACATACTAAGACAATGATTCTTTTATCATAAAGATTAACCATTACGGGCGTTAAATAAAATGCAAAAAGGGTTGCAACTAAATAGATTGGTAGAAAATATTTTATTTGAGTCGCTTCAAACTCCCAAAAATACGTATTTACAAATAATGTTAACGTATTTGCTAGCCCCCACGATAATGATAGAAATAAATTTCCAAAGAAAAATATCAAGAAAGATTTATTTCCTAATGCTATTTTAAGCTCTTTTAGAATTGCTGATAATGTTATTGATCCTGACCACTTTGATAATAAATCTATTTCACTTTTAGTTGATAAAGATGAATATAGGACACTAAAAATCATGATTAATGCACCAGTAACAGCAAATGGAAACCATGCATCTGGATTTAATTGTCCTTGAGGAAATTCATTTGTTGATGCAAAAAATACACCATACCCTAGAAAGGCATTGCTCAGCCCTGCTACCCAAGCAAACATCTCCCTCCATGACATTAAAAGAGTTCTTTCTTTGTAATTTTTAGTAATCTCACCACCAAATGCTCTATGTGGTATATCAAAAAGTGTCATACCAATTCTTGTTAAAATGGTGAAAATGGTCATCCAAATAAATAAGTCTGATTGAGACATATCCCAGTTCTGCCTTGGTGCAAAGAGTAATATATAACCGAGAGACATAGGAATAAAAGAAATAAACATATATGGATGTCGCCTTCCAAATGATGTGTTTGTTCTATCAGATATTGTTCCCATTAAAGGATCCGTAAAAGCATCAACACATAGAGCAATAAATATTGCAGTGCCAGCCAAACCTGGATTGAGACCAATTATGTTGCTATAAAAAAATAATAAAAAAAATGTAAAGGTATCTGTCTTTATACCATTTGGTATAGAACCAACTGAATAGTTGATTTTAAATTTATTTGTAAGCATTATTTATTTGTTCTTAAATGTTCTAAAAGATCTTCTTTAAATTGATCAAAAACAGGAGGCTCTATTAAATGACGCATGTCATTAATAATTATCAATTTACTTGTTTTTATAAGCTTGTTTAATCTATAAGCATTTTTTACTTTAATGAGTGGATCCTCTAACCCATGAATAATGAGAGTAGGTTCTGAAATAGACTTTACTTTGTCAATTCTATTTTGAGAACCTAAAATTGCATTGAGTTGTCTTCCAAATCCAGTATCATCATTACCACCTCTTTCGATCGATGTTGATACATTGTTATAAAATTCCTCAGTATTTAAATCTATGCCTTGATATCCAATTTCTGTGAAAATTTTTCTACTTCTTGTCACTCTTTCGTCAATTGTTGAATTTGGATTTTTTGTCCTATCCATTAATATTTTTCTTACTTTCCTTGTTGGTCCATTAAATGGTGAGGGTGTTGAAGCAGTTGATGAAATTAGTGTAAATGTCTTAGTTCTCTCAGGGTATGAGGAGACCATAATTTGAGCTATCATTCCACCCATAGATACTCCTAAAATGTGAGCCTCAGGAATGTTTAATTTGTCTAAAACTGAAATTCCATCAACAGCCATATCATCAAGTGTGTAATCTGCCTTAATTGGTAATCTTAAATAATATCTAATGTAATTCCTAACTATTGTGTTATGGCGTTTTTCATCGTAAAAAGAGTCACTCGGTATCCGTGAAGATAAGCCTGTATCTCTGTTGTCATATACAATAGGTCTAAAATTATTTTCAAGCAAGAAATCTATAATATGCTCAGGCCAATTAATTAACTGCCCGCCAATGCCTTGCACCAATAAAATAGGTTCACCATCTTTGGGTCCATAATCGCGATAATAAATTTCAAGATCGCCACTGGGAGCAATACCTTCTTCGTAAGAGAACAGTTTTGAATTTGTTAACATAATTAATAATACAAAAATAGTTTTATAAAAACGCATCGATTCTGTCTTTAACATTTTGCCTCAATGTGCCCCAAAATAACATCACATCAAATGAATGAAGATCTCCATTAAAAAATTTCATTTTTTCGATATTTTTTATTAAAGGTCCTTTAGCCTCAATAAGACCTGATTTAGCATTTAAAGATGTTCTAAATTCTTGAAGTCTTGTTAGACCAATAGATTTTTTTGCACCAGTATGCTCTTTTCTTAGCCTATCTGTAAAGTCATAATTTTGAGCTTTATTGATTATTGATATGTTTGATTTGTCTTCATGCCATGATGAATCTCTTGTCCATGAAAAAGGATTTATTGATATTACTTTTTGACTCATCAATTCAATACTCCAACCATCTGGCTTCCAGAATAAAGTTTTTTCACTATTTCTTTTAAATCCTTCAACTACCGTAGACCATGAAATAATACAATTTGTATCATTATATGTTTCTGACATTTTTATATTCGGAAATAAATCATCATAATATTTATCCGGAATCATATATCCAATTACATATGCACAAATAAATCTTTCTTGTGCCCTTGCGTTATTTATCTTTCGATTAAGCAACCTTTGAGCTAAAAGAGCTCCTTGACTATGAGCAGCAATTATAAAAGGTCTATTCTGATTAAACTCTTCAATAAAATAATCAAAGGCTGCTTCAATATCTTTATATGCTAGATCAAGAGCCTTTCTACCATTTTTATCTTTATCAAAAAATGAATAATACGTAGCTTGTCTATATTCAGGGGCATAAATATTACATGATCCATTGAAAGCAGAAGCCTGATTACCTAACGTTATTTCGGTACGTTCAAATGCTGATTTATTTTTATCCATATTTGAATTCCAAGTTTTTTCATAATACCCAGTAGGATGAATATAAAAAACATCCACATGATTATCTTTACTTGCAACAAAAGATGCATCTGGTAGATAAAATTGTTGACCATCTATATTGGGTGTTGCTGCCCAAAATTTCAGATCTGAATAGTCTGGAGCTTGTGGAGTTTCAGTATTATCAAAATCTGATTCAGGTTTTATAAGTTCTAAGAACTCAGAAAAATAGTTTTCTGACATTTAGGACTGTAAGTAAATAGACCGTTTTGGTTTTTTAAATAGCTCCTTAACCATTGGTAAGAAGAACTCAAGATCAAGGATGTCATAGTTAGGATCAAAACTATTCTGATCATATTTTTCACAAAATTCTCGACAACTTTCATAATAAGGGTTGTCTATAAAGTTATCCCGCATATTTTTATCAAGACCTAAAAATTCAAAAAAGTAATAGCCTTGAAAAATACCATGATGTTTGACAATCCAATAATTTTCTTCAGAAACAAATGGCTTCAAAATTGTTGCTGCGAATTCAGCATGATTTGCTGGTGCTAAATTATCACCAATATCATGTATTAAGGCACATACGACATATTCATTATCTCTGCCATCTCTATATGCTCTTGTAGCTGTTTGTAATGAATGAGTCAAACGATCAACCTGAAAGCCGCCAAAGTCATTTTTAAGCATTTTAAGATGAGTGATAACTTTATCAGCTAAATGGTCGTAATCTTTAGCATTACTTGCAGCTATGATGGAGTAATCTTCAGCATCTCCATCTTTCATTTGTGTGAATTTTGCTCTTTGTTCAGCCATACAAAAATTATAGCGTAAAATCTATAAAACGATAATCTTATTTGTAGCTGATGCGATAGCTATAAGCTTATTATCTTGATGAAGTTCACCAGAAGTAAAAACAACTGATTTTCCTTTTCTTACAATTTTTCCTGTTGCTTTAACTAATATATTTGGTACACATGGTTTTAAAAATTTTACATCTAAATCTAGAGTTAAAGGTAACTCTTTGCCTTTTGATAAATAAATTAAAAACTGAGACATAGCTGAATCAACCATGCCTGAAACAAAACCACCCTGCACAACCGTTCCATTTGAATGTGTTAAATCCTCTGATGGCAAATACTCAACAACCCATTCATCTGATTGTTCATCGTGATAACAATTTTGATAACCCAAAATAGCAAGAAACTTTGGTATTTCATTAAAAATTTTAGAAAGATTATCACTCATAATATTATGGCGGAGGGAGTGGGATTCGAACCCACGGTGCCGATGAAGGCACGACGGTTTTCAAGACCGCTACAATAAACCAGACTCTGCCATCCCTCCTGTTTTAGAAGCCTTATTCTAAGGCATTTCCGTTAAATTACAATCCGTTTCAATTTGCCCTAAAAAGATATATACCTAGATTATGCAATGAGCCATAGGGTATTAAATAGTGGACATGACATCGTTTTTTTGATTCTATCGCTAGACAATGAATAGGGTCGCGAATTACCCGAAGGAAATGGCTAGGAAGAACCTATCAAAATTCTCCATAAGCATAAAGCAACGCCATATATATTACAGAGATGCATATAGTCCATATTACTGGTTTTTCAAATCTATGTTTTTTCCATGGAAATAATAATAATTTGCCAGTCAGTATGAACCTAATAAGTCCTCCGATTGCTGAATAAAGCCAATAACAAATCGCGAAGATTACAAGATACCAAAACAATATCTCTAATAAATTATTAAATGGAAAATCTAACTTTACACGCGTACTCGGCACCCAAAACATCGGAGTAAGCAGAATTAAAGTACAAATACCAATTAAATGTGCTGACCAATGAATAAAAATTGCAATTTTTTCTAGTTTTGATTTCATATCCCTATCTTACCAAACCTATCAAGGCACGATAAATAATTTTGTTATAAGATAAGAATATGAAAGCATTAATTTCATTTATAACATTGTTTATATCGTTTATCATGATGAACAAATATTTCTGGTTTGATTACGAATATATTGCATCAAGTTTTTGGCTTGGTTGTATGCTTCTTTCTTTAGGAATTTGGTGGGGTCAAATCGGAGATACAGATGATCTCTCTCCAATGTTTATTATAATTTATTGGATCATTGCTGTATCATCTTTTGCAACGGGTATTACTGGATACCTATTTGGAGAAGATAGCCTTGCTACCCAAATAGCATCTGCTCCAATAATTTTAATAGTTGGTGTGCCTTTGTTATTTTTACTTATTGGAGGATTGTTAGGTGGATTATCAAACTCAAATTCCACTAAAAATACTACTTACTCTGTTAAAGGAACATTTGATGGTAAAAATTTTGAGGCTAAGGCTAAGAAAGACAAATAAATTATTAGCATTTGCAAACTAAGATTCTTTCTACCACGTGTAGGTGGGTTATTCGCGACTACAGTTTTTTCTTAGAGATAGCCAAATTTGATTCAAGTAATTTCCGGAGAATATCCGTAGATTATCCGTAGATTTAACTAAATACTACTTGATATGACTTATCAAGTTATTTGTAGAAGTGATGATTGCCAATTACAGTCGTTTTTGTAAATACATTTGCCCATGGAGGTGTTGGCACTGACTCAGGATTATAATAATGTGTTGCACCATTAGTTATATCATCATGCGCACCTTCAACAATTTCTTGTGCAAGTATTTGAATGTTTTTCCAAGAATCTAAATCATTAATAGAGTTGGGTTTGAAATTACAAACCCATTCAAATTGGCATAATTTTGGAATTCTGATAATTTTTAGAATTCTATCAAGAATTTCAATTTGACTTCTTTGGTATACAACTGAACAAATGTCATTTGGAAACTGTTTAGATTTAACTCTATTAATCACAACATTTGAAACTGCTATTTGTCCTTCAACTATTTCACCTCTTGCCTCATGATAGATATTTTGAGCTAAACATATGGATTGCTCGTCATAGTCATTTGCGTAAGAAAAAAAGCTTAATGATAAAAAATATAATGAGATAATAAACTTCATGATTAATTAGGTTTTTTAAAAAGCAAGGTCATTCTGTCGCTTTCTCCAATTTCTAAGTACTGTTCTTTATCTTTATCTTTAAGTCTAAGTGATGGTGGTAAAGTCCAAACACCTCTCTCATAGTTTTTAGTATCTTTTGGGTTTGCATTGATTTCAGATTTGTCTACAAGTAAAAAACCGTGTTTTTCCGCAATGGCAATAGCATAACTTTCAGTAACATAGCCACTTTTCTTCATTGCATCAAGAGATGTACCAGGGTTAGCCCTATGTTCTACAATACCAAAAATACCCCCTGGTTTAAGTGCTTTATAGCTATTTTTAAAAATTGTACCCATTTGAGGTCCAATCCAATTATGTAGATTTCTAAAAGTAACAACAGCATCAACAGAGTTTGGTGATGCCAAATTAGAACTTAAATCAACAATAGATACATTGTTATACATGCTTGAACTTTGCATTTTTTTTTCAAAATTAGCTCTACCTCTTTTAAAGTATTCTCTATCTGAGTTTGAATCAAAGTGAGCTGCAATAAGATTACCTGGTTGATGTAAATAATTAGCAAAAATTTCCGTATACCAGCCTCCTCCAGGAGAAAGTTCAACTACTGTCATGTCTGATTCTATTCCAAAAAAAGAAATAGTTTCGTATGGGTTTCTATATTTATCTCTCAATGTATTCTTTAAAGTTCTATCAGAGCTGTCAATCGCACCTTTAAGATCATGTGCAATACTATTAAATGAAAATACTGTTAGGATAGTTAGTACTGGTAAAAGTAAATTTATTTTTCTCATTGGAATATTTTAAAATATTTTTTAATAATTATCCTATAGTATTTTATCTTGTTTAATAACTGCAGTTAACTTAAAATTTTTTTTATGGTTTCATATGATAGAAAATCAAATCCATACTTAAAACTAAATTTTTGGGAATTTTTAGCTCTTTCTACAGTTATGTTGCTCTTTTTTCCATGGTCTATACTTGTTTGTCTTTTAATCTATGGAGTTGATGAGACCAAATTAATAGTCCTTGCTGTTGTTGAGGATTTTGCAAAAACGCTTTTAATGGTAGTTGCCGTAGTGGCAACTATAGTTATAACTATCATAGTTTTACTAGTAATGTGGTTTAAATCTCCAGATGATATAACTGATACTAATAGCAAATTTGGCTCTGAAATTACCATGCATAAATGAAGTTAATCAAAGCTGATAACTATCAAACTTGGTACATAGAAAACTTAGATAAATCCATAATAATAGACCCCTGGTTAACTAATAAACTTCAACCAACAGGATCTTTTTTTATACAGCGTAATAAAGCTAATAATACTATTCTTACTGATGAAGAAATTAAAAAAGTGAATGCAATAATAATTACAGCGCCTTTTGAAGATCATCTTCATTTTGATTCGATTAAAATATTTTCTGAAAGCACCACTATTTATACCTCAAATATGGTTAAAAAAACTTTAATTAAAAATAGAATTAAAAATCCTATCAAGATTCTTGATGAATTCGAAACTGTCATTAACTCTATAAAAGTTAAAGCTTTGCCTACCAGCTATCCTTATTATCATTCAACCTTTTCAATATTTTTTGAAGATCAAAATGGTAATAGCATATTTCATGAGGGACATAGAGTAAATTTTAAATATTTAAAAAATAATAAAATCAACGCTGATGTATCAATTCTAACTGCTGAAGAAAGTAAACTTTTTGGCTTTATTCAATTAGGTATGAATTACAAGAATACCCTTAAAGCAATAGATATACTTCGATCTAAAATATTATTTATCACAGGAAATGAACCAAACAAAACAGAAGGATTTATCAGTAAATTTCTATTTACCAAATCATTTAATCTAAAGCGTTTATCTAAAAAAGTTGATGTCTACTTAAACGAGGGTGATTCGTATCAATTTAAATAACCTGAGCTAGGGATTTAAGACAATGATCAATATTTTCTTTTTTGGATGAGTGACCCATCAATCCAATGCGCCATACTTTTCCAGCTAGCACACCTAAACCTGCTCCAATTTCTAGATGAAAATCATTTAAAAGTTTTTGTCTAGATTCAAGATCATTTACTCCTTCAGGTATATATATTGCATTAAGTTGGGGCAACCTATCCTCTTCATTAACAAGATAACTGATATTTAGTTTCTCTAGACCCTCTCTTAATAATAAATGATTTTCCAGGTGTCTTTTCCATGAATTTTCGATTCCTTCTTCTTTTAAAATAATTAAAGCCTCATGCAGACCATATAAAGCGTTTATAGGTGCAGTATGGTGGTAAGACCTACCTCCTTCACCTTCCCAATATGACATAATTAAATTTAAATCTAAGAACCAACTTTTTACTTTAGATTTTCTATTCTTAATTTTTTCTTTAGCCTTTTCACTAAAACTAATTGGTGAAAGTCCAGGAGATGCAGATAAGCACTTTTGAGTACCTGAATAGATTGCATCAATATTCCAATCATCTACTTTTAACGGAACGCCTGCCAGACCAGTAACGGTATCCACTATTGATAAACATCCGTGATCATGAGCAAGTTTTGTAATAGATTCTGGGTCTGTTAAAGCACCTGTGGATGTTTCAGCATGAACAGAAGCAACTATTTTTGTATCACCGTGTTCTTTAAGAGCTTCTTCAATTTTATTGAGATCTACCTTTGTGCCCCACTCGTCATCAATGACAATTGGAATACCTCCAAATCTTTCAACATTTTCTTTCATGCGCTCACCAAAAAAACCATTTTTAGCAATAATAACTTTGTCTTCAGGTTCAACAAGATTTGCAAAACAACACTCCATACCTGCCATACCAGGCGCAGAAACTGCAAAAGTTAAATCATTCTTTGTTTGGAATGCATATTGAAGTAATCCTTTAATCTCATCCATCATTGAAATAAATGCCGGATCTAAATGACCAATAGTCGGTCGAGCCATAGCATCAAGAATTCTTTGACTAACGTCTGATGGGCCTGGGCCCATAAGAACTCTTTCTGGTGGTATAAAAGATTTATTTGTCATGATGACATAAATTTTAGATTAATAACCTGAAGCTTGTCCATCCTTTCGACTATCAGATGCGCCATAGTAAACACCATCTTTTAACATGATTGCTTGATAGCCTCCAAAACCTCCTAAATCATATTGAAATTTATGACCTAATTTTTTTAATTTATTTATTTCCTCATCTGAAATGCCTTTCTCTAGGCTTAAATAACCTCCATCTAACATCTTTTCACCTGTGGGTTGAGATGAACCCACATGTCTTATTCTTGGAGCATCTCCTGCTTCTTGAAGATTCATTTTAAAGTCAACAATATTAATAACTATTTGTGCATGTCCTTGGGGCTGCATAGCACCACCCATTAATCCAAAACTTATATAAGGTTTATCATCTTTAGTAATAAATGCAGGAATAATTGTATGAAAAGGCCTTTTACCACCTTCTAAGGAATTTTTATGGCTTTTGTCTAAACTAAACATTTCACCTCTATCTTGAAGCATAAAACCAAAGTTATTAGGAACCATGCCTGAACCCATTCCACGATAATTACTTTGAATTAATGAAACCATATTTCCATATTTATCTGATACTGTTAGGTAAATCGTATCGCCATCTTCTAAATTACCTGGGTTAAAGCTTTTTGAAGCTTTGTTTAAATCTATTAAGTTCAGCCTTGATTTAGCGTATTCTTTTGAAATTAATTCTTTCACTGGTACGTTAGTAAAATTTTGATCAGCGTAATACTTTGCTCTATCTTCATATACAACTTTTTTTGCCTCTGTGAACAAATGAATATATTCAGCGCTTCCAAATCCAAGTTTTTGAACATCATAATTTTCTAATATATTTAATATCTGAAGAGCTGCTATTCCTTGTCCATTTGGAGGCAGTTCCCAAACCTCATAGCCTCTATAATTTGTAGAAACTGGCATTATCCATTCTGGTTTATAATCTTTTAAATCGTCTAATGAAAAGTAGCCGCCCTGTTCATTAATAAATCTTACAATCTCCTTAGCAATATCTCCCACATAGAAATCTTTACCTCCAGTTTTTGCAATCTTTTTATATGCAGATGCTAATTGAGGATTTTTGAAGATATCTCCTTTGCTAGGTGTTTTACCCATTGGCATCCAGACTTCTTTAAAATTTGGATAAGCGTAAAATCTTTCAGCTGATAAGTCTAAATAATAAGCAACAACTTCGGTAACGGGAAATCCATTTTCACTGTAATCAATAGCTTCTAGAAATAAATTTTCAAATGGTAAACTGCCAAACTTATTATGAAGTTCTGTCCACCCTGCAACAGCACCAGGAACTGTTACTGGTAAGGGGCCATAAGGAGGAATTTGTTGTAAGTTTTTAGCTATAAGTTTGTCAATTGAAATATTTTTTGGTGCCGGACCAGATGAATTTAAACCGTATAATTTCTTATCATCAGCGCTCCAAACGATTGCAAAAAGATCTCCTCCAATCCCGCATCCAGTTGGCTCCATTAAACCCAGAACAGCGTTTGCCGCAATTGCAGCATCAATAGCATTTCCTCCTCTTTGAAGTACTTCGATTGCAGTCTGAGTTGCCAATGGATGACTTGTTGCAGCCATGCCGTTAGTTGAAATTATTTCTGATCTACTAGCAAAATCAAAGCCAGTAATTCTGTCATAACTTAATAGTGATATTGATAAAAATAAAATTGATAAATTAAAAAAGTATTTCATATAAAATAAGATTCGGTTGTCTTCATAATATATACTTTAAAAATGAATAAGTTAATACTTGCATTAATCTTGATGCTTCCTTTTTACATACAAGCAGATTTTGATAATAAATGCTCTGTGATCATCACCTTAAGATTTCAATCAAATGAAGATGCATACAAAGATGCAATTAATAAAATTAATCAATGTGAAAAGTATGATATTTTATCTGTTACTAGTTTTTTAGAAGAATCCATAAGTAAAGTATATATCTCAGACTTAATACAAAATTACTGTATGTTTAATCATCAAATCATAACTTTGATTGATGATAAAACTTCTAATTTAAGTTGCGTCCACAGAGGCAAGCCAAGAGTTGATAGGCAACTAAAATAATTAACTAACGCAAAGATTTAATCCCATCATTACTAACACAACCACAGATGGCAACCATATTAGTGGTCTTACAATTGGTATTGCATATAAATTCACTGCAGCACCTAAGAGATATGCTATTCTTAGACCAAACCACACTTGAGCCAGCATTAAATTAACATCTCCTTTATCCATCACAACCGATAGGACAGCAAAAGTTAAAAATAACGGCAATGATTGTCTTAAGTTATCACTAGCAGAAGCAAATCTGGCTGATAAATCAGTCATACCAGAAATATCACCACCTGTATAAGTCCAATTAATAAATGGTACTTTGTGAAGTGAGAAACTCATTGTTAAAAAAAGGTGCAAGACGTAGAACATGCCAACACAAATTATTAAGTTTTCCATAATAAATCCTCTATATTGTTAGATTAATATTTTAAATTAATTTTTAATTCTTCTAAATAGCTTTCGTAGTTTTTCCAATAATCCATTCCGCTTTTATAGATTGGTTGTCTAACCTGTTCTGCACTTGGTGTTTTTACTGATCGCTTTGATTTATAGAATTCAAGGCAAGATTGTTCAAAAGGTATCTGACAATATTCAAGAATTTTTTTCACTGAATCTTCAAAGTTATTCACAACATCTTCATAATTAATAGATAGAATTTGATTTGGAAGAACTTTGTTCCAATGATTCATAAGCTCAACATAATTGTTATAGTAACCAGCTAAATCTTTCAAATCATAAGTAAATTCTTGGCCCTCAGCAAAAAGTTGTTTATAACAAGAAAAACATGCTGACATAGATGAACGCCTGATATCAATTATCTTTGCATTTGGTAGTATTAATTTTATAAGCCCAATGTGTCTAAAATTATTTGGCATCTTATCAATAAAATAAGGTTTATCAGATCTGAAAACTTGGCTATCTGAAATATATTTATCCCCAATAAGTTTTAATTGAGGAGCAGACAGGCTCAATAAAATATCAGGATAGCGTGAATCTATATCCTGAGATTTTCTTTCATTCAATCTTAGAGCAGTTGAAATAATATTTGGTAGCTCATGAGTTGGTTCAACCATAGAATGTGAGGAAAGAATTTGCTCAATTAATGTTGATCCAACTCGCGGTAAGCCTAAAATAAATATTGGTGCTGAAGAACCTGAACCCCAATCAGACTTCATTTGAAATAAATCTTCATTACATACATCCATTTGATTTAAACAGTCTTGATGAAAGTCTTCTAAATTAAACAATGCTTTGCTTTTTTTAATTTCATTTCCTTTTTTGTAATTATCAAATGAATCATCAAAATTTTCTAAATCTTCATAAGCTTTACCAAGTGCAAAATGCATAAATACTCTTTCATTTTCAGAAATATATTTATCGTTAACCATTTCATTTAATGCAGCTACCTCTTCATCAGAAAACTTATAAGTTTTTAAATTAGCTAAACTCCAATAGGCATCTCCAAAGTATTTATCGGTGTAATAAGCTTTTTTATAGGAACTAATAGATTTATTAAATTCTCCAGATGTTTTATATAAGTGCCCCATAGATAACATCACATCTGTATTTTTAGGTTCTAGATTTAATATATCGTTATATATTTTTATAGCTTTTTGATACCTGTCTGTTCTGAACAATGCAGTAGATAGCAACTTCATTGCATTAATATTAGAAGGGTTCTCATCATAAAAAAGTTGTGCATGTTTTAATGCTTCACCATATTTCTGTCTCTTTGTAAGAATATTTATGTAATCGTATTTAATTTTTGGATTATCAGGATCAAATAATAATGCACTTTCTAATAAAAACTCTGCATCTTCATATATGTTCAGATCGCTTCCAATATTAGCCAATAGTCTCATCGCCTCTATGTCGTGAGGATGATCTCTTAAATATTCTCTGCAGATGTGATCAGCTCTAACTAACTTACCTTCATGAGTAAAGCTTAGTACGGTTTTTAATTCTGGAGGTAAATCTTTCAAATAAAATACATTTTTTTCTGCAAATTTAATAAGTTCTTCATTTGAATTTTCTAATGATAATATTCCTAGCCAAGATGATTGTAGTGATGGATTATGCCTAACAGCTCTTAAATATGCTTTAAGTGCTCTATCCTTATTTTTCAATACAAGATTATTATGTCCAATTTCTTGATAAGCTCTTCCATAATTAGGATCAATCTGAATTAACTTATCTAAACCTAATAAAGCTTCTTTAGTGTCACTTAAGTATCTATGACATACAGATGTTAAATAAAAGTATTCCTTATTTGATATGTAACTTTTATGCTTATCACATAATTTTAAAGCGCCATCAAAATCTCTATTCTGAATAGATAATTCAATTTCTCTAGATGGTTCTAGGTTTTGTTCCATAGGATAATTTTAATACACTTAAATAAAAAAAAGGCCAGTTTATAACTGGCCTTTTAAATAAATATCTACGATTAGAATTTATAAGATACTCTTATACCAACATTTCTAGGTCTGTTAGTAGTAATTCTTGGAATATCATCCTGATCGTTATAGTAGAAGTTAGCTCTTTCATCAGTAATATTTCTAACGAAGAATTCGACTTCAGTGCCATTAATATTTACACCATATGCTGCATCCCAAATTGTATAGGATGGTTGTTCAAGACGCTTAGCTGCCTCAAGTGAACTATATGCTTTATCAGCACTTTTCACAGCAACTTGTGTATATGCAGGATTACCTGCAAGCTCTGAATCAACTTTAACTCTAATGTTGTATTGGAGTTTTGGTGATAAAGGCATAGTACTTCCGACATTAGATATCTGAATAATTCTAGATTTATCTTCTGTAACTTCAGTATCATTGTAGGAAACAGCACTAGCTACAGTTACGTTATCACTTGGATACCATAAAATATCAGCTTCCATACCTTTAATTTCTGCATCGGCAGCATTTTCAATAAATGTTAGTAGGCCAACATTTACTGGATCAAATTGAGATACTTGAACGTCAGTCCAATCCACCCAGTAATAAGAAGCATTCAATCTTAATGTCCCATCTAACATAACAGTTTTTACACCTATTTCAGTATTAGTAGTATCATCAGTGCCATAAGTGATTAATACTGATGGTAATGCTGCGTTTCTTGATGCTAAACCACCACCCCTGTTGAAACCACCAGGTCTATAACCCTCTGATCTTGTGAAGTACCACATAGTATCGTCATCAACAGTATATTTTGCAGATAGTTTTGTAATAGTATCATTCATATTTAATGGTTCAGTACTATGGTCACCAGACACGTCATAGTCTCTTCCATTTGCTACGTTTGATCCTCTAAATCCAAATTTAGATTGACCTGTATAGTCAACATCTAAATCGTATTTTCTTGCACCGACAATGACGTCTAACTTATCTGATACTGGGAATGTTACCTCAGCAAAGTAAGCTGTTTGCTCTTCAGTTCTCTTAAGATCATTAAAGAATCTACATGCAGGTCTTCTTACACGACCTTCTCTTGACCAAGCCCCTGGTAAAGGATTATTTACTTGATAAGCAGCCCATGTACCTGCAGATGCAAATGGATGGTCAGTACCAAGGTAACAATAATCATTTTCAGTTTCTAAAATACTCTCATCAATGAAAACACCAGCAGTATATGAGAAAGGTAAATCACTTTCATCATTGCTTGACACTCTAAATTCATGAGTTGTTCTTTGATTATCATCAATAAGTTCAACAGACACTGTAGCAGGCCCACAAAGTGTATAAGCTGTATAGTTACATACATAATATGGTAACCATGCTCCTACATTTGCATAACCACTATAGTCAACTTGTTGCTCTGATTCTCTTTCAAGGTATGCTCCTGTGTATAAAGCATCCAATTTACCCATTCTTCCTTCTAAGGTTAATGAAGTTTGTGAGAATGAATCATCTAAAGTATCAGGGACAAATCTACTTACATTTAAGTCACCTTTAGCTGGGTCGTAATCAAAAACACCATCAGCACTAATATCTTGGCTCATATGGGTGATTAACATATCCCAATCATCACCAATTGACGATGCTGAAGAAATTCTAAAACCTTCATATGTAGCATCATTGAAGTTATCTTCTACAAGTGATGAGTTATCTGAAACAACATGTGCTTGCGTTTGAGGATAGGAAGCAAAAGTTCCTCTACCTTCACCAGACCATGTTCCAGGTATGTTGTCTATATAACCGCCTTGCTCAGACTTATAAAAAACACCTCTAATTGACCAAACATCGTTAATCAAAGGAATATTCATATATGCATCATATGAGTAACTTGGATCACCATGGGCAGTTGCATAATGAGACATATTAAAGCCGCCTTCTTGAACATTGAACTTTGGCTTATTTGTAATCATTCTTACAGTACCAGCTTGTGAGCTCGCACCATATAGAGTTCCTTGAGGTCCAGGCAATACCTCAATCCGTTCCATATCAGCAACATATACGTCTAGGTTTCTACCTGGAACTTGTAATGGTTGCTCATCTAGATATAAAGCTACGTTAGGAGTTGAACCCTGAGCAGCAGATAAGAAAACGTTTACTGGATCAACAGCCATGCCTCTAATATAGATTGTTGATTGACCAGGTCCTCTTCCACCTGATGAAACATTTGGTAAAAATTGAACGTAATCATCAAAATTAGAAACGTTCATTTCCTTTAATGTTTCCTCTGTTAAAGCAGTAACTGTTACAGCTACCTTTGAGGCACTTTCATCCTTCTTAGTAGCAGAAACAACAACTTCTTCGATTTGTCTTTCTTGTGATTCAGCAGCCTGTGGAATCATTGCAGCAACGATACCTAAAACTCCCAAAGAAAGCTTATTTTTAATTTTATTTAATTGTTCTTTTGTATTAATTAAATTAAACATATGAATCCTCATAGTTAGTTAATATAAATTGCAAATAAACAAGCCTGGTGACCCCAGAAGATTCTCCCCTAGAGAAGTTTAGCCATATTTATAGACCAGCAATTTCTGTAAATCGGTCTTGATAACAATCATAACATCTTAAAATAATGATGCAATATAGATATAAAAATTGCATATAAGTAAAGATAAACAATTCATATAACTAGAAAATTTATACTATTTATGTTTCACTAGATTTTTATTTACGCAGTTTAATGAACAATTTAAGTAAGCCCAGATTCTTATTATCCATACTTCTTCTTACAGTTATTACGACAATTGTTTCTATAAATTCAGATATTTCTGAAACATTTTTTCTTAATCTACAATCGTCATTGTCTAAGTATCTAGGCTGGATGATTATAATATTAGCTAATGGATTTTTAATATTTGCAATATATCTGGTCTTTACAAAATATAAAAATATCAGGCTTGGTGGCCCAAATGCTGTTCCTAAATATTCCTATGTTAACTGGGTAGCTATGTTATTTAGTGCTGGTTTAGGTATTGGTCTTTTATTTTATGGCGTAGCTGAACCAATAATGCACCTAAATTCTTACCCAGACATGATAGACGGTGATGTTTCATATAATGCGGGTAAGGCTATTGGATTAGCAAATCTTCATTGGGGTCTTCATGGCTGGGCCATATACTCATTACTTGGTCTTTGTTTTGCTTTTGCAGCATATAATAAAAAACTACCATTTAGAGTAAGCTCACTTCTAGGAAAGAATGTTGCAAATAATAAACCTCTAGCAATCAGCGTTGATATTATAGCGATTTTAACAACTGTCTTAGGAGTTACTACGTCGCTTGGTTTAGGCACAATACAAATTAGTTCTGGCCTCTCCTATGTTTTCTCTGTACCCGAAAATTTTCTTAATCAAGTAATAATTATTGTAATAATTACATTGATAGGACTTGCTAGTGTTTGTTTGGGATTAGATAAGGGAATCAAAAGACTATCACAAATTAATATGGTGCTTGCTACGATCCTTATGATGTTTATTTTTCTTTTTGGACCCACTGTTTTTATATTAAATGCATTGATTCAAAATTTTGGATCCTATGTAAATACGTTAATTGAGTCTGCAACATGGACTGAAGTTTATGAATCGACAACTTGGCAAAATGGTTGGACATTGTTTTTTTATACTTGGTGGTTTGCTTGGGCACCATTTGTTTCATTATTTATAGCTAGAATTTCTTATGGTAGGACAATTAAAGAGTTCATTATTGGTGTTTTATTTGTACCATCATTAATAGTTTTTTTATGGATGGGAATTTTTGGTAATGCAGCTATACATCAAGTAATAAATGAAACAAGCCAATTGAATGAAATTGTAAACAATAATTACACTGTTGCTCTTTTTGCTTTATTTGATATCTATCCAATAGCTTCAGCAGTTTCAATACTAGCATTGCTAATAATTGTAACTTTCTTTGTTACTTCTTCAGATTCAGGTGCCTTAGTAGCTTCAATGCTCTCTTCCAAAAGTCATGTAGGTATTCACGATGAGTCTCCGATTTTATCAAGAGTTACCTGGGCAATATTGTTAGGAATTGTTGCAGCAGTTCTTTTATATAAAGGTGGTCTTACTGCACTTCAAACCTCAGTTGTAATATGTGGAGTGCCCTTTTCTATAATTGTTGTTTTTGCTTGTATACAATTTTATAAATCTTTGGGAAGTGAACTAGAAGACTAATCTAATTCTTCGTCAATTTTTTTTAATTCGTCTTTATTCATTTCATCTTCATAAATAAGATTTTCATTATCATTGTTCATAAATTTTTTAGAAATAATTAATGCTGCTGCAACAAATATTAATATTATTCCGATTTGATATAACATATTTCAATAATTAATTTAGATTGTTTATCATAACTGTTATTATTTCACTTATAAATGGATGCACTACATAATATTCTTAATCGAGTTTCAGCACGAGAGCTATCTATGCCTCATCCAACAAAAGATGAAATGGATTTGGTATATAAGGCTGCATTGCGTGCTCCTGATCATGCTTGGCTTCGACCAAGTAATTTTATTGAGGTTAGTGGAGATGGATTAAAAAAACTTTCTTCAATTTTTCTAAAATTTGCAGAATCTATTGATGCCTCTCAAGAGATAAAAAAAAAGTATAAAAACGCTCCTTATAGGGCACCAATGATAATTATTTTAGTAAATACTGTGAAAAAACATCCTAAGGTTCCTGGAATTGAACAAAAACTATCAACAGCAACAGCAGCTCAAAACATAATGCTTGCTTTAAACTCAATGAACTATTCTTGTATTTGGAGAACAGGAAAATTAGCTTTTAATAGAAATGTTCAAAATGATCTTGGTCTAAATGAAGATCAGGAAATCCTTGGATATATCTATATAGGCACAGAAACAGGAACCAAAAAAAGAATACCAGAATTAAATATTGAAGATTTTGTTTCTTATCTTTGAATTAAGTTTTTGTATGATGAGAACTACCTCATAAAATGATCTTTTCTATATTTTTAAGATCATTATGGATAATTTCTTCATTCTTAGAGCTTACTAAGTAAACACTGGTATCAGACTTAAAACTTACTGAATACCTTGGAATATCATTTATTAGATGTAAGGCACAAAAACCTTCTATTGCAATACACTCATCGATTTGTTTGTTATTGAGGATTTCTTTTACATATGGAATCCTTTCAGGTTCTTCATCATAATGAGGACAACAAACACCATTAACAAAACCAAGACATGGCAATATAGCTTGATGATCTTGCCATGAATCTGTTATGCCTTTCTTAAACCAGCATATTGCTCCTGCACTGACTCCACTCATAATTACTTCATTCTGATAAGCACTATTTAAAATATCGTCAAGACCCCACTCTCTCCAAACCGCAAGCATACTTTTGGTATTTCCTCCTCCAACAAAAACTATATCTTGATTTGCAATATGTTTGTCCAATTTAATAGTTCTCTTAAAGAAATCTATATGAGAAGTTTTGCAATTTAAAGAATCAAAAGCTTTATAAAAATTTTCAATATAGCCTTGATCATCTCCAGTTGCAGTTGGAATAAAACAAATCGATGGATTTATATTTTTTGATTGATTCACAATATATTTTTCAATTTTTAAATCTTTTATTTGGCGACCAAATCCACCACCACCAATTGCAATAATTTGTTTCATTATTTTTCTGACTCCATTTTTAAGGTTTGTTTTAAAGGGCTTAACCAAGGTTCAAAATATTTCCATTGACCTACTCCTTTTTTATATATTGGTTGTCTTACTTGTTCTGAGCTAGGAGTTCTAACTGTTCTCTTGGTTTTAAAAAAATTTAGGCAACCTGCTTCAAAATCAAGTTCACAAAAATCCAATAATTTGCGTATTTCAACTTCAGTATTTTCCACCATATCCTCATATACAACTCTATGAACTTTATTTGGTAAAACTTCGTCCCAATGCTGCATAATTTTTAAATAATCAAGATAATAATTGCCAATCCTATTTTGTGAATAAGTGAACCCTTGACCAGAACCAAAAAGTTGCTTGTAACAACTAAAACAACAATCCATAGGATTTCTTCGTGTATCAATTATCTTTGCATTAGGAAGAATAAGATGAATTAGGCCAATATGAATAAAGTTATTTGGCATTTTGTCTATAAAGTAAGGTTTATCAGTTACTCTTTGATCAAGTGTATTTTCAATATATGCCTTGCCCATTTGTTTGAATTCTGATCTTTTTATATTTTTTAAAGCGGATGGATATTCAGATTTACTAGAAGAATTTTTTTTATTAGCAATCTTTCTTGATAAAGCAATAATATTCTGTAACTCAGTTGTTCCTTCTACAAGAGAATGTGATGATAAGATCTGCTCAACAAGGGTTGATCCTGATCTTGGAAGACCAACAACAAATATTGGATCAGAATTTTCATCACCAAAACCTTTATATTCATTTATAAAATCTTTAGTAAAAAAACTTATTAGCTCATCGCATTCATTTGCAAAGTTTCTAGAGTTCCAAGGCACCTGTTTGCTTTTTATAGTATTTCCTTTTGTGTATGCAGCCATAGCTAATTCAAAGTTTTTAGCATCCTCCTCTGCCTTTCCTAAAGCAAATAGTAAATGAAAGTAATCATCAATTTTACAATCTTTATCGTTTAACAATATATGTAGATTCTCCATATCATCATCAGTGAATTTATAAGTTTTTAGATTTGCCAAACTCCAATATGCCTCACCATATCCTGTTTTGCTTGAAATAGCATTTTTATAGGATTTAATTGACTCATCTATCCTACCTACCGCTCTGAGTGTATGCCCATAACTTAGATGAAGTTGATTGTTTTTTACTCCGTGATCTTTAATAATTTTTTCAAAGATTATTAATGCCTGGTCGTGTTGATTTGCTAGAGCTAAATTTACTGCCTTTAATGTTAAGTATTGATTATTTTTAGGCTCCTTTTCTAAAAGAATTTGGATTTGTTCAAGAGCCTCAAACGGAAGTTGTCTTTTATATAATAAATTAGCATAACTTAATCTTGCTGGATCATATTCAGGAGATAGATCAAGTGCACGTGTAAGCAAATATCCTGCATCTTTATATGCTCTAAATTTAACACCAATATCTGCCAATAGCTTCATTGCATTAACATCCATCGGATATTCTTTTAAGTAATCTCTTAATATTGGTTCTGCTTTTTTAAGTCTTTCCTCTGATATATATTTAGCAGCCTTAATTAAAGGTTCTGGAATATTATTTTTTGTATATGAATTCAATTCTAATTAAATAAAAAAGGCTGTATTAAATACAGCCTTTAATTAGTTTTATACGACTATTACTTATAATTCCAACTATATTTAACACCAAATGTTGTAGGTCTATTTACAGTGGTGAGAACTTGAATATCCTCATTATTTATAAATAATTCTGCAACCTCATCAAATATATTATCCATATATATTTGTAATGATGCATTGTCTCCAATCATTGTTGTAAAAGACAGATTAGCTATTCCATAAGAGTCTTGTAAAACTCTGTCATCGTAAAATAGGTCATTCCACATTTCATCAACAAAGACATAATTAAATTGAACATAAGATTTATCTGAAGTATCAACATTTACAAGTAAATTATATTTCGTATCTGGTGTAAATGGTAAATCTTGACCATCTCTGGCTTCTAGACTTCCTCGATAATAATAATCCTCTTTTAGAACAGCCTCGTTATTAGCATATCCAAATGATACGGTTGTGGTGTCATTTAGTATATATTTAGCATCAAACTCAAAACCATTACTATTTGCTTTACCTATATTATCAACTAGACCTAGCAGTGAAATATCTGAATCGAACCATCCAAGTTGAATATCTTCCCAATCCATTTGGTACATTGCCCCATTAAATCTTAATCGTCCATCCATAGATATAGATTTAAAACCAAATTCAGTGCTTGTCAAAATATCAGCATCGTATGTGGATCCAAGTTGCGGTGCTCTGTTTGCTCCGCCTGGTCTATATCCCTCAGATCTAGTTATATAAATCATTGAATTATTATCTATCTGGTATGAGAGATTAAATTTTGAGGTACTATCACTGCCATCATATAAAGAATTAACATTATCTGGTCTGGTCGAACTTCCGTAAATGGATGTTGGCCACCAAATTGTACCAGCGAATCCTTTTAGACTTGTTTTATTATCAAAACTTCTGTGTCCCAAAGTGATTTCAATTTTATCACTTAATTGATAATAAATTTCACCAAATATAGCTGATTCTTCGTCGACTCTTACTTGATCGGTTTGAAAATATAAATCATCTGATTCAGGAACTGCAGCATCTGGATTTATTCCAGGCACACGCCATTGTGAATCATACTCATTAATATTCTCAGTTTCAAAAGCGCCAATTATCCAATTTAACTTTTCATTCTCTTTTGAAGATAATCTTATTTCTGTTGTGTCATATTCTTGATGAGTATCATTCTCAAATTGGATACTTGGATCTACACATGGTCCAAAATAGTATTCATAACATGTGTAATATCCTTCAACAAATCCATCAATAGAATAATGAGAATAGTCACTTAAAACTTCAAAATCTCTTTCAAGACTAGAAGTTGTAAAAGTTATATCAGCAAAACCTAAGTCACCTGTTATAGTTGCAGAGAATCTTTTCCAATCATCGTCAGTCTTATCATCAAAAAATCTACTTACACTATATTCACCTAACTCGTCTGGATTATGGTCCCAAACACCATTAGTTGATGTTTGTTGTCCCATAGTATTGACATCAAGCTTCCAGTTTTCATTGAGATCCACCCTTAATGCAGCCCTATATCCCTCTTTTACAGCATCATTAAAATTGTCATCTACAAATACTTCACTTGATTTCGAAATTCCACTAACAGGATAAGTAATAGTGTCTTGAACTGAGTCAATAAAACCACCATCTCTATCATTATAACCAACTATACGAAGTGCCATATTGTTGGATAAGGGTATATTTACAAAACCCTCAACCATTGTACTTCCATCACCACCTCTTGTAGATTCAGCACTCATGTTATATCCAGAATCAAATTCAAATGATGGTTTTTTTGTTATTATTTTTAAATTACCTGCCTGAGATGCAGCACCATAAAGTGTTCCTTGCGGTCCAGTTAATGACTCAACTCTTTCAATATCATAAACATGAATATCAAGATTATCTCCAATCATAGTAACCGGAGACTCATCTAAATAGATTGCAACTGCTGGGCCCTGCAATGACTGATTAGTTTGTCCGCCGTCTGAGATACCTCTCATAAAAATCTGTCCCTGTCCAGGTCTTCTTTGAACAGCTGAAACAGATGGTAACTGCAATACATAATCAGAAAAATCCTTTATGTTTAACGAATCTAATTCATCTGAAGATAAAGTTGTTACACTTATTGGTACATTTTGAAGATTTTCAGATTTCTTTTGAGCGCTAACAATAACCTCTTCGATCATCATGTCATCTTGCGCAATTGTATTAGCACTTACTAAAACTGCAGATGCAATTGCAGTAGCCTTTGTAGTTTTAACTACAGCATCATGAACCTTCTCGGCATGAAAAATATTCATAGTTCCCCCCCATAAATAACTAAAATATATGTAAATATTATAATAAAAACGTTTTATAGTAAATTTTTAGTATCCTAATACACGACAAACATCTACAGAACTGCTGGTTTTCATTGAAGTTTTTGTATTAAATGATAGAACATTAAACACATTAGAATTATATTGCTCCCATTCTATAAGTTCTTTGTTTGGGTTGCCTGTTTTTATAAAATTTACCCAAAAATTTTGAATTTTATTTGTGATAACAATATCTGTGTCGCTTGTTGGTAACCAATCATCATGTGTGTTAAAAATATATGGCAATTCAGCTCCGTGGTAAGCTCCCATTTCTTTGCTTTTAGAACCATCTCTTACTTTATCAAATGAATAAAACCATACCTGTTTATTGGTATTTTCTTTTAGAGATTTTGCTATAAAAGATGAGGGACAGGTCCAATTTCGAGCAGTGAGTAAATAATTAAGTTTTTCCTTTTCATTAATAAAGCCTGATATAAGTGAATCTAGTTGTTCTGTTTCGGTATAAAAACCCCAACTCTCGCGCTCGTCATAAAAATCATATAAATAATAATCCTTATCTAGATACATAAGTTCTTCATCTGCATTCGTCCCAATGATTAGATCAACATGATTATAATTTCCATGTACATAAGATTTATAAAGTGGCTCAAAAATAGAATAATTATCTATTATTGGATAATAACCAACATATCCAAATATATCTTCAGCTGAATAAAGTAAAGTTACTGAGTCAATTGCTCTTAATTTTTTTAAATTATTAGATTTGTTAGTTTCGCCAATTAATTTAATGGAGAGCTTGTTAGAAAGTTCTATTTGAATATCATAATCTAAATCTTTTTCTGCTATAGACCAACCTGCGCTCTGATGAATAGCTTTATTAAATAAACCTTTTGCTAAAGGAGAAGCAATTAAATGTGCAACATTGGTAGCACCAGCTGATTCACCTGAAATTGTAATATTTTCTGGGTCTCCTCCAACTTTAGCAATATTTTCTTTAACCCAATTTAATGACTCTATCAAATCAAGTAATGCAAAATTAGATGCCTCTAAATTAGGATGCGAGTAAAAACCAAAAACTCCAAGGCGATAAGAAACAGTAATAACAATTACGCCCTTTTTGGATAAGTTTTTTCCAATATAATTTGGTTCAAATGACCAACCAGCTCTATTTGATCCGCCGTGAATATAAATGAGTACAGGAATTTTTTCTTTATCATCAAGATTAGTAGGAACCCACATATTTAGATACAAACAATCTTCAGAAATTTCTGGTGTCTTTATATAATTAGGATCACCTCCAAATCCTGCAGCAACGCCCTTATACCAATTTACAATTCTTGGACCTTGCATGCATGCAGGTGCAAATTTATCTGCTTTAAATAAATTTGTCTTAAATATTTTTGGTTGTGTAACTTCCCATCTCAATGAATCAACTGGTGGTTCTGCATATGGTATGCCCAAATAAATATCTACACCTTCGGATGAAATTCCAACTATTTCTGTTTTATCAATATAAAAACTTGGGTTTGCAATTATTTCAATTGCATATATGTAAATTGTGATCGTTATAAATATTTTATATATATTTTTTTTCAATTTATGCATATTTATTATGAAATTCTATCAATCTTTTTTTCCATAGCTTAGTAAGAATATTAAATTCAGTGGGTTTTACAATAAAATCTTTAAAAATTAAATTTCTATCAATCATTAAAATAACGATTTGATTGATTTCGGTATTGAACATAACGTTATGTGCATTTGCATATGCACAACATTGAAGAAAATAATCTTCAATCCATTCTCTCTTTTTCATCTTTCTTGCAGTTTTAAAATCTATTAGTGATGGCACTCCATTAATCTTTCCAACGCAATCTGCTGTACCAGCATATAAACCATCTAGAATTAATCCTACTTCTAACCCCCATACTTCAGTAATAGAACCAAGTCCAGATTTTATAAATTTTTCACTCATTCTTTCAGCTAGAACTCCATCTTGATTATCTGAAAAATTTCTCCATTCCTGTTCATTTAAATATGACTCAAGAGCTTCATGGACCATAGTTCCAATATCTGTACTCTGTTTGATAATTCTATTAGCCTCATCTTCACCAACTCTATTTCGCCACTGCTGAATAGAATCTTTTTTGTTGGAAGTTTTATTTAAAACCGTAGTTACGCTTGGGACTGGAAGATTCTTTGAATCAAGATAAAACCTCCCTTCTTCACTGTCTTGTCTCTTTAACTCAGGATAAGTGTAAATATTTGTTATCATTACTTTTTACTTTACAGTTGATAATGTTTAAATTAAAAATTAATCCACTATGGAATACATCAGTAATATTTATTACTTTTTTCTTTTTAATTATTCTCTCATCATATGTTTTAAATAATCCAAATGAAAGTGCAAATAGGTTAAAAAGTATTTATGATTTTTTTGCAATTAATTTTGAATCATATTTTTTAATAATTGGTTTCTTAATTCTCATATTTTTAGTTTTTATAGCAATTACTCCAGTAGGTTCCAAAAAACTTATCCTTGAGGGAAAAGATACATTTTCTTATTTTTCGTGGTGCTCTATGTTGTTTGCAACAGGTCTTGGTGCTGCTTTGTTATATTGGTCTACCGTAGAATGGTTGGTATATTTTACCAATCCTCTAGAAGGAGTAAGTACCGAGGAATCAATAAATTATCTAAAAGCAAGGTCATATCCTCATTTTCATTGGGGTCTAACTGGTTGGGCAATTTATTGCCTTCCAACAATAGCTTTCTCGTTAGCCCTTATCAACAAACCAAATACGCCTTTAACTTTTTCTGGAATTTTATTAAAAAAACAGTCTGGAATATTAAGATTATTTCTGGATTTAATATTTATAGGAGCGATAATCACAGGAGCTGGTGTTGGTTTAACTCTATCATTCCCATTGATTTCGGCTGTAATATCAAAAATATTTTCAGTTGATAAAAACATTTATTTAGATTTTTCAGCTTTAGTTATATGTCTGCTAATATTTGGATCAAGTGTTTACCTTGGTATTCAAAAAGGTATTAAAAGATTAAGTAACTTAAACATAGTTTTAGTATTGATATTTCTATTGTTTATATTATTTTCTGGTCCAACTAACTATATTGTTAAAAATACTATCGAACCTCTTGGTTATATGTTCAATAATTTTATTGATTTTAGCTTATCAAGTTCAAAATATAGCATTACTTGGACAGTTTTTTATTGGGCATGGTATTTTGCTTTAGCTCCTGCAGTTGGAACTTTTATTGTTAATATTTCAAATGGAAAATCAATAAGAGAAATTATTTTTGGTTGTTTGCTTATAGGGTCTCTTGGATGTTTTTTTCATATTGGAGTCCTCAGTAACTCATCTATTTACTTATATGAAAATAATATATTTAATGCTCCTGAAGTTTATAGCTCCGGAGCCATGGGTTTAGAAACAATTGTCGTACAAACTATTTCATCATTAGACTTCGGCTTCTATTTGTTAATAGCATTTGGAGTGATAGCAATTATTTTTTTATGCACAACTTATGACTCATCTTCATATATTTTAGCTACCGCAGCGATGAAAAATTTTAAAAACGAGCCTTCGCGAAATCTTAGATTATTTTTTGCTTTCATGCTTGTAATTCAACCAGCACTAATAATGTTTCTTGGCGGTGGAGATTCATTTATGTGGCTTTTAGTTATATTTTCGGTACCATTGGTGTTCGTTAATATTTTATTAGTAATCTCGATAGTTAAAAATGCAATTAAAATTAAAAAATCATAAAGCTAACATATTTGAGCAATTACCTTTTGATAACTCAAAACAATCAATTGTTTTCATTCCTGGTGCAGGAATGGATCACAGAATATTGTCGATGTTTAATCTTGAAGAGTTGCACGATAGTCATAATGTCCTAGGTTTTGATTTGCCTGGTCATGGCTATACTTCTGGTCCTATTGTTAATTCCATAGATGAACATTCTTTATTTTGTATTGATGTTTTTGATCAGTTAAATATCAGAGAACCGATATTAATTGGGCATAGCTGGGGTGGCCTGGTTGCCCTTGACCTTTCTACAAAAGTTGAACATAAAATGACGATTTGTATGAATATTGCATATCCATTTTTAGTTGGAGATATGTTACTAGATTTTGCAAAAGGTAATCTTGATCAAGCAGTAGAGTTCTTAATGAAATACGGGATTCATAAATTTCCTAAAACTGAAATTAAAACTAAAGGTTTTGGAACAATGGGTTCTGGTTTCTATGGAAGAAAAAAAGGTCAAATCAAATCACCATATGGAACAAAAGTTGTTGAAGATGATCCAGAACGAGAAATAAAACTTTACCCATTAAAACGACTATTTAATCAGTCTGAAAAAGAAATAAGTTCAATTGATTTAAAATCCTGCAATTCATTTCGCTTATCCGAAAAACAAATCTCAAGTTTAAAAAACATAAAATATATTTTTAGTGAAAAAGATAAGCTAGCTAGATTTGATCCAGAAAATATATTGTTACAAAATGTAAATCATGATGAAGATATTATCATCTTAGAGGATGTTGGACACTTTCCATATTTTGAAAGTCCTGAGGGAATAAATAAAGCTCTAATCTGCTTAATCAACAAATAATTTAAATTCCTTCATCAAAGAAGTCTGTTAACAATTTATACCTTCTATGTTTATTAAGATCACTAAATATTTCATGTCTACCATCGCCAAATGTGAATAAAGATATATTTTTAAAGTTATTTTTTAAAAATATATACAATCTCTCAATACCTTTACCATTATCGCCGACAGGATCTTTAGAGCCTGCAACCAACAAAATTCTTAAATTCTTATTATTGCTTATATAGTTTTCATCTTTAAATGTGCTTTCAATTCCTTCTACCATATCTAGCCAAAGACCGTTAGTAACTTTAAATCCACATAACTCATCTTGAATATAATTATCTACACTATCTTCATCATCAGATATCCAATCAAAATCGGTTCTGTTTGGTTTAAAATTATTATTAAATCTTTTGGTGGTAAGCCGCTCCATAACATTATTTAATTTATTTCTACCATTAATAAAAATATCTATTTTTATTATTAACTTTTGGAGTGTTATTAAAAATTGTGGGTATTTTGCTGATGCAGATAATATCAGTCCATCAATCATAAGTTCTTTTTTTAATAGAGATAGAGCTATCCAAGAACCCATACTGTGTGCAAAAATAAATTGTTTTAAATCAGGAAAGGTTTTTTTTGTATCATTTATAAGTAAGTAGAGATCATTCACAACTTTTTCCCATCCATTTTCATCATTGGTAAATTTACCTATATCTTTAGGAGAATGAATTCTTTTTCCGTGTCCTCTGTGATCTATAGAAATTACATGATAGCCATCATTGTTAAGCTTTGAGGTTAACCATTTATATCTTCCTATATGTTCTGCTTTACCATGGCAAATATGTACTATACCCTTTGGCTGAGACATGTTTGATAAATGAACATATATGTAGCTTTTATCAATAGAGCTATTTAAAATCATAATTTATAATAAACATACTAGATAAATATTAATATAACTATGGATAATATTCATATTGCTGGAACAGGAATCTGGCATCCTGAAGAAATGATAACTAACGATGAGATAGTTGAATCTTATAATTCATATGTTGACAACTTTAATCTCAAAAATGCCGATAAAATTAATGATGGAAATATGGTTGCTATGGAACATTCGTCAACTTCATTTATAGAAAAAGCTTCTGGTATAAAAACAAGATACGTCATAGACAAAAAAAATATTTTAGACATTAATAAAATGATGCCACAGGTAGAACATGAAGATGAATCTAAGCTTTCAATTCAGGCTGTGGTGGGCATTAAAGCTGCAAAAAAAGCAATGGAACAAGCAAATGTCTCTGCTTCAGATATTGATGGAGTTATTTTGGGCACTTCCCATGCTGCAAGGAATTATCCATCTGTAGCAATTGAGATTCAAAATGAACTTGGTATTAATGGATATGCATATGACATGCTTGTTGGATGTTCATCCACTACATTTGCAATCAATAATGCCTACAGCGATATTGCATCAGGCTTAGCTGATACAGTACTAGTCATAAACCCTGAAATATCTACCCCATTTGTAAATTATACTCGTAGAGATATACACTTCATATTTGGTGACGGATGCGTAGCAAGTGTAATTAGTAAAAACAATTCTTCTGAACATTCACATAAAGTTGTAGACAGAAAACTTTTTACAAAATTTTCTAACAATATTAGGAGTGATTGGAGTTATCTAGTTAGAGCAGCTGATAATAGCAAAACCTATGAAGATTTATTATTTTATCAAAATGGTAACAGTGTTTTTAAAGAGGTTTGTCCTATGGTAGCTGAATTTATATCAACACAGCTTAAAGATAATGACATTAAACCAAGTGAGATTAAAAAATTCTGGCTTCATCAAGCAAACTCTAGAATGGTCAACTTAATAGTAGCTAAGATCATTGGTACAGATCAATTCGATAAATCATTAGCTCCACTACCAATTGAAAAATTTGGTAACTTAGCAAGTGCTGGCTCTATGTTTGCATACAACATACATAATGATCTTAAAAAAGGTGAAAAAGGATTAATCTGTTCTTTTGGAGCTGGTTACTCTGTTTGTTCAATAATTGTAGAAAAAGTCTAATATAAATTTATTTCAAAACACAAAACATTTATAATCTGCAGATGGGTGAATATGATGCAGTTTGGGTTTTCTTAATTTCCTTAGCTTTTGTAGGTTTCTATATCTATATTGAAGCAAGGCCCAAAGGCTCAAATCTATTTGGAAATATCTCAGATACGATAAGTAGATTCTTCAGACTAAAGTAAGTGCATTTTTTTAATGTATGCAAGAGAAGAAGATTAAGTTAGTCATTGCAGTTATTCTTGCTGCCATGATTGGTAGATTAGCCTCCACCCAAGCTAGCTCTGATTTATGGTACTTATCTCTTAACAAAAGTGAACTTAATCCTTCAAGTAATGTTTTTGGAATAGTCTGGCCGATACTTTATGTCTTAATGATGATTTCTGCATATTTAGCTCATAAGAAGATTTATGGAATTTTTATAATTCAATTGGTTTTTAATGCTGCATGGTCATGGTTGTTTTTCAGGTTTCAAATGCCATTAATATCACTTATCGATATATACCTACTTATAGCTTTAAACTTGTACATAACAACACTTATGTATAGAGAAAATAAATTAGCATTTATTTTATTTATTCCATATGTCTTATGGATATCTTTTGCTAGTTATCTGAATTTGTTTATTGTCATCAACAATTAAATAAAAATTCCAACTATCAATCCAGTCATACAGGATGCTAGCGTTGCACCAACAAGTGCTTTAAGAGAAACCTTTATAAGGTCGTCTTTTCTTTCTGGAGCCATTGCAGTAATTCCAGAGATAAGAATTCCTACTGAAGATAAATTAGCAAAACCACATAGGCTATAAAATGTTATTAGTTTTGATCTTTCTGAAAGTTCTCCATCACCTAAGGCAGCTAAACCTGGGTAAGCAACAAATTCATTTAATGTTGTCTTTATTCCTAAAAGCTCTCCAGCAATAATAGCTTCATCCCATGGAATTCCCATCAACCATGCAATAGGTGCAAAAAGATAACCAAGAATTATCTCTATAGATAGTTCAAAACCAAATTGAGATGATACAAATCCTAAAATTGAGTTAGCAATAAATACCAGAGCAATAACTGCGATCAATATTGTTCCAACACTAAATGCAATACTTGCTCCGTCAGATGAACCTCTTGTTACTGCATCCATAGTACTGTTATAAACTTTGGGTACTTTATTTTCATCAAAGTCAGTAATTGTATTTGAAGGTATCATGATATTTGCATACATAATTGCAGCAGGTACTGACAAAACAGATGCTGTAATAAAATGTTGGATCAAATTCTGATTAATGAACGAATTTTCAAGTATTGCTATTAAAGCAACCATCACAGAACCAGCAACGGTAGCCATGCCTGCGGTCATTAAAATTAAGAGTTCTTTATTTGATAATTTACTAACATAGGGTCTTATTAATAATGGTGCTTCAACCTGTCCAACAAAAATATTTGCAGCCGCTCCTAGACCAACCGGTCCGCCAATATTAAAAAGCTTTTGACATGCTTTAGATATTAAATTAACAATAAAAGGAAGTACTCCCCAATACCATAATATTGCTGAAATACATGCCATTACTATGATGTAAGGTAAAACTCCAAAAGCAAAAGTTTCTAAAAGTGATCTATAAGGCGTGCTACCATCACTGGGTGGATAGCCAAATACAAAATTAGCTCCCTCTTGGGTAGCTTGCTGAAGAATTACTACACCATTTCCTAAAATTTCAAAAAAACTTATTACAAAAGGTAGTTTAAGTAGTATTACTGCGAGCACTATTTGAGCAAGTATTCCATATAGTACGTATCGGTAATTTATAGTTTTAAAATTATCTGAAAAAGGTATAGCTAATACTATAAGACCAATAAAACCAAGAACAATTTGTAAAATAAAAAAAACATTCATTTTAATAAAGCTTTATCTCTTTGAGCCTTTGATCAAGAAAATCATTAGCAAGGATTCCCTCATCATTATTCCTAAATATAGATTTTAAATTTATTGAAGGAGCTGGATGAAGAAAAAAAGGAATGCTATATCTTGGCTTAGATTCAGTTTGCTTTTCTTGTATTACACGGTGTGTTGTACTTTTTAATTTTTGATCTGTAACCAGTTGCATCATGTCACCAATATTGCAAACAATCGCTTTAGAACTTGGAGAGACTTTAATCCATGACCCATCCTTGTTCAAAACTTCTAAACCACCTTCTTCAGCTCCAATTAATAAGGTAATTAAATTAATATCTTCATGAGCACGCGCTCTATGAGGATTTAAATTAGAGTTTACAGGAGGATAATGTATAGATCTTAATAATGAATTACCTTTTTTAATCCATGGTTCAAAATAATCATCTTCAAGACCGAGTGATAGTGCTATGACAGACAAAACTCTTGATCCAATTTTGTGTAATTCTGAATATAGAGTATCAAAATTTTCATTAAAATTTGGTATCTCATCGATAATGAGGTTTTTTGGAATCTTTTTATCAAAGGAATTATCTATAACTGGTCCATGATGCCAAAATTCTTTTTGATCTGCTATCTTCTCACCCACAGCAGTTTCTATGCCTTTGGGTGTGTAACCTCTTGCTCCTTTGGTACCTACTGAAGTATATTTATTTTTAATATCATAATCTAAATCAAAAAACTCTTTTGATGATTTGTAACAATTATTTACAAGATTGTCTGATAATCCATGTTCGATTATTGAAAAAAAACCATGGTTTTTAAGAGCTTTACTTAAAACTTCTATAGCGTAAGTATCACCACTTTCAATTAATGAAAATGATAGTTCAGGAATAACGTCAGTATTTTGCACATTAATATTCTACCAAAAAAAAAGGCGGAAAAACCGCCTTTAATTTTTTAGTTAATTGCTAAAACTTATACGCAACGCCAAGGTTCATCATCCACATTGATTGACCGTTAGATGTTGAGAAAAAATAACCATCATCAGGATCAACACCTGTGATTTCATATCTCCCTTGATCATCAGCTCCAGAAATAATAATTCCTTTGCTTTGGTTATAGCTTACTTCTTGCTGCCATCCTTTTTCGTCATTTAGTAAATTTTGAATATTGGTTACATCAAAGTAAAGGACAATTTTTTGACCGTCTCTGATTCCAATATCTTGTGTAATTCTCAAATCTAAGCTACCAGACCATTTTCCATCACATGAGTTTCTTGGAACCATGCTGCCCTTATGTGTAGCAATACATTGATTACCATTTACATATGACATTACATCAGAAGCGACTTCATCACTGCTAAATACTACATTAGGATCATCAACTCCAGATGGAATATAAGCAAGGTCATAACCACTTCTTCCTTGACCATTAAAAGATCTTCCATCAAAAGTAACACTATACGGCTCACCAGATTTTCTAGTAAAAAGTAAAGAAAATTTAGTGTCATTAGAACCTATTAGTTGGGTTGTATATGTCAAAGCTCCAACAAACTTATGTGCATTCATAAAAGAAGATCTCGCAGCAGGGTATACTTCACCAAAACCTCTTGGTTGATAGCCGTATGATGAATCATGCTGAGCACTGGTCATAGCAGAAACATCTTCAACATTCATTTTTGTGTATCCTAGATACATATCAATACCGTTATCTAAAGTTTTGGCAACTGTTGTAGTTAAAGCATATCCTCCACCCTCTCCACTATTCGTAATGTAGATATTTTGATTTCCATCTGTAACAGGTCTTCCGTCAGCAAGAATTCGCTCTTCCTCATAGTCAGCATCTTTGAATATCACATCTTTATTTACATCTTCATAATTGTATTCAACTGCAATTTCATATCCACCAGCAGTTAACATTTCCATTTTTAAATTACCTCTATATTGAGAGGGCATTTCAAAATCAGGATCATTAAAATGAGTAAATCCATGATAAGCATCTGATGATTCTTTTGTTGAACATGTTGAAGCGTCACTTCTTGCCCACCAAAATCTTGGATCAGTTACTCCTGTAACAGAACCTGAATTTAAGTTAGGTATTGGTCCAGCACAATCAGTAAGACCTCTTGTGAAAAAGGTAGTTGTGCTTGATCTGCCAAATGCATTACTAAAGAATACTTTTGGTAATCTTCCAGTAAATAAACCATAGCCACCAGAAAAATTTGCTGAAACAATTTTATCTGAATCGCCAAACCAGACATCCGATACATCCATATCAAAAGAAAATCTTGGTTGAAGAGTACTTGAATCAATTGAGGCATTGTTTGGAAAACCAAATTTATTTGCGAATGAAGCATTGAGATCTGCTTGCTCTGGAATTTCAAATGAACTGTATCTAAGTCCATATTGGATTGAAAGCACATCACTTACTTGCCACTCATCTTGTATATAAAAAGCTGTTTCTTCCACTGAGAATACTGCAGCAGGCAATGATGGATCATCAAGTGTTAATGAATAAGGCCCGCCTCTATCAGTAGCAACTCTATAAGTATAAATTTCACTATAGTTACCATCATAAAAATCTTGAAGTGAATCAAAGCTTATTTCGCCATTGTATCTAACAATGAAAGCGTTATATACGTCAGCCTCGTCTTGTTCAAAGCCAAATGTAATATAGTGATCATTTAAGAGATCATATGAAGCTTTAAAAGAAACCAGTTGTTGATCAACTTCAATTAAATTATGGCCTCTGTATCTGTCTGCACCTAATATAACGGCGCCTTCATCTCCACCGTATCCACCAAAAATATGAAATTCAGGAAATAAGCTACCGTAACCACCATCAAATGAGTGAGCATCTTCAACAAATGTTCTGTCGCTGTATCTAAATCTTGTAGAAAGCCTATCACTCCAATCTGAATAAACATTTATAGTTGTTCTTTCAGTTTGTGGTGGTTTTGGATACCAGTTATTTGAAAATTGAGGATCTGATGCAGAGTCATAGTTATCAACATATACGTCATCAGTTTCTTGATATGTAACTTCAGCTCTATGATTTTCATTAATAATTCCATTAAGTTTCACAATTAATTGCTCTTGGGTTGTAGGAAAGGCGATATTATTATAAGTTCCTGGTTCATATCCATAAACGGTTCTCATATGATTTGCAATATCATCCATTGTTGCAGAGTCAATACTCCATTTATTTGGTGCAGTTGAATCTGAAGTTCCCCACAAACTCGCTCTTACTTCTTCATTTTCTTCATAGCCTAAAAAGAAGAATAATTTGTCCTTGATTATTGGTCCACTTAAGGTAATGGCTGTTGCCTCTTCAGAGAAACCAGAATATTTTTCACCATTAGGTAAATCACCAATATCTCCCTCGTCTCTTTCTGTGTAATAAACTGAGCCTGAAAATTCATTTGTTCCAGTTTTTGTTACTGCTGTAATTGTTCCAGCAACAGAATTTCCTCTAGAAACATCGTATGGAGTTAAATCAACAACAATTTCATCAACAAAGTCTATGCTGATTGGGTTCCTCATTGTAGAGAAACCGCTATCATTTAATCCAAAAGCATCATTGAAGCTAATACCATCAATTGTAAAGTCATTTAGCCTTGCATTTCTTCCCATTACAGATATTTCAACATCTCTAGAGTTTGCACCGTTTATACTTACTCTTGGATCAAATTTGACATAATCCTGAATACTTCTAGTAATAGTGGGGATTTCATCAATTCTTTCTCTTGATAATACAGAACCACTTTGAACATCTGATTTAGTTAGCTTAGATGCAACAACTTCAACATCTTCTAGTTCAGAGCTACTTATTAGCGATACTGAAACTTTTGCTGGATCAGCAGATGTGAGTAATGGAATAGTTATAACTTGAGCAACATAACCAGCTTTAGAGACTGTTACTTTGTATGGTCCACCGATTGGTAAAAAGTTCAAATTAAAACTACCTGACTCAGAAGCAGTAGTAGTCTTAGAAATATTTGTTGGGACATGAACAGCTGTTACTTCAGCTCCACCTATATTTACATTACCTTTAATTCTTGCAGTGGTTTCATTAGCATCTAATGAAACTGTAAAAAGAAAAATTGGTAGTAAAACAAAAAGAATTTTTTTCATATTATCCTCTCAATAGAAAAATTATTTATTTTTGTAAGTGTAATCCACAAAACGAAATTTATGCAATTAATTTAGCAACAATTTTGTAACTATTTTATGAAGATAATTTATAGACGCTTTATTTTAAACAAATAACTCTAATTCTATAAATAATCTAGATCAATTGAGTTTAAGATTTCACCATTTACATTTTTAATTTGCACTTCTATTTGATTTTTAGATATCTTAAATAAGGCATAATTCTCCTCGGGATAGGTTTCACCAATTAAATATTTATCAGTTTCAGTAAATAATGAACCAGGTTTATTTAGTGATGATGCAGTTATTTCAATAATGCCATCTTTTTTGTATATACCACTTCTATGTCTGTCTCCGGTAAATAGTATCGCTTTATCTTTATGTTTATCTAAAATACCTAAAAGTTTACTTCTATCATTGGGAAAGTTACTCCATTTCTCATAAGGATGGTCCATGGGAATAATTTGTATGGAACTAAATATAATTAAAAAATCAAATTCAGTATTCAATTCTTTTTCAAGCCATTGCCATTGATTTTTTCCTAAAATAGTCGCGCTATCATTAATATTACTAACGTAAACACCTTTTTCTTCCAAAAGCTTTGATCTAAAAAATCTAGTATCTAGGAAAATTAATTTAAACTTTTTATTAAAAAATATTTTATCAGTTGAAAAATATATACCTTCTCGTTTATGTCTAGGATCGTTTTGTGGTATTTCCCAGAAATCTAAAAATAATTTTTCTGCATCAATTTTATTTTTATAATCTGAACCTCCATCATTTAAGCCATAATCATGATCATCCCAAATTGCATAAACTTCTACTTCGTTTAAAAAACTTGGAAGAACTTTCTTTTGCTTATCATAAGCTCTTTTCATTTTTCTAAGGTTACCAAATGGGGAGTCACCATATACGTTATCTCCAAGAAATACGAAATAATCAAGCTCCTCTTTTTCAATTGAGTTCCAAATAGGCTGAGGATAATCCTGATCAAGACATGATCCAAGACCAAATTTAACAGAGTCAGCATTTACTAGATTAATAGTAAAAATTAATAAATATATTTTTACAGAATTACTTTTCAATTAATTTTTATTGTATCTGATCCAAAATATTGAATTAAGCAAGATGGAACTTTAATAGAATCACTTCCATTATAATTATTTTCTAATAGCGCAATTAAACATCTTCCGGCAGCTAAGCCTGATCCATTTATGGTATGAACATAATAATTGCCATCTTTATTCTTAAATTTAATATTAGCCCTTCTGGCTTGAAAATCAGTAAAATTAGAACATGATGAAATTTCACGATACTTATTTTGACTAGGCATCCAAACTTCAATGTCAAATGTTTTCGCTGAAGAAAATCCTAAATCACCTTTACATAGCTCTATTACTTGATAAGGAAGTTTTAGAGCGTCTAGAATCTGACATGCATTTGATAGCAATTCATTTAAACATGTCATTGAATTATCTGGATGTGTAATTTGTACAAGTTCAATTTTTTCAAATTGATGTTGTCTAATTAATCCTTTTGTATCTTTTCCATAACTACCAGCTTCTGATCTAAAACAAGGAGTATGTGAGGTCACTTTTATTGGAAGATCATCCTCATTCAAGAATTCATCCCTAAATAGATTTGTTAGAGGAACTTCTGCAGTTGGAATCAAATATAGGTTTTCATTTGCTTTAAATAAATCTTGTTCAAATTTAGGCAGTTGGCCTGTCCCTATTAATGAATCTGTATTTGCCATAAATGGAACATAGTATTCTTCATATCCATTTTTTATTGCATTATCTAACATAAAACTAATAAGAGACCTCTGAAGTTTTGCAATATCCCCTTTTAAAACAGAAAATCTTGATCCTGCAAGTTTAGAAGCCAAATCGGTGTCAATGTCAGCAGTAATCTCTAAATGATCAAGCTTATTTGTAGAAATAATCTTCCCATATTTTTTAATTACAACATTTTCACTTTCATCACTTCCTTCTGGCGAACTATCATCTGGAATATTAGGCATATCTAACATGAATGAATCAATTTGTGAAATTATTATTTGTAGCTCATCTTCCTTTGATGATAATTTATCATTTTTACTATTGATAATTTTTTTTAGTTCATCGGTGGGATCGCCAGAAGATTTTAATTTTCCAAACTCAGCAGAAAGTTTTTTTCTTTCAGCCTGAAGATTTTCTACATCAACTTGTAAGGACTTTCTTGAGCCATCTAATCTAGAGAATAAGGACACATCTAGGTCATAACCACGTTTTCTTAAAGCTTGTTTAACCAGTTCTGGATTATCTCTTAATTTTTTTATATCTATCATTATCTAGTTATCAATGTGCCAAAATATGTTGCAAAAATACTTAAGAATATAGTGAGCATTATATATGAAACTGCTGAAATTAAATTTGAATTAAACATTATTATAGTTTGATGTGTGAATGCCGACATAGTAGTAAATGAGCCTAAGAAACCAATTATGAAAAAATAGTAAAGTGAATCTTTAGCTGGAATATTTATGCCGAGATAGAGTCCAATAAAAAAACATCCTAAAACATTAATAAGTAATGTAGAAATTGGGAAATAGGTAAAAGATATTCTTTCAAAAACCTCATTTATACCTAATCTTGAAACTGCTCCCAGAGCTCCACCAAGACCAACATATAAAAAATTTAATATCATGATTTTCTTGAAAATCTAATCAAATTATCAATTCCCAAATTATCTTTGTATTTTAATTGAAGAGTATCTTTATTAATAAAATCAATTGCAATCTCAAGATTATCTTTTGTAAGAATATATTTATCATCCTCAATTATGGTGATATGTTCATAGTTATAAGGGATACCATTTAAGATAAAGTCTATAAAGAAATCATTTTCCAATTCTTTTATTGATATGTTTCGAGTTTGATTAAATTCTAAATCATGAATTTTTATTTCATGTTCATTTATTAAATAACTTTCGCTATAAGGCTTGAAAATTTCTATTTGAATTGTGTTGTCAATATTTCTCTTTAAAACACCTGAAGATTCATCAATATTATTGTTTTTTTTATTTAAACTTTTTTGGACAAAGTTCAACTCAGATTGAAAAAAATTATTTAATTGATCTGCAACACTTTGTGCATGAACATTTAAATTAAATATAATCAAGAATGATAGTATTCTAATTTTCAAATTAATCTCGTTTAGGAACTAAGACTTCTCTTGAGCCATTAGAACTCATTTCAGAAACTATGCCAGCCTCTTCCATGGTTTCAATTAAACGTGCTGCTCTATTGTAACCAATTCTTAATTTTCTTTGAACAGCAGATATTGAGGCTCTTCTAGAATCAATTACAAAATTAACGGCTTCATCATACAGCTCATCTTGCTCTTCGTCTGATGAAGTTTCACTTGTTGTCCAACCTGTGATGGGTCCAGTTTCTTGCTTAGAGGAAATAATTTCCTCTACATAATTTGGTTCGGCCTTTGATTTCATATCACTAACAACTCTATGAACTTCATCATCACCAACAAAAGCACCATGAACTCTTTTTGGAACTCCTACGCCCGGTGGAAAATAAAGCATATCTCCATCACCTAGAAGCTGTTCTGCCCCACCCTGATCTAAAATTGTTCTTGAATCTATCTTTGTAGAGACTTGGAATGCTATTCTTGTTGGCATATTGGCTTTGATTAATCCTGTAATTACATCTACCGAAGGTCTTTGTGTAGCAAGAATTAGGTGAATACCAGCAGCCCTAGCTTTTTGTGCAATTCTTGCAATAAGATGCTCAAGCTTTTTGCCAACTAACATCATCATGTCTGCAAACTCATCAACAACCACAACTATAGATGGTAAAGTTTCAAGAAATTCCTCTTCATCTTCGTTCAATGGATTAACAATTTGTTTATTGTTTTTTTCAGCATCTTTAATTTTTTTATTGTAAGCTGCCAAACTCTTAACTCCTGTTAAAGACATTAATTTATATCTTCTATCCATTTCAGCTACACACCACCTAAGACCATTTGAAGCATTACTCATGTCCGTTATTACTGGAGTTAATAAATGTGGAATTCCTTCATAAACAGAAAGTTCAAGCATTTTTGGGTCAATCAATATCATCCTAACTTCTTCAGGATCAGATTTAAATAATAAGCTTAGTAACATTGCGTTTAATCCAACTGACTTTCCTGAACCAGTTGTTCCTGCAACAAGTAAGTGTGGCATTTTTGCTAAATCAGCAACAACAGGATTTCCAGAAATATCTTTACCCAATGCTAAACTCAAACTAGATGATGAATTTTTAAATGCATCGGACGACAATATCTCAGTTAGTCTTACCATCTTTCTATTGTTATTTGGAATTTCTACGCCAACGAAAGATTTACCTTCAATAACTTCAACTACTCTTACACTACTAACAGATAAAGATCTTGCAATATCTTGTGCAATATTAGTAATCTTACTTGCTTTTGTTCCAGGTGCTGGTTGTATTTCAAACCTAGTAACGACTGGCCCAGGTATTACAGACTCTACAGTTGCCTCAATCCCAAATTCATCTAACTTTGTTTCTAACAATGAAGCAATCTGATTTAATTCGTTTTCAGATAAAGATTGTCCATCATCTAGTGCCCTGTCAAGGAGCTCCGTGCTAGGAGTTATTTTATTTTGGTTAGTTGTATCTTCTTTGGTAATATCAATTTCTTTTTTTAGTACAACTTTAAGATCATTTTCTTTTATAGGGAGTTCGCCCTGCCTGATAGGTTTTTCTGAAAGATCTTTTTCTTCATTTTTGGTTTCGGTTTGATTCTTAATATTAGGTTTTATTTTAGTTATTTTTTTATCTGCAATATTTGTTTTTGTGTAATTAACTATTTTTTTTAATTTTGAAAAAAAGGATTTTGATATTCTTATAATATTATTTAAAAAAAATAACATTCCTTTAGATAAGAACTTATATGTCAAAATTAATTTGTTACCAAAATAGTCTGTTGCTTTTATCCAGGAAAAATTAAACGACATAGATGTTGATGGAATAATCAAAATCATTAGAAATATTAAAGCTCCTATTTGTCCAACTAAAGATGATAAATTTGTAAAAATTACGTTTCCAAAAAATCCACCAAAGTTATTAGATAGATAAAAGTGTCCAATTGAGCAAAAACATATCAATAATAAAACTGAGCTTGATAGTCTTAATAAATTATCTAATTTAGAAATATTTGATTTATTAAAGAATAAAACTTGAATACACCATACTGAAGATATTAATAATAATAAATATGAACCAAAACCTATAAGTGAAAATAAATAATCTGAAATGAATGCACCTAATGGGCCCCCTAAGTTATTTACAGTTGGGGATGAATCTCGATACCAATATCCTGAATCTGATGAATCATAAGACAAAAGTGATATAAAAATATAAAGTGAAAATGCAATCAAGAAAAAGCTAAAGAAACTGATCAAAGTATTTTTTATGTTTGGAGGCATCAAAATAATTTATGTAATATATATGTAATTATAGGCATAATCGATAACAATTTCTTTATATTCAATTATAATTCATCAAATGTCAGAGAATCATAATAAACTAATAATTTTAGGTTCAGGGCCTTCTGGATATGCAGCAGGAATATACGCCGCAAGGGCTGGCTTAAATCCTATTATTATTGCTGGCATGCAAGAAGGTGGACAACTTACAACAACTACAGATGTTGAAAACTGGCCTGGCGATAGCGATGGACTTCAAGGGCCAGAACTAATGGAAAGAATGAAAAAACACGCATTACAGTTTGATGTTCAAGTCATCAATGATCATATTGATAGTGTTGACCTATCCAACCAACCATTCAAATTATATGGAAATTCTGAATATGAATGTGAGTCATTAATTATTTCAACTGGTGCAAGTGCAATGTATTTAGGTCTTCCTTCTGAAAAAGAATATCTAGGAAAAGGTGTTTCAGCTTGTGCCACATGTGATGGATTTTTTTATAGAGATCAAAAAGTTGCAGTAATTGGTGGTGGCAATACTGCTGCAGAAGAAGCACTTTATTTATCTAATATATGTTCTAAAGTGTATTTAGTTCATAGGAGAGATGAACTTAGAGCGGAAAAGATTTTACAAGATCGTATTTTTAAACAAGAACAAGAAGGTAAAATTGAAATTTTATGGGATACGCAATTAACAGAAGTTATTGGAGACGATAAAGGTGTCACTAGTATCAAATTAGATACTAAGGGTGAAGAATCAACAAAGGATGTTATGGGTGTTTTTATCGCTATTGGTCACAAACCGAATACTGAAATGTTTAGTGATCAATTAGAAATGGATAACGGTTATATTATTATCAAATCTGGTCTCAACGGATCAGTTACAAGCACTTCTGTCAAAGGTGTTTTTGCAGCGGGAGATGTGTCGGATCAAGTGTATCGTCAAGCTATTACTTCCGCAGGCTTTGGCTGTATGGCTGCTTTAGATGCAGAAAAATATTTATCAGAAAAATAAAAATGAAATACAAAGCATATTTAGTCGAAGAAAATGGTGGAGAGTTTATAGGGTCTATAAAAGAGCTTGATGCCCCAGATCTGGAAGATGGTCGACTGTTAATTAAGGTTAAGTATTCTTCATTAAATTATAAAGACGCTCTTGCTGCAACTGGTGCAAAAGGCGTTGTAAGATCATACCCTTTTGTTCCTGGTGTAGATGTTGCTGGAGAAATCATAGAGTCTTCTTCAGATGAATTTATACCTGGAGACAAGGTTATTGCTACTGGATATAAAATAGGAATGGCAGAATTTGGTGGGTTTGGAGAAATTGTACATTTACCATCAGAATGGGTAGTTAAACTCCCAAAAAATTTATCTCTTTTTAATGCTATGTGTCATGGAACTGCTGGAATTACAGCAGCAGAGTGTGTGGATAAACTTATGCTTGGCGATGTTTCAAACACTCTTCCGATTTTAGTTTCAGGCGCTACTGGAGGAGTTGGATCTATAGCAGTTAATTTATTATCAAAACTTGGGTATAAAGTGCACGCTATAACTGGTAAACCAAATGAGAATGAGATGCTAACTTCAATAGGAGCTACTAAAATAATTTCTAGAAATGATTTTATGTCAGAACCATTAAAGCCACTTGATAAAGCATCATATTCATCAGCTGTTGATACTGTTGGCGGTGAAATGTTAGCTAAAATGATATCAATGATATCTAATAACGGGGTGGTTTCTTGTTGTGGAAATGTTGGGGGCGCTATGTTTACTTCGTCTGTTTTTCCTTTTATTTTGAGAGGAGTTCAACTATCAGGAGTTGATTCAGCAGAGTCTCCTATTAATCTTAAAATAGAATTATGGAATCTTTTAGCTAATGAATGGTCAATAGATCTTTCAAATCAAACAAAGACTGTTAAAATTTACGACATTGAAAATGAAATAAATAAAATTTTAAATGGTGAGCAGATTGGAAGGATTGTTATTGAGCATGGAGTATAAATATGAAAGATGAATATAAAGAATTTTATGAATCTGAAGAGGCTAATCTTGATAGCAAAAGTGACGCTAGAGTAGTCTTATTTTTAATAATTGTTGCTGTCATTGCAGCCACTTACTGGGTTGCTGTTCAGTAATTATCTTGGCTTCATTCTCATTGCAGAATCAAGTCTTATTGTTTCTCCATTTAGATAAGCATTCTCTACAATGTGTACAGCTAAATTAGCAAATTCGCTAGGTTTTCCAAATCTATGAGGAAATTGAGTAGAATCGAGTAATGGATCTCTTACTTTGTCAGGTGCTAGTTGCATAAGAGGAGTATCAAAAATTCCAGGAGCTATTGTACATACCCTGACTGCGTGTCTAGCAAGATCTCTTGCTGCGGTTAGAGTTAATCCTATTACGCCAGCTTTTGAAGCACTATAAGCTGATTGACCAATTTGACCTTCATAACCTGCTATAGACGCTGTATTAATAATTACGCCTTTTTCTCCCTCTTCATTTGGTTCATTTTTGTCCATTAACTCTGCAGCGATTCTCATCACGTTAAATGTCCCAACAAGATTGAGATTAATAATAAACTTGAAGGCATCTAGGGGATGAGGTGCTTCTTTACCAAGTATTCTTCCAGGATAACCCGTTCCAGCACAATTCACGGCTATGTGTAAACCGCCAAATTTTTCTTTGATTTGATTAACTGCATTTATAACAGGCTCTTCTTCCATAATATTTGTTGATATAAATAAAACATTATCTCGGCCCAAGTCATCAATAATTTTTTTAGCATTATCTTCATTGATATCTAAAATAACAGCTTTAGCCCCTTTAGAGACAAATTCTTCTACAGTTGCTTGACCTAAACCTGATGCACCACCTGTTACTAATGCAATTGAATCTTTTAGTTCCATAAAAACTCCATTTAATGCTCAAAATTATAACTTTTTGGAAAATAAAAAACAGTATTTGTATATTTGGCACGTTAATTGCATTAATAAAGTAAATGATTTTTATAAGGAGAATTAAATGAAAAAATTATTATTATTAATGACTTTAATTTCATTACCTTCATATGCAGCTGTTAGTGCTAACGTTAGCATTGCATCTGACTATATATGGAGAGGTATGACACAAACTGATGGCATTGCAGTTTCAGGTGGATTCGATTATGCAGCTGAAGGTGGATTCTATGCTGGTATATGGGGTTCTAATGTAAACTTTAATGATAGTACTGGAAGCGGTAATGGAGCTGAATTCGACTACTATTTTGGATACGGTTTTGAAATGGGTGGAATTGGCGTAGATTTAGGTTACGTTTCTTTTGACTATCCTGGTAATGAAGACGGTCTTGATTTTGAAGAAATTGTTTTAGGACTGAGCATGGGTGACCTAGGTTTAACATTTGCTATGGGTCAAGATGGAGCTCCTGACTACACAGAAATTGCATATGGTTTTGGAGACATCGGCTTCTCTTATGGCCAATATGATGATTATGGAGATAATTTGGCCATATCCTATGGATTTGGATGTGGATCTTATGATTGCTCAGTTTCCTATCATGATTTTAGTGATGATGGTTATGGTGGCGATGAAGATGCTTTAGTTTTTTCAATATCAGCTAGTTTATGAATCTGATATGAAATTAGTAAGTGCAATTATTAAACCTTTTAAACTTCAAGAAGTGAGAGAAGCTTTGGTTGATTCCGGTATTGAGGGCTTAACAATTACTGAGGTTAAAGGTTATGGCAGACAAAAAGGACACACAGAGATGTACAGAGGTGCTGAATATTCTGTAGATACGTTACCAAAAATTAAATTAGATATTCTTGTCGATGATTCAAATTTAGAAACAGTAACAGACGTGATCTCAAAAACTGCAAACACAGGAAAAATTGGTGATGGAAAGATATTCATATCGTCAATTGAAGAAGTAATTAGAATTAGAACGGGTGAGACCGGTTCTGAGGCTATATAAATTTTAAGGAGATATTATGGAAGAAATTAAATTTGCATTAGATACCTTTTATGCAGTTATGGCTGGTGCACTTGTTATGTGGATGGCGGCTGGTTTTACCATGCTTGAAGCTGGATTAGTGCAAAAGAAAGATGTATCTGAAATAGTTACTAAAAATCTGGGATTATACTCAATAGCTTGCATCATGTATTTGGTGTGTGGTTTTGTATTAATGTATCCAAGTGAAAGTGCATTAAGCTGGCTTGGTGTAGAATTTTTAGATGGGTATCTACCAGCCATTGGTACTTCAGTCACTTTATCAACTGGGTTACCTAATGAAGAAATTGGTATGCCTTATGGTATGGATTATTCACAGCAAGCTGACTTCTTTTTCCAAGTAGTTTTTGTTGCTACAGCTATGTCGATTGTTTCAGGAGCAGTCGCTGGAAGAATGAAATTATTACCCTTTTATATTTTTGCAATTATTCTTACTGGATTTATATATCCTATACAGGGTTATTGGAACTGGGGTGGAGGTTTTCTAAACCAGATGGGTTATTCTGACTACGCTGGATCAGGCACCGTTCATTTATGTGGCGCAGCTGCAGCTCTTGCAGTGGTAATGGTTTTAGGTCCAAGAAAAGGCAAATATGGATATGACGGTTCTGTGAATCCTATGCCAGGGTCAAATATCCCTTTAGCTGCACTTGGTGCGTGGATCCTTTGGTTAGGATGGTTTGGTTTTAATGGCGGCTCTGAACTTGCCGTTGCCAGTGAAGGAAGTGCTATCGCAGTTAGCCAAGTTTTTCTAAATACAAATATGGCTGCAGCAGGCGGTGTGGTAGCTGCACTGCTGATGAGCTTAATCGCGACAGGTAAAATGGATGTTACTATGGCAATAAATGGAGCAATTGCCGGTCTAGTTGCAATCACAGCTGATCCATTGAGTCCATCTGGTGGTGTTGCTATATTAGTTGGAGCTATTGGAGGAATCATTGTTTATTTCTCAATACTCACGCTTGAAAAATCAGGTATTGACGATCCTGTAGGTGCAATATCTGCGCACGGGGTTGTTGGTATATTTGGCGTGCTTGCTGTTACATTTACAGGCGGTGCAAATTTTGTAACTCAATTTATTGGTGTTATTGCAATTGCAGGATTCACGTTTGTTGTCAGCTATGCTGCAACTCTTGCAATTGATTCATTTATGCCAATTAGAGCTTCAGATGAAGATCAAGACCTTGGTCTTGACGTTTCTGAGATAGGAGTTGAAGCCTATCCAGAGTTTAAATAATTTAATACTTATGACTGCATAAAGTGCTCCCCCAAATATAGTCAAAATATTAAATTTTTAGAGAAGGGTTAAGTAATTAACCCTTCTCTTTTTTCAAAATTTTTAGGAAATAGAATTACTATATTGACTTAAAAGATATGGATGCATTTCATCCGGTATTAAACTTATCCTTCTATTTAAGTATTCGGTTGACCTTGTTATTTTGTGTCTCCATTCTTTAGAATATGCAATATCTCTTCCTAGCATAATTGCAGCGGCAAAGTTCGTTGGATGTATATAGTATAACTTTCTAATATTTTTAGTAATTTCGTAAGAACATTCTTCATAAGAATCTGAATTGAAAGTCATAACATTTCCGATAGTTAAATTAACATTTCCTTTTTGTCCATTTATGCCCTGAGCAATACTTTGCATATCTTCTTTTCTTTCCTTTATGTAAATTTTATTTAAATCTGTTAGGTATAACTCTTTTGCCTTTAATATATCATTCGGATCTTTTTCATATGAAATTGAAACAGGTACTACATTTAATTTATTTAGGTACTCAGATAAACTTATTTTTTTCCTTGCATTCAAATGTATCATTTTAATAACAGATGGATCGGTATAATCATTGCCATCTTTTGACCTACCCTGTCTTTGTGCAATCCAAATAGAATGATTTATATTATTTATTGCATTAAAAATAAACTCAGATGCTAAATTTAAGCTCTTGTAAATATCTCTCTTTGATTTATCACTTCTATCAATAATAAAGCTTTTATTTAATCTCATAAGATCAGATGCCCATTTTTCGCTTAATAAATTATTACCAACCGCATTATACGTAGTGGATAGGTTATTTTGGTGCAAACTTAAATTCAATAACGCAGAATCGAGCGTTATATCTCTGTGGTTAGCAATAAATAAATATCCTTTATCAGGATGAATGTTCTCGATTCCAGATACTGTAAAGTTAGTGATAGATTTTTTAACTATATCTACAACAACATCCTCAAATATATTTTGATATTTTTTTATTGAATCAATATCTTTAATTCTTTTTTTTAATAAATAGCTTAAGATTTTTCTTGAAAAAGGTAGATACCTTATCTGATTAAATTTCCCGGTTGTAAATAACATTTTTAAAAATCTTCTATTATTAGAGAGATCTATTAATACATTATTAACCTCTTCATCGTTATAAGGTCTTATTGAATTAAATTTATCCACAAAAATTTTTTGAACTTTATATGTGAGATATATTTTACATTAATAATGTATACAATAACCTTAAATGAAAACTTATCTAGATTATAAAGGAATCGAAGTTCTTGCTCACAGGGGCGGTGCAGAGGAATCATATGAAAATACACTTGAATCATTTGAATATTCACAGTCTTTGGGATGTAAGTTTATTGAAACAGATGTTCAAGTGTCATCAGATGGAATTCCGTATATATTTCATGATGATGATCTCAAAAGAATTTGTGAAATACCAAAAAAATTTGATTCATTAAAAAGTGATGAAATTGACAGTCTTACCATATTTAACAATCATAAAATTCCCAAACTAGAAGATGCTCTAAATAAGTTTCCAGATTTATCTTTTCAAATAGATTTCAAAACTGATGAGGTGGTTGAACCAGCTTTGAATGTTATTCAAAAAAATAATTCTTCAGATAGAGTATGTATTGCCAGCTTCAGCAGCAAACGATTAGAGCGAGTAAGATCTGTTTCACCAAACTTATGTATATCAATGGGCCCCCATGAAGTTTTTAAAACTTTGCTTTCAAGATATAAATTAATTAATAGTCCTCTCAAGGGCGATTGTTTACAAGTTCCAATGAAATACTATGGTGTAAAGATAGTAACTAAAAGATTTATTGAATATCTAAAATCTAAAGATATCAAAATCATGGTATGGACTATTAATGATGTTGAAACTTTCAGATATTTAATACAACTTGAAGTTGATGGGATTATTACAGACAGGCCAAAGTTATTGTTTGAGACCCTAGAAAAAACTTAAAGATACTTTCTTGCTAATCTTGTTATTACTGCGTACATTGGAATGATAATAGCTGTTGTGATAAGCAGCTCAACAGTAAAAGAATAATGAAGAAAGCTTCTTATCAACGGAGCTATAATAAAAGCGGTTATTGCTCCTAATACACTATAAAAAATAATAGACTTTTTACTAAATAGTTTCATGTTTTACTTTTAAAAGTACGATGCCACCAAGAACAAACAATAAAATGACCGGCAACAATCCTAATTGAATATTATCAGGCGAAAGTGCAACCCCAACAAGTGTGGGACCAATAAAAGCACCAGCTTTTCCAAACATATTAAAGAAACCAAAGAATTCTCCAGATCTTTCAGCTGGAATTATAGTTGCAAAAAAAGATCTTGAACTTGCTTGTATCCCACCTTGTACACTGCCGACCAAGGCGGCAAGAATATAAAATTCAATTGCATTAGATAACGTGAGTGAGAACAATATAACTCCAATATATATCAAAATTGAGAGATTAATGACCAACTTATCATTATATTTCTCAGCAACGTATGCCCATATAAGAGTGAATGGAAATGCAACAAATTGTACTATTAACAATCCAACAATAATTGCACTATCATCTAAATTTAATAATTTTGCATACAAGACAGCAGAACTCATTACAGTATGAACACCATCGATGTACAAGAAAAATGCTAGCAAAAATAAAAATATCTTTTTATTTTCAGATATAGATTTGATTGTTGAATAAGTTTTTTTAAATGATTCTGCAATTATGTTTCGCTGTATTTGATCTTGAACAATTTTTTCATCTTTATAATTTATGGCCAAAGGAAGTAGAAATATAGACCACCATATGGAAACAGTAAGAAATGCAAACAAAATTGCTTCAGCAGAGTTCTCAAACCACAAGCTTTCCCAAAACATAAACATTATAGAGTTAATTAAAAAAAGTAAGCCGCCTCCGAAATAACCCCATGCATAGCCTATTCCAGAAATTTTAGAATATCGATCAGGGCTTGTAATCTTTACTAAAATTTTGTCATACAAAATATTACCAGCTGAAAAGAAATAGTTCGCTACACCGAAAAAGATTAATGCAAAAATCCACATCCCTGCCTTAGTAAAAAATAATACTCCAACACAGATAATGGCGATTGCTGTAAAAGTTATAAAAATCTTTTTTGTTGAACCGTTGATATCTGTGAGTGCTCCAATTACAGGAGCGCTTATAAAAAGAAGAAAGTTAGAAAGAGCTACTGTCCAAAGTAAATATGATGCTGACTGCACTGAGGTTAAGTCCTTTCCCCAAAACTCTGGAAAAAATAATGGAAAAAATGCTGCTAAAACAGTGGTTGCAAATGCTGAGTTACCAAGATCATAAGAAATCCATGCTTTTTCAAGTTTAGACATTTTAATATTTTGAAAAGTATTATAAATTTATGTAAGTTTACACGTTAAATTATTAAATATGTTGAAAAGGGATATTTTTTAATATAATTATAAGTTCAAGGGGAATATTTATGGATGATAATACAACATTAAAATATAGTGCTCTCTTTGCAGTTGGCATTGGAGTAACTATCTTTGGACTTGGTCTAGGAGCGTATTTATATTTTAACTAGCCGGGTGGCCAATTAAGCACTCTACCTGACAAAAGGTGTAAATGTAAATGAAACACACTTTGTCCTGCTTTGGCTCCATTATTCACAATTAGTCTAAATGTATCATCTAGTTTTAGATGCCTAGACATGTTTCCTGCAACCAACATCAAATGCCCTAATATTTCTTGATCTTCTTGATTTGCATCAGATAACTTTGGTATGACTTTTTTTGGAATAATTAATAAATGTGTTGGGGCCTGTGGATTTATATCTTTAATAACAATTGAAATATCATCTTCATAAATTATCTCAGCAGGAATTTCTTTTTTAATAATTTTTTCAAATAGTGTTTCAGTCATATGTTTTATTAAAATGCTCTAAAAAATCTATAAGCTAAATAAGCTATAACTGCGGTCATAAGAATTGCTAAAAAAATAATTAATAAGTCCCTAAGAGTTTGTACAAATCTTCCTTGCTTGCCTGCTTTAATTAGTTGAAATAATAAGTATAAAATCGCAATCGAGCTTACAACTAAAATAAATATGCTTAACATAAAATCATCCTATAACTGAACCAACACCACTGACCAAAAGTGCTAATGCTGCTCCCCACAACAAACAAGCAATAATATCAGCTATATAAAATCTTACAGGTTTTACATCAGAAATTCCAAGTAAAAAAGGTACTATTGGTCGCACAGCAGGTATAAATCTTCCTGTTATAACTGTGTAGGAACCTGTTTTATCGAGAAATCTTTGTGCTCTGTTTATTGTTTTTTCTCTTTTTTTTAAAAACTTAGTTTGTAGAAGTTTTGACCCAACTGTTTTACCAAAATAAAAACCTGACATATCTCCTGAATGTGCACCTAAAATAGCAATAGGAACAATTGCATAAAGTGGAAGAATTTCCATATTAAACACAAATACACAAACTGAGAACAATATTACACTTGAAACTAAAAGACCAGATAGAATAAATGATTCCATAAAAGCAAAAACAAATATTGCTATCCAAGCAAGTTCACTATTTTGGGTTAAAAAGGATTCAATATTATCAAACATAATCTGTTATTTTACTTCAATGTATAATGTTATTGAAAAAATAAGCTTTTTAAATATTTCATAATTTAACATGATAGAGAACTACCACATTAAAGTTGCTGAAGAAGATATTCAGCTTTTAAAAGACAAAATAAAGCTTACAAGATGGCCTGATGAAATTAATCATAGATGGTCTCATGGAACAGATCTTAATTTCCTAAAAGAGCTAACAAACTATTGGCGGAATGAATTTAATTGGCGAGATCATGAAAAGAAGATTAATGACATTGGTAGCTACAGATATACTACTAAGTCAGGACTTAAGCTTCATTTCCTTCATTCAAAGTCAAACAACGATAATGCTATTCCATTAGTAATGACTCATGGTTGGCCTGGAAGCATCCAAGAATTTTTAAAAATAATACCTATAATTCAAAAAAACTCTGATATTCCAATTGATATTATTTGTCCTTCTCTGCCAGGATTTGGATTTTCCGATAAACCAAAAGAAGTTGGTATGGATTCCAAACATATTGCTATTTTGCAGCATGAGCTCTTGATAGCTCTTGGATATGATAAATATATTGTTCAAGGTGGTGACTGGGGAGCTACCATAAGCAAATGGATGGCTGAACTTTATCCAGATCATTGTATTGGCATTCACCTTAATATGATCATTGCTTGGCCACCGGTTGATAAAGATCCATTAGAAAATACCTCACAAGAAGAACAAAAATTAATGGCAAATTATGAAAAATATAAAGAACAAGGAGTTGGATACTATGAGATACAAAAAACAAAACCACAAACACTTGGTTATGGCTTAAATGACTCTCCTGTTGGACTTGCTGCATGGATTGTAGAGAAGTTTTATGGCTGGTTTGATGGTGAAGAGAATAAACTAGTTGTTTCTAATGATGAAGTTTTGGCAATAATATCTTTGTATTGGTTTAGTGAATCAATAACTTCATCAACAAGGTTATATAAAGAAAATGGAGACTTAGGATTTTCTTTTGAAAACATTAAGCAACCTATGGCAGGCGCAGTTTTTGAAAGAGACTTAATTGCACCTCCAAGAGCATGGGCTGAAGAAATCTATAATGTAGTTCAATGGAATACTCACAAAGGCGGACATTTTGCAGCCTTAGAGCAACCTGAGTCACTTTCTAAGGATATTATAGAATTTATAAAGAAACTAAAGATCTAATTTTTTAAGAACATCAGCAAAAGAAACATATTTAAAATTCTGTCTCTTAACCTTATTTTTACCATCATTTGTTCCATCCTGCAGGACAAATAAACCCATGGGATATTTATTACCAAAATTGAAATTAATAACGTCAATACCATCAGTGTCATTAACATTATCAATGTCCTTGTTACTACCAACTTTAAAACTGCCTATGTAGTTATAAGGCTCTTGTCGATTATAAATATTAAAAGAACTATCACCTTGAGATGAAACGATAACATATCCATCTTTTTCAGAAGATTTATAAACGGTTACTCCTTCAGGATCACCATCTATATTTCCAGATCTATTATCAATAATAATAGGATTTGAAAAATCTAATTCGTTATTTATTTTATAGGCTCTTAAAATACCTCTATCTTGTTCTTCAGATATAAAAAGAGTTCTATTTTCATCGTCGTAAACACATCCCTCAGATTGAGTTGCATTTCCATTATTAAATGTTGTTAAAAGTGTCATTCCAAAAGGACCATAATTCCACATCTGTACCTTTGGTCCCTCATCTTCTGTTAAAAATGCTATTAATCCAAATCTCGAATCAATACCTGCACAAACTCCATAAACTACCATGTTTGCTTTAGCATTTATATAAGGGTCCTTTGAAATTTCAAAATTATCATCCTTTACAGCTTTATCAATGTTGGTATCTTTGTATGTCCATATATCAAGTGTATTTGTTGTTCTATTTGATGCAAAAATAAATGAATAACTACCTATATCTTTATTGTCATCATCAGTAACATTCATTGTTCTAACATCAATATTATTAATATCTCCAATTTCTGTGTAGCCTATTTTTTCGCCCTTTAAGTTATATGTATATATGCCGCTTCTCTTATCTGTTCCAAAGACTAGTGATCTATTTGGATTTAATTTATTTAGCCAAATAGCAGGATCATCTGCAGCATCACCTTTTGAGATTACTTGTGGAGTCTCATCTATTGCAGGAACTATATGAATAATTTTATTTATAGGATCAGATACTACAGAGAGCGAATATATAAATAATGTTGTGAATAAGTATTTCATTTTTCTATAAGATAAGGCAAGTTAAATACTTGCCTTATTATTTATATTTGGATGAATTATAGGTTATATCTTATACCAATTGAATAGGTAGTTCCGTACTCGTCATATTGAGATAATCTGTTTGGAGTTCCCCAATAATAGAACTCTGGTTCATCAGTTATATTATTGATATCAAATTTAACACTTAAATTGTCATTAATCTTGTATTTAAGATTAAAATCAATTTGGGTGTGATCATCAGTATACCTAATATTATTATTATCTAAATCCTCTTGAATGGTTTCGCTGTCATCATCTGCAAGGTAATCCAAATAAGGCGATCTTGAAACAGATGATAACCTAACATCAAATTTATTTTTATCATAACCTATAGAGATATTTGAAACATCTTCTGATAATTTTCTAAATGGAAATGTTACAGTTCCATTATCTACTGTTAAAGAGGATGATCCATCCGTACGAGTAAAGTTCATCGAAACAAATAGACCATCAAAAGGTTCAGGCAGCATATTTAGCTCTTGAAATATATTTAATTCAAAACCATCAACATCAGAGTCATCTGTATTTACAAAAGTTAATAATTCATCAAAAAACAAACCATTTACAGTTGTGTTAGCGACTGCGAGTGGGTAGATTGCATTTTCAATATCTTTCTTAAAATATCCAAATGATGTAAATAAGCCATCACCGTAATACTCAATTGATAAATCAAAATTAGTTGCTTCATACGGGTCAAGATCCGGATTACCCATCTCACCTCGATAATTACCATCATCTCTTTCAGTTATTTCTGCGATTAAGTTTGCTTTACCAAAGCCTGGTCTGGATAATGCTCTCCATATTGCGCCTCTAATAATAGTTTGATCATCTAAGAAATATTTAACATTTAAACTTGGCGAGACAAATGTATAACTCTTTGATGCTGTTAAAACATCATTTACATCACCATCATTATATCCAAGAGTATCAAAATCGGTATCTTCAACTCTAATACCTGCTGTAACAACTGCCTTATCAAAGTCCATTGTACCCATTATATATAATGCGGTGATATCTTCATTTGTTGTAAAGTCTTCTTCAAAGTTATCGTAATCAGGACCGCCAGTGTATTGACCCTTTCTTGCATATAAAAGATTCTCATCAGCATGAGGGCCATACTGTTGTCCAGCGAATGGCCATGATCTTATGTATGGTCCAAATTCAGATTGAAGTAAAGCTTGCACATCATCATCATCAACTTCTATTTTATTGCTATCACCTTTTTTCTCTCTAGATCTATATTTAAAACCATACTTTACTGTTGTTGGAACATCCATAAACATAAATCCATCTTTTGTCATATCTATACTAAATGCTGTTTCAGTGTCTTTTATTAGACTCCAATCTTCTTCCCATGCGTCAACATTTAAATCAGCATAAAGCACACCTTGAGCATATGATGTGAGAGACAAACCAACTTTTTGAGGATCTTGATAAAAGAATGAGCCACAGGGACCTCCGCAATCATCATTATCAATCCTATCACTTCTAAAAGTTACATCAACATTATCTGTATCATTTTCTTCAGCATAAGAGTGACTGAATTGAACTTCTGTATACCAACCATTAATCAATGTCTCACCGCCCAATATAACGGTTTTAATCTCACGTGTTTCTATTCTTTTTCTAACTTCAGCATCTCTTCTAATTCTATTAATCTCGCTTGAGTCTGCATATACATTTCCGGTTCTAAGAGACCCAAATTCTTCTTTGTTCCTTAATTCATCGTCTTCATATTTGTTATATAAAAAATTTGCATAAATTGATGTATCGTCATCTATCATCATGTCAATATCATATGTAATACCAGTTCTTTCTCTTGTTAAATCATAAAATCTCATCTCCCAATCATCATCAAGAAAGATGTTGCCGTCGTCTGTATCCCATGCTGGAAAACCGGTTTCGTTGTTATAGGTAACAATCTGCTTACTAGCATATGTAAGACCAAGAACATGTCCAACATTTTCATTAATCATTGAACCGTAGGTAAAAGCCATTTTTGGGTTATCAGAATTCTTAGTTTGCTCATTGTAAGAGGTATCTGCTTTAAATTTTAGAAGTGTTCCGTCAATTGAAGTAGCTCTTTTGGTATTAAACTCAATTCTTCCTCCAATTGAGTCAGCATCTTTATCTGCTGTTAAAGTCTTATAAACCTCTATTGAATCTAACAATTCAGTTGGCAAACCATCGAGCATTACAGTTCTTCCTCCTTCAGGAGCTGGTACAAGAGCACCGTTAACTGCAATTGAATTAAGATCTCCGGATATACCTCTGATATTTACATACCTGCCTTCACCTTGATCGTTTTCAACTGAAATACCTGATAATCTTCTAATAGCTTCTGCTGCAGTTGTATCAGGAAAGTCACCTAAAGCATCAGAATCAACAACTGAAACAATTAAATTTGATTGTCTTTGTTTTTCAATAGCAGAGACAATACTGGCCTTTGTACCAACTACTAAAACCTCTTCAACTTCTTCATTGTTAGTGTTATTTTCTGATTCTTGTGAAAATAAAGATAACGATAGTAATAGTGGGAATAAAAATTTTTTCATGAGCACTCCTTTAGATAATTCTTAAAGTTTAAATTTATAATGCAACAATTATTCAACTAATTTGTGAGAATTCTGTGAACTTAATAAAACATCTTTCACTTTAAATTTTTAAAAATATTTACTTTTTTAGACATTTGTCGATAATAAATTAATGAAAGTAGTTGCTAAACAAAAAAGAAGCAAAGATAGAATATCTATAATTATTAAAACTGCAATTACAATTATTGAAACCGAAGGATTAGAATCGTTAACAATTGCTGAAATATCTAAAAAATCCGGACTTAAAAGAACCTCAACATATAAATTTATTCCCACTCCCAATGCTCTAAAAGAATTAGTTATAAATGAATGTGTAGATCAATGCATAGAGAGTATCTCCAAAGATACCTCATTAGTTGCTAATCAAGATCAAGTTGTTGGGGCTACAAATAATATTGTATTAAAAATGTATAATTTTTTTGTTTCCTCACTAGTAAGTCAGAGAATAATTTTAGGTAATACTATTAATCCGCCAATTGATTCAGATTCAATTCACAAATTAGGTCATCTTGTTGAAAAAGAGTTTGAAAAATATATAAGTCTGGATTCTATTTTTAATAAAAGTGGTGTGTGTAGAGTTGTAGCGCAAATAATACTTTCTATTTTTTCATTAAATACAAAAGAAAGTGGTGCTTTAAACGAGGTAGGCAAAATTGAAGCTAATAGAGCGGTAATTGCATATATTAAAAGTTGGTTAAATAAGTAAACTAGACACCAAAAACAAATCTCAATAGTACCCAAAACAAAATTGTAAGCATTGCTCCAATTGGAATTGTTATCAACCATGACGAAATAATTCTTATGATTGACTTTGTATTGAGATGTTTTGCACCTTTTGCAAGCCCCACACCAATTACGCCCCCTACTAATGTATGAGTTGTAGATATTGGAAAGCCTGCATATGAAGCCAATACCACTGTAGTAGCTGTGGCTAATTCTGCTGAAAAACCAAGACTTGGTTTGAGTGATGTAATCTTTTCCCCAACTGTCTTTATAACGTTTTTACCCAAGAATGTAAGACCAAAGACAATACCTGTTGCCCCTAAAAACAAAATCCAAGGATAAGTTTCTGATGATTCTTGAATAAGGCCATTCGAATTTACTATGTTTACAATAGCAGCTAGTGGGCCTATCGCATTGGCAACATCATTTGAGCCATGAGCAAAAGCCATTGCGCATGCTGAGATAATCATCAGCACTGCAAATGCAGGCTCAACTCCATTCAATTCAATCTCACTTTTGTTTCTTCTAAGGGCAAAAGAAGTAAATAAAGCTGCTGCAAAACTAATTATTAAAGTGAAGGTATAAATTTCTGACTCGGACATCTCTAGTCCAATATTCTTAAGCCCTTTTCTTGCAATTACTAAAGAAATAATAAATCCAACATAGAAGCTATATATGGGAATAATATTGATAGCTGCTTTACCTGGATTATCTCTGTCTAAGATAAATTTTTTAGCACTTAAAAAAATAATAAAAGCCAATGTCGCAGCTATTAAGGGAGAAGTAACCCAACTTCCAGCTATGCCTCCTACAGTATTCCATGATACAAAACTTGGACCCTTAGAGATGCAAACAAATCCAATAATAGCCCCTACAATAGAATGAGTGGTTGACACAGGCCAACCTCTTTGAGATGCAATTATCAACCAGGTACCTGCAGCTAGAAGAGCTGATAGCATGCCTAAGATAAAAATATTAGGATCTTCTTCATATATTTGAGGATCTACAATTTCTTTACGAATAGTATCTGTAACTGATCCACCAGCTAAATAAGCACCTAAGAACTCAAATATTGCTGCAATTATAATTGCTTGTTTTAAGGTTATAGCTTTGCTGCCAACTGAGGTGCCCATGGCATTAGCAACATCATTCGCTCCAATACCATAAGCCATAAAGAAACCAACTACTGATGCTATAATTATTATGGCTATAGGATTGATAAATAAGCTTTCCATAGTCACTAGTATAAGCCGCAAATACTATTATTTGTGTTAACTTTATTAAACTTTTTTGAAAACTATTACCTATAAAAAATTGTAATTTCTAGAATGAAAATAATTTATTTAGATCAAAGCGAATATAAAAAACTACATTCTAAAACTTATGCTTTAGAAAAAAGAAGGCTGCAAATTGAACTGCTAAAACTTCAAGAAGACATAATTAAAAATCAAAGAAAAATTTGTATTGTATTTGAAGGACGTGACACTGCAGGTAAAAGCTCTGCTATTAAATTTTTTTCAGAATATTTAAGACCAAAAAATTTTAATTATATTCAACTAGGGATTCCAACAAAATGGGAATCATCCCATTGGTTTCAAAGATGGGAAAAAGTACTACCTAAAAAGGGGCAAATAACATTCCTTGATCGTTCATGGTATACCAGAGCTGTTACAGAACCTGTTATGAATTACTGTACTGAACAACAGTACCGAAAATTTATGAATACTGTAAACAAATGGGAACAAAATCATATTAAAAGTGGTCTTGAGCTTACAAAATTTTATTTTTCTTTATCAAAAGATCAGCAAACAAGAAGAATTCACGCCAGAAAAAATTCAAGGCTCAAGTACTGGAAATTGTCAAAGCATGATGAAAAGATTGTTACAAAGTGGGATGCATTTACACTTTATAAAGATCAAATGTTCGAGAAAACAGGTACCGAAATAGCTCCATGGATTGTTATCAATTCAAATAATAAAATGATTGGTAGGTTAACTTCTCTTAGATATCTTCTCAATAAAACTAATTATGAAAATAAAAAAATTCTAAAACCTGTAAAATGGACACAGTCATTAAATAACTATTCAGCTTCAATTGAAGGTGTCATGTTTGAAAATTTATCATATGACCAATTTTTGATAATTTCAAAATATAGTGATGATATATAATGAAGATAGCATCAATTGATATAGGAACAAATGCTATAAAATCAAAGGTTTTTGATACCAGTCCAACAACAATTACTTTCATTGAAGCAATTAGATCCCCTATTAGACTTGGAGAAGAGGTCTTTAATGATGGAATATTATCAAAAGCCAAATTGAATGAATTAGTATCTACGCTTATGCAATATCAAAAAACTTTTGAAAAGAAGGAGATAGTATCTTATGAAATAACTGCAACTAGCGCCTTTAGAGATACCAAAAATTCTGAAGATGCTCGTAGATATGTTGAAAATCAAATAGAACATCCAATAAGAATAATATCAGGTCTTGAGGAAGCTAAATTAATTAGCTTGCATCCTAAAGCACAGACTGGAACCGGAAAAATGTTTGTTGATGTAGGTGGAGGAAGCACAGAAATATATATATACAAAGAAGAAAAACATTCTATTCAATCTTTTCAATTGGGCGGAGTAAGGTTAATGCTTAAAAAGGATAAAAAAAATGAATGGAGTAGACTTGAAGAATGGATAAAAAAACAAAGAAATATAAATACAATTACTGGATTGGGAGGAAATATAAGATCTTTTTTAAATATTCATAACGTAAAAAAAATGTCATCAAATGAATTTATTAAAAAGGCAGGTGAATTGAAAAAATTATCTGTCGAAGAAAAAATTGCTTTGCATAATTTAGGCCATGATCGTGCTGATGTTATAGACCATGGATTAAGGATCTTTTGTAAAATTATTAATGAATTACAAGTTAAAAAAATTAAATCTACAAAATGGGGCGTCTCAGATTCTATTGCAGTAAAATCTTTTCATGAGCTCTATTCAAAAAAAATCTCTATTAATAGCAATTAAAGACTTATGAGTAAATACATATCAGAATTTCTAGGAACTGGATTTTTATTTTGTGCAGTTATTGGTTCTGGAATTATGGGGCAGAATCTCGGCAATGAAAATGAAGCTCTGATATTATTAGTAAATACAATTGTCACTTTTTTTGCATTATATTTCTTAATTACTTCATTAGAGCCTTACAGCAATCATTTTAATCCAGTTGTTTCGATAGCATTTTATTTAGATAAAAAAATTTCACAGAATACTTTAGGTATATATATTTTGCTTCAAATTTTAGGCGCTGTTGTGGGTGTTATGACCGCAAATTATATGTTTGATATTGAGAATATTGAATTTTCTCAAAAAAATAGATCTGGTATTAATATCTTTATTGCTGAAATAATTGCTACTTTTGGGTTAGTATTTTTTATACTCATATCCAGTAAAGATAAGATTCCATTAGTAGTTGCGTCATATATTGGAGCAGCTTATTGGTTTACATCATCAACTTCGTTTGCTAACCCTGCTGGAACCATTGGTAGAATGTTTTCTAATACATTTGCTGGAATAAGTCCTGAAAATGTTTTGTTTTTTTGCTTAGCAGAATTTATAGGCGGAATTCTAGCTTATCTTTTTTATAAGTTTTTTTTCAAACTAAAATAAAATTTATTCAGTGAATACCAATGTTGTTTCTGAT